>CAYNNB010000018.1:0-29497 GCA_964398425.1 uncultured Flavobacterium sp.
TTTGCTTACTTTGAATTGTTGCCCTGCTATCTCTACGATTGCGTACATAACAATATGATTTTAATTAAAATTTAAGTTTGCAAATATACGCCTTTTTATTTATTCTGCAAGATGCTATGTTCTTTTTTTCTTTAAACAACTTTTTGGTTAATTTTTATCCCTTTTTTGTAACATTTTTATTTTTTTTAGACCTATCTTCGAACATGTTATATTAACTACAAATTTATTATGAAAAAAATTGTAATGGCTTTAGGAACTATGGCTATGCTTGGAAGTACTGCACACGCGCAGAAAGTAGCATTTGAAGAGTTCGATTTAGAGAATGGTCTTCATGTGGTTTTACATCAAGATAATTCGGCTCCAGTAGTGGTTACATCAGTGATGTATCACGTAGGAGCAAAAGATGAACAACCAAATAGAACGGGTTTTGCTCACTTTTTTGAGCATTTATTATTTGAAGGGACAAAAAATATCGGTCGTGGAGAATGGTTCAAATTAGTAACAGCAAATGGCGGAAACAATAACGCAAATACTACTGATGATAGAACGTATTATTACGAAGTTTTTCCTTCTAACAACCTAGAGTTGGCTATTTGGATGGAATCTGAACGATTAATGCATCCTGTAATTAATCAAATTGGTGTAGATACGCAAAATGAGGTGGTTAAAGAGGAAAAACGATTGAGAGTTGATAATCAGCCTTATGGTAATTTATTAAAAGCTGTTAAAACAAATATGTTTAAAGTGCACCCTTATCGTTGGACAACTATCGGTGAAATGGAACACTTAGATGCAGCTACGTTAGAAGAATTCCAAGCGTTTAATAAAAAATTCTATGTACCAAATAATGCGGTATTAGTTGTAGCAGGTCAGTTTGATACTGCTCAAGCAAAAGAATGGATAAAAAAATATTTTGGAGCAATTCCTAAAGGAACACCGGTTACACGTCAAAAATATGAAGAGGCTCCTATCACTCAGCAAATCAATGCTAAATGGGAAGATCCAAATATTCAAATTCCAATGATTGTTACGGCTTACAGAACGCCTTCTATGAAAACTCGTGATGCTCGTATTTTAGATATGATTTCGACATATTTATCTGATGGTAAATCTTCAGTTTTATACAAAAAATTAGTAGATGATAAGAAAAAAGCTCTTCAAGTGGCAGCTTTCAATTATAGTCAAGAAGACTACGGAACGTATTTTATTTATGGTTTACCTATGGGGTCTACTACAACAGATGATTTGGTAAAAGAAATTGACGAGGAAATTGTAAAACTTCAAAAAGAATTAATTTCAGAAAAAGATTTTCAAAAATTACTAAACAAATTTGAAAGTAATTATGTAAGCGCTAATTCAAGCGTTGAAGGTATTGCAGATAATTTAGCCACTTATTACATGCTTTACGGAGATATTAACTTGATTAATACAGAAATTGATATTTACCGTTCTATTACAAGAGAGGAAATTAGAGAAGTAGCTAAAAAATACTTAAATCCAAATCAAAGATTAGTATTGAATTATGAACCAGCTAAAGAAAAAGCTCAAAAATAATCAAATCAAGATGAAAAAGTATATATATATAGCAGCCAGTTTATTTTTAACAATGACGATGCAAGCACAAGATAGACCGATGCCAAAATCAGGTCCAGCACCTGCAATAAATATTAAAAAACCTGAAACTTTTACTTTAAAAAATGGTTTAAAAGTAATGGTGGTGGAGAATCATAAGTTGCCAAGAGTTTCTTATAATTTAACTATTGATAATGCACCTTATGCAGAAGGAGATAAAAAAGGAGTAGCTGATTTATTGTCAGCAATGATTGGAAATGCTACAGAAACTATTTCTAAGGAAAAATTCAATGAAGAAATTGATTTCTTGGGTGCAGATATGAGTTTTTATGCATCTGGGGCATCTGCAAATGGATTGTCGCGTTATTCTTCAAGAATATTAGAGTTACTAGCAGATGGGGCTCTAAATCCTGTATTTACACAAGAAGATTTTGATGCAGAAAAAGCAAAATTGATTGAAAGTTTAAAATCAAATGAGAAGAGTGTGCCTGCAATTGCGGGTAGAGTTGAAAATGTGTTAGTATATGGTAAAAATCACTACAATGGTGAATTTACTTCAGAAGAGACATTGAAAAACGTTACCTTACAAGATGTGATTAATAATTACAACACTTATTTTGTTCCTGCTAATGCTTATTTAGTTGTAGTGGGTGATGTTACTTTTAAGGATGTTAAAAAGAAGGTAGAAAAATTATTTGGTGGAGACAATTGGAAAACAGCTGCCCCTCCTATGTTATCTTATAATACCCCTAAAGATTTGCAGTATTCCCAAATTAATTTTGTAGATATGCCTAATGCGGTTCAGTCTGAAATTTCATTAGTGAATTTGTCGTCTTTAAAAATGACAGATAAGGATTATTTTGCAGCTTTAATGGCTAACCAAATTTTAGGTGGTGGTGGTGAAGGAAGATTATTCCTTAATTTGCGTGAAAAACACGGTTGGACTTATGGGGCTTATTCATCATTATATTCCGGTAAATATATTGGTAAATTTAAATCTAATGCTTCTGTTAGAAATGCTGTTACGGATAGTGCTGTAGTCGAATTTTTTAATGAATTAAAAAGAATTAGAACGGATTTAGTTTCTGCAGAGGAATTAAAAAACGCAAAAGCAAAATACATAGGAAATTTTGTGATGCAAATTGAGAAACCAGCTACTATTGCTCGTTATGCTTTGAATATAAAAACGCAAATGTTGCCTGAAGATTTTTATGAAAATTACATTAAAAATATCAATGCGGTAACAGCTGAAGATGTTAAAAATGCTGCTAATAAGTATTTCTTGGCAAACAATACAAGAGTAGTAATCGTTGGTAAAGCAGCAGATGTTTTGCCTAATTTAGAAGTTACTGCAAAGAAAGAAGGCTTGCCTATTGCTTATTTTGATAAATTTGGAAATCCAGTGCAAAAGCCAGCAGTAAAAAAACCTGTTCCAGCAGGTGTAACGGCGCAAACGGTTGTAAAAAAATATATTGATGCTGTTGGTGGTGAAAAGGCACTAGCTGGAGTAAAAACTTATATGTTGTTTGCAAAGGGTTCTATTCAAGGACAAGAATTAACTTTGACTCAGAAATTGTCTTCAGCTAAAAAATTATCTTTTATCATTTCTGGTATGGGTATGGAATTAGGTGGTGTTAAAATAAATGACAAAACTGGTTTTGAAATTCAACAAGGACAAAGAAAAGAAATGGATAAGGAAAAATATGCTGATTCAAGATCTAGAGCTGTTCCATTTATTGAATTAGAATTGTTAAAGGCAAAAGATATCACTTTAGAGGGTATTGAAAACGTAGAAGGTGTTGAGACTTATGTGGTTAAGTTTGGGAAAACGAAATATTTTTATGATACAAAATCAGGATTGAAAGTAGCTGAAGAAAAAGAAGTGGAAAGAAATGGTCAGAAATCTTCGCAAACGGTTAATTATGATGATTATGTAGATGTTAAAGGAATTAAATTCCCTTATAAAATCACATTAAATGTGGGTATGCCTTTAGAGTTTATTACACAGGATGTAAAAATTAATGAAGGCGTTATGGATAAAGATTTCGAATAGTCATTATTTATTTCAGTACAAAAAAGGCAGTGCATAAACACTGCCTTTTTTTATTTTTTATTTGTGATGTATACACCAATTAATATAATGACTGTTCCAATGATTTGTAAATAGCTTACCTCTTCATGATCTATAAGACTCCAAAAAGTAGCTACAATAGGAATTAGATACGTAACATTAGAGGCAAAAATAGGAGAGGAAAGCTGTATTAATTTATAAAAGTAAATATTCGCTAAGCCTGTGCCTATAATCCCTAATAGGGCAACATAAACTAAGGGGTTAAAATATAAATCTATAGTTGAATTTGTGTTTATAAAAGTAATTTCAACTGTCAAGTTAGTAAAAGTTAATATTGTTATGGCAGGTAATAATAAGAAGGCAAAATTTCCAACGGTAATAGTAAATGGGGCAACATCAGCTAAATACTTTTTTACCAAATTGATATTACTTGCATAACACCAAGTGGCTACAAGTACTAGCAAAGCGTAATAATAATTTTTATTAGGATGACTATCAGCGCCAGCATAAACTAATACTAAACATCCTATGATGCCTAAAATAATGCCTCCTAGTTGTTTTCGTGTAAAGGTCAGCCCAAAAAAGAAACTTCCTATGAGCAAGGTGTTTAAAGGGGTAAATGAGTTTAATGTTGAACTAATGGAACTGCTAATTTCAGTTTGTGCTAATGCGAATAGGAATATTGGAAAGAAATTCCCTAAGAGTCCAGCTCCAATAATAGGAATGATTTTGTTTTTTTTGACATTGAATAATTCTCTCCATCCTATGCTTAATAAGAAAATAGAAGTAAAAATTATACGCAATGCTCCTAATTGAAAAGGGTTCAATCCTCCATCTAACCCTTTTTTCATCAATATAAACGAACTTCCCCAAACTAAGGCTAGTGCTGTTAAAATAATCCATTTAGTGTTTTTTGTTTCCATAGTAAATAAAAAAGGCTGTCTATTTAGACAGCCTTCAAAATTAGTGTATTTTTTAAGATTATGCCAAAGCAGCTCTTTTAAATCCTGTAACAGTTAAGTTAGCGTCTACTGACTTAACATAAGCTGCAACATTCATTGAAGGTTCTTTGATGTAATCTTGATTTACTAATGTATTATCTTTAAAGAAACGAGCAATTTTTCCTTTAGCAATGTTGTCTAACATAGCTTCTGGTTTTCCTTCAGCTCTTAATTGATCCTTAGCGATTTCAATTTCTTTCTCAATGATAGAAGCATCTACTCCGTTTTCATCTAATGCGATTGGAGCCATTGCGGCAGCTTGCATAGCAACGTTTCTTGCAGCTTCATCGCCACCGTCTACTTTAGCAGATAAAGCTACTAATGTAGCAATTCTGTTTCCAGCATGGATGTATGAATTAACAAAAGCACCTTCTAATCTTTCGAAAGCACCGATTTCAATTTTCTCACCGATAACTCCAGTCTGTTCCATTAATTTTTCATTAACAGTAATTCCACCAAAGTCAGAAGCTAAGAAAGCATCTTTATCAGCATAATTTAATGCTTGGTTAGCTAAATCAGTAGCTAATTTTACGAAACCTTCATTTTTACCTACGAAGTCCGTTTCACAGTTTAATGAAATAATAACACCCACAGTGCTATCAGCATTAACAGCAGCAATAACAGCACCTTCAGAAGACTCTCTGTCAGAACGGTTAGCCGCTACTTTTTGACCTTTTTTTCTTAAGATTTCAATTGCTTTTTCAAAATCACCTTCAGCTTCTACTAAAGCTTTTTTACAGTCCATCATTCCGGCACCTGTAATTCCTCTTAATTTATTAACGTCAGCAGCAGTAATTGACATTTGTACTATGTTTTAAAATGAATAATAAATTTTATTGTAAAAAAAGTAATTCCAAGCCTTAAATCCCAAATTCCAAATATATCAAATCAACAATAAATTGTTAAGTGAATTGGAACTTGGAGTCTAATTCTTGGAATTATATATTTTTATTCTTCGCTAGCGTTAGCTTCAGCTTGTACAGCTGGTGCATCAGCAGGTTGTTCTTCTTTCTCAGCTTTTCTATCAGATAAACCTTCTACAATAGAAGCAGATACTAAAGATAAAACTTTATCGATTGATTTAGAAGCATCGTCATTAGCAGGGATAACGAAATCAACCTGACGAGGGTCAGAGTTGGTATCTACCATTGCAAACACTGGAATGTTTAATTTCTTAGCTTCTTTTACAGCGATGTGCTCAGCTTTGATATCTACTACAAACAAAGCAGCTGGTAATCTTGTCATATCAGCAATTGAACCTAAGTTTTTCTCTAACTTAGCTCTTAAACGCTCAATTTGTAATTTTTCTTTTTTAGATAACGTGTTGAAAGTACCGTCTTTTTTCATTCTATCAATAGAAGCCATCTTTTTGATTGCTTTACGGATAGTAACGAAATTAGTTAACATACCACCTGGCCATCTTTCAGTGATGTAAGGCATGTTACAAGCTGCTGCTTTCTCAGCAACGATGTCTTTAGCTTGTTTTTTGGTAGCTACGAATAATACTTTTCTACCTGAGGCAGCAATTTTCTTTAAAGCTTCATTAGCTTCTTCAATTTTAGCTGCAGTTTTATATAGATTGATAATGTGGATTCCATTACGCTCCATATAAATATAAGGAGCCATGTTTGGATCCCATTTACGAGTCATGTGTCCAAAGTGTACACCAGCCTCTAATAATTCTTTAACTTCTACTTTGTTTGCCATTTTTGTAATAGTTTACGTTCTGTTGACTTAGCAATGATTAAGTAGCGATTTTTTCGGTCTTAACCATTTAGATGCTAAACTAACCTCTTTTATAAGAGATAATAACAACAATTTTAATAAATAATTTATATTAACGTTTAGAGAACTGGAATCTCTTACGAGCTTTCTTCTGACCGAATTTTTTACGCTCAACCATACGTGGATCTCTTGTTAGTAATCCTTCTGGTTTTAAGATGCTTCTGTTTTCTGCTTCAACTTCACACATTGCTCTAGCAATAGCCATTCTCACAGCTTCTGCTTGACCTGTTGCACCACCACCATAAACGTTGATTTTAACATCGAAATTGTTTTCGTTGTTTGTCATTGTTAATGGCTGTAATACTTTGTACTGTAAGGTAGCAGTAGGGAAGTAATTTGAAAATTCTCTTTTGTTAACAGTAATGTTCCCAGATCCTTCTGTAACATAAACACGTGCAACTGCACATTTTCTTCTACCGATTTTGTGAATAGTACCCATTACTTAAGATCGTTTAAATTTACAGTTTTAGGCGTTTGAGCTGCGTGTTTGTGCTCAGGACCTACATAAACATTTAAATTACGGAATAATTGTGCTCCTAATTTGTTTTTAGGTAACATTCCTTTCACAGCTTTTTCTACTAAAACAGCTGGGTTTTTTTGTTGTTGAACTCTAGCAGTTAAAGTTCTTTGTCCTCCTGGATAACCTGTATGACGCATATAAATTTTGTCGTCTAATTTGTTTCCAGTTAAGTTAATTTTCTCTGCGTTGATAACAATTACGTTATCTCCACAATCAACGTGAGGGGTATAATTAGGCTTGTATTTACCTCTAAGTAACATGGCTACTTTTGAAGCAAAACGTCCTAAGTTATGACCCTCAGCATCAACAACAATCCACTGCTTATCTGCAGTAGCTTTGTTCGCTGAAATTGTCTTGTAGCTTAATGTGTTCACTTTGCTAATAATTTTAATTAAACATTCCATTCCCAATTAAGGGAGTGCAAAAGTACAATTATTTATCAATATTACAAATCCATTTCTTAATTTCTTTTTCATTGATTTTAAGAGGCTTAATTTGTATGAATGCAGAGGCGTCAAAATCAAAATCATAAATAAGATATTTTTTTCCTATTTTTGAACCTTAAAATGTGTTTCAATGAAGTCAAAAGCAACACTAAAAGAATTAGCGAAAGAGTTAGGTGTGTCTACTTCAACTGTTTCCAAAGCCTTGAGTGATAGTCCAGAAATAAGTGAGGTTACTAAACGCAAAATTAAAGAGTTTGCTCAACTACGTAATTATAAACCTAATAGTGTTGCTAAAAATCTCAAAAATAAAAGGACTCACACTATAGGGGTAATTCTTCCAAATATTCTGAATCCTTTTTTTGCTAAAGTTTTTTCGGGTATTGAGAAATACGCTAATAAAAGAGGGTATAATTTAATTACCTGTATTTCAAATGAGTCGCTCACAAAGGAAAAACAAATGTTAGAGATGTTGGATAATGGTGCTATTGATGGCTTCGTTTTGGCTCTTGCAAAAGAAACACAAAAAGAAAATAATCTCGAACATTTAAAACAAGTCATTAAAGGAGGTACACCTATTGTTTTGTTTGATAGAATAGCCAATGAATTGAAATGTGATAAAGTAATTGTTGATGACTATGAATCAGGTTTTCATGCTACACAATATTTAATCGATACAGGTTGTAAAAGAATTGCAATTGTGTCTACTATCGAGAATTCAAGTGTTGGTGATTTGAGAGCTAAAGGTTATTTTGAAGCTTTAGCTAAGAATAGAAGAGATAGTGATTCGGATTTGATTTTATTGGCACAAGAAGAAAAAGAATTTGATTCAAAAATTGAAGCTCTTTTAGATGAAAAACCTGATGGTATTTTTGCACTTAATGAACACGTTTCTGTAGCAACCCTAAAATTAGCATTGAAGAAAGGATTCCGTGTCCCTGAAGATTTGTCAATCATTGGATTTGCCGACGGTTTGTGGTCAAGAAGAATGACGCCAAGTTTGTCGACGGTTTCTCAGCACGCACCCGAAATTGGTCAAAAAGCAGCTGAATTACTCATCAATCGTATTGAACAAGAAATTGATTCAGAGGAATTAATCGTTTATAAAACTGAAATTATCAAAACAGAGTTGAGAAAAAGGGATTCTGTTCGAAAGTTATAAATTCCAATTGTTTAATTGCTGTATGGCATGATAGGCGGTTAAATCAAATTGTACTGGAACTATTGATATATAATCATGAGCCAAGGCCCACTCGTCAGTGTCTTCTCCTTTGTCATGATTTACAAATTTACCAGTTAGCCAATAATATTCTTTTCCCATTGGGTTAATTCGTTTGTCAAATTCTTCTTCCCAGTAAGCTTTGGCTTGACGACAAATTTTAATTCCTTTAATAAATTCTGTTTTGGGAAAATTTACATTTAAAATAACGCCTTCTGGTAGACCATGAGTTAAAACTTCGGTTACAATTTTTTTTATGAAGGGCTTTATTGGCTCAAAATTAGCATTCCAGCTATAGTCGCAAAGTGAAAAGCCAATGGAAGGGATGCCTTCTATACCTGCTTCAACCGCAGCACTCATAGTTCCTGAATAAATAACATTAATAGAAGAATTAGAGCCATGGTTTATTCCAGATACGCAAAGATTAGGTTTTGATTTTAAAATTTCATGTACGGCCATTTTAACACAATCAACTGGAGTTCCCGTGCAACTGTAAGCATGATCAGTCCCTAAATAATTAGGGTGATGTTTAACTTCTAAAGTGTTGTTTATTGTTATAGCATGACCCATACCGCTTTGTGGGCTATCTGGAGCAACTATAGTTAATTGACCTAACTCTTGCATCACTTCTGTTATTGCTTTTAATCCAGGAGCTGCAATACCATCGTCATTGGTAATTAAGATTTGGTAATTCTTCATTGTTGCTGGTGTTAAATTATTTGCTAAAATATTATTTTTTATCTATTATTGGATATTAAAATATTAAATTTGTTTGATTGTAACGTTTTAACAGAAATAACGTCAAATTTGGCATAGTTTTAGAAATATTAATGGAAAAGATTATTGAATTTATGAAGAGAAATTATAAAGTAGTTTTGATTATAGCGGCATTATCTGCAGTATTGTGGAGTTTCATGCCAACGAAAAAGGCAACAGATGATGATAAAGATAAAGTGTTGCTTGAATTACTTTCATTTGTTTTAGAGAAAGGACATTACGCGCCAATTGAAATCAATGATGATTTTTCAAAAAAGGCTTATGCTGCCTATATAGCGTCAATTGATCCTACTAAACGTTATTTTACACAACAAGACATTAATGAATTTAGTAAATATGAGTTGAAAATAGACGATATGGTTAAAGATAAGGATTTGACATTCTTTGATTTAACTTATAATCGTTTAATGAAACGAATGGCTGAATCTAAAACTATTTATACTAATTTGTTAGCTAAACCAATGAATTTCGATGAGGAGGAAACAATTAATGTAGATTATGAAAAATTACCTTATTCGGCTAATGAAGTAGAATTGCAAAATAGATGGAAAAAAATTCTAAAATTAACATTGTTGTCTACAATAACAGATAAAGAAAAATTAGAAGAGGAGAAGAAATCTAAAGAAACTAATTATCAAGTTGTACCTTTTTCTAAATTAGAAGAGGAGGCAAGAAAGTCAACTAAAAGTAACTTAGATAATAATTATTCGTTTATAGCTGAGTTAACTCGTGAAGATTGGTTTTCAATGTTTTTAAATGCAATTGTAACTCAATATGACCCACATACTTTTTATTTTTCACCTGAAGATAAGGATAAGTTTGATGTGAGTATGAGTGGTAAATTTGAAGGTATTGGAGCACGTCTTTCAAAGAAAAATGATGCGGTGGAAATTGTAGAGTTAATTAGTGGTGGACCAGCATGGAGAGGAAAGGAATTAGAAGCGGGTGATGTTATTTTAAAAGTGGCGCAAGGTAATGACGAACCAGTTGATATTTCTGGTATGCGTTTAGATGATGTAATTAAAAAAATTAAGGGACCTAAAGGAACTGTTGTAAAGTTAACCGTTAAAAAAGTAGATGGTACAATTAAAGTAATAACTATCACACGTGATGAAGTAGAAACAGAGGAAACCTTTGCTAAGTCAGCTGTTGTTGAAAAAAATGGTAAAAAATTCGGGATTATTTATTTGCCTAAATTTTATATTTCATTTGAAAATAAACAAAAGCGAGACGCTTATAAGGATGTTGCACAAGAAATAGAAAGATTAAAAGAGGCTAAGGTTGAAGGGATTATCTTGGATTTAAGAGACAACGGAGGAGGTTCTTTAGAAACAGTAGTTAAAATGATAGGTTTGTTTATTGAAAAGGGACCAGTAGTTCAGGTGAAGGCCGCGGGAAGAAAGCCTGAAGTTTTGCCTGATCCAGATCCACAAGTACAATGGCCGGGACCTTTAGTAGTAATGGTGAATAATTATTCTGCTTCTGCCTCTGAAATTTTTGCTGCTGCAATTCAAGATTATAAAAGAGGAATAATAATTGGAAGTAAACAAACTTATGGTAAAGGAACGGTTCAAAATGTTTTTGAATTGAACCAATTCTTAAGAACAAATAAATATGGTGATCTTGGAGCATTAAAAGCAACTACTCAAAAATTTTATAGAGTTAATGGTGGTTCTACTCAACTAGAAGGGGTGAAGAGCGATATCGTAGTCCCAGATCGTTTTGCTTTTATTGAAACTGGTGAACGTGATGAAAAAAATGCTATGGCTTGGGATAAAATTGAGCCGGCTTCTTATTCACCCGTGACTAATGGTTTCGATTTACAAATTGCTAAAAGTAAAAATAGAATTGCTACTAGCCCTCAATTTAAATTGATTGAAGAGAATGCTAAATGGATCAATGATAGAAAAGAAGATAATACATTACATTTGAAATATTCAGATTATAAAAAAGAAATTGCTGATTTAGATAAACAAACAGCTAAGTTTAAAGCTATTCAAGAATATAAAAATGGATTAATGTTTAATTCCCTTCCTTATGAGGAGGAGTTGATTAAAACAGATGATCTTTTAAAACAAAAGCGTGAAAGATGGCACGAGGAAATGCAAAAAGACGCCTATATAGAAGAATCTTTAAATGTATTAAATGATTTAACTATTAAAGATTTGAAAGATATGGTTAAGAGCAATAAAAAGAGAAAGGTAAAAGAAATTTCAGCTGTTAAATAATGACACTGTTCTAAAAAGTGTATAAGTTTAAAATAATGAGCTCGATGTTTATCGGGCTCATTCCTTTTAAATTAGACTTGATTCTTTCGTTGTTGTAATACCTGATGTACTGTTCAATTTCGTCTTAGGTTTTTAACTTTAGCTGGTTCTATTTAAAAAGTAAATTGTAATTATTCAATTTAGCTATGTTAAATAAAAAAATTACCATTCATTTACTTTGTTAGCATCTAATTTGATAAAGATGAATAGCATTATAGTAAACGCCCATAGACTTGAGCCACCATAAGAGAAAAAAGGTAGTGGAACACCAATAGTTGGGAATAATCGAATTAGCATGGCAATATTAACAAAAAAATGAGTGAATAGATAAGTTGCCACACAATATCCATAAACCCTACTGAATTTAGTTTTTTGTCGTTCAGCTAAATAAATAATTCTTAAAAACAGGCCGACAAATAGGGAAATGACTAATAAGTTACCCATGAATCCCCATTCTTCACCAACAGTAGTAAAAATATAGTCAGTATGTTGTTCTGGTACAAAACCGCCTTTAGTTTGTGTTCCTTCTAAATAGCCTTTCCCTAATAGTCCTCCAGATCCAATGGCAATCATCGACTGGTGTAAATTGTACCCTTCTTTTTTTAGATCTACTTCTTTTCCGAGCAATACATTGATACGTTCTTTTTGATGTGGTTCTAGTACATTGTCATAAACAAAACTTACTGAGAAAGCAAATGCAGATATGGCTAAAAAAATTAAAAAATAGATAAGTGGATTTCTAGAAATACGCCTGTTAAATATATAGTGAATAAGCATTATTATAAAAATAAAAACTATTAAAAAAACAGGCTTTATAATCAATGCTGATAAAAAAGTGACAATAGCTATAGCTCCTGTCCATAAATACCAAGATGGTAAACCTTCTCTATAAAGAACGAAAACCAAGGATAAAAATATCATGGCACTTCCTGCGTCAGGTTGTAATAAAATCAAAAATATAGGCAATCCAATAATCGCAAAAGCAAAGTATTGAAATTTACTTTTACTTAAATTTACTTGTGCGTCACTTAAATACTTAGATAGAAGTAAGGCTACAGCTGTTTTAACAAATTCAGATGGTTGAAATCCAAATCCACCAAATTGATACCAATTGGTTTGTCCCTTTTTGGTAACCCCAAATACAAATAATCCTAAGAGAAGTAAGATGCCTATGCCATAAAACACCAATGAAAACCGTTCAAATAATTTTGAATCTACAAAAAGAATGGTGAATATGAGCGGAATGGCAATAATAATGAACATTAACTGTTTACTATAATGTTGTCCAAACTCAAATGTGTATTCTTGATCGGCAGGTACTGTTACAGAATAAATAGTCATCCATCCAAAGATAACTAAGATGGAATAGAGTAGAATGGTTATCCAATCAATTGAACTACTTAAACTTTGATTTTTCATTACTTATTTCTTAACTGTATCTTTTGATTTGTTTGTTTTTGCTTTTATTAGTTTTAAACGAATAGAATCTTGTTTAGTCAGAGTAAATTTTGGCATAAACTCACTATCTTTTCTAGGATATAATTTTGCATATTCCCAATTCAAATTTCCTTCTAACATTCGTTTTTCAAGATCGGTTCGTGTAATTTTTTTATTGATGTATTTTTCTATCATCAAGGTGGCAATTGGGCCAGCCCAACGATTTCCCCAATATCCATTTTCTACAAATACAGCTATGGCGATTTTAGGATTATGTCTAGGAGCGAATGCAACAAAGATAGAGTGGTCAGTCAATTGAACTCGTTTTCCATTTAGTTTGGTAAAATTTTCTGCTGTTCCTGTTTTTCCGCAAATTTCTAATCCTTGAACACCTAAACCAGCCGCTGTACCTAGGTTATAAACATCAAATAAACCGTCAATCACTGGTTCAAAATGTCTTGATTCAACAGAAGTGGTATGTTTCGTGGTGTATTTAGAATCAATCTTATGGTTTTTAATTTTCTTAATTACGTGTGGTGTATAATACCAACCCTTATTTGCAACGATGGCCATCATGTTAGCTAATTGTATGGGGGTCATTAAAACTTCACCCTGACCAATTGAGTTTGAAATAATTGTTGAGGAACGCCAACCTCCATTTGGATAATAATGGTCGTAAAATTTAGAGCTTGGAATGTGACCTTTTCTTCCAGGAGGTAAATCATAGCCTAAGAATTGACCCAACCCAAAACTTTTCATATGCTTATTCCATTGGTCAACTCCAATTTTGGGTTTACTGTATTTTTCAATAGTTCTTTTATAAACTTGTGCAAAATAAGTATTACATGATTTATAAATTCCATTGTGAAGTTTGATGATTCCTCCAGGACAGTGACAACGCATGAAAGCCCCACGGCCATATGAAAAACCATGACTACAGGTAAAAGTGGTTTCAGTATTAACAACGCCTTCCTGTAAGCCTACTAATCCAGTGAGTATCTTAAAAGGTGAACCTGGAGGATATTCTGCTAATAAACCTCGGTCAAAAAGGGGTTTGGCAATGGAATCGTTATATAATTTTGTGTAGTTTTTTGAGCGTTCTCTACCTACTAATAATGATGGTTTATATGAAGGAGCTGTAACTAAAGCAAGAATTTCTCCTGACTTAGGTTCAATTGCAACAATTCCACCGCGTTTATTAATCATTAATTCTTCTCCATATTTTTGCAAATCTCCATCAATGGAAAGGGTTATGTCACTTCCTTGTTGAGCGATGGTGTCAAATTTTCCTTCTTTGTAAGATCCGATTTCACGGTTGTGTTTGTCTTTTAAAATGTATTTTACACCTTTTACTCCGCGCAAAATATCTTCATAAGCCTCTTCAACGCCTTGTCTGCCAATTAAGTCACCACTTTTATAGTAAGGATTCTTTTCAATAATTTGGTCGTTAACTTGTGTAATAAATCCAAAAATATTAGCACCATAATCTACTTGATAATCTCGTAAAGCTCTTTTTTGAATATAAAAACCTTTGTATTTTCTAACTTTTTCCTGAAAAGCAGCAAATTCAAGTTTGTTCAATTGTGCAAGGAAAACAGAAGGAAGTCTGGGGCTGTATATTTTTGCTTTATCAATTTTTTTTAGGAATTCTTTTTTGGTAATTCTTAAAATTCTGCAAAATTCGAGTGTGTCAATGTTTTTAACTTCATTGGGCACTACCATAATGTCATAAGAAGGTTGATTAGCGACTAAAAGTTTTCCATTTCGGTCATAAATATAACCTCGTTCAGGAAAATCATAGTTAATTTTAATGGCGTTGTTTTCCGATTTTATTTTTAGTGTTTCATCAATTACTTGTAAATAAAAAAGACGAATCAATAAAATAATAGCCGATACGATAATGATAGTAGGTAATAATGTCTTTCTCATTTTCTACTGGGCTTTATTAAATAGATGCTAATTACACAGATGATAAATGTGAAAATCGTACTTAAAATGGTGCGAGAAATAATTTCAAAAAATAGATCTAAACGATATACTTCTAAACTAAACAAAATAATATGATGGAAAAGAATCGATATCATAATGAAAGTAAAACGATCTACTGAAAGTTTGTCTGCAATACGAATGGTTTGGTATTCATAACTCAATCCAAAAGCAAAACGCAAGAAACTCGGACGTAGATAAGCTAATAATAAACAAGCCGTTGTGTGCACTCCGCCACTGTCACTAAAGATGTCCATAACTAAGCCTAGGAAAAAACTAGCTGTAATGAATCCAAACTTATTAGAATTGATAGGATAAAGTATAATGAATAGAATATAAACATACGGATTAATCCATCCTCCAAAATTGATCTGATTAAGAACGAAAATTTGAATGATTAGTAAAACAACAAATCGGATGCTATTTAAAATAAAATTGCTATTCATTATTATTTATTGACTTCTTTTTCAGAAGCAGCTTCTAGGATTTCTTTTTCTTTTCTTTTCTTGTTTTCAATAATGTAAACATAACCCAAATTAGTCATGTCATTAAACAATCGTACATTGATAACAAATTTATTAGTTGATTTATCAATGAAAATTTTATCGATTTTACCCACAGGGATGTTTTCAGGGAAAATATAAGATTGACCACCTGTTACAATGGTATCTCCTTTCTTAAGCGTGGCTAATTTTGGTACATCAATTAACTGAACATATCCTGTGTTTTTACCATCCCAAGTAATTGAACCAAAGTGATTAGAGTTTTTAATTTTTCCATTGATTGGATTATTGGTGTGTAGAATGCTAATAACTGTAGCAAAATTTTTAGTGGTTTTATCTACTATACCTACTACTCCGCGATCACTAATAACGCCCATATCACCTTTAATCCCTTTTAAGTTTCCTCTATCTAATGTTATGTAATTTTCTTGTTTCTCGTATGAATTTTTTATTACACGAGCTGGGATTACTCTAAAGTCCGTAGCAAAAGAAGGGGCGCTCTTTAAGTCAATTACTGTATCTTTAGTGTTGAATAGTAATTCCTTTAATCGAGCATTTTCTAGTGCTAATTCTTCATTTTTGGCTCGTAAACCAAAATACTCTCTTACATTGTTAATTTTTTCATAAGTATAGCCTGAAATACTATTTGCTGAATGAATATATTGACTTCGATGATAAGAATGCGATTGAATAGTAAGCATTAGTGAAATGCTTAGAAGCAGCAAAAACAGCAATCTATAGCTGTTTTTTATAATAAAATAGATGATTTGCTGCATTAACTAAGTCTTATTTAATTAAGATGTTTTTGTATTTGTTGATGTTTTTTAAAGCCATACCTGTTCCTCTAACAACGGCTCTTAATGGGTCTTCAGCAATGTAAACAGGTAAATCTGTTTTCAATGAAATTCGTTTGTCTAATCCTCTCAACATGGAACCACCTCCAGCTAAATAAATACCTGTGTTGTATATGTCTGCCGCTAATTCAGGAGGGGTTTGAGATAAAGTCTCCATTATCGCATCTTCAATACGCTGAATAGACTTGTCTAGAGCTTTTGCAATTTCTCTGTATGACACATCAACTTGTTTAGGTTTTCCAGTTAATAAATCGCGTCCTTGAACTGACATATCCTCTGGAGCGGTATCTAAATCTTCAGTAGCGGCACCAATTTGTATTTTAATTTTTTCAGCGGTAGTTTCTCCAACAAACAAGTTGTGCGCTGTTCGCATGTAATAAATGATATCATTAGTGAAAACATCACCCGCAATTTTTACCGATTTGTCACAAACGATACCGCCTAATGCAATAACTGCAATTTCTGTAGTTCCACCACCTATATCTACTATCATGTTTCCTTTTGGTTGCATAATATCAACGCCAATACCAATAGCAGCTGCCATAGGTTCATGAATTAAATAAACTTCTTTTCCATTTACACGCTCAGCAGATTCTTTTACGGCACGCATCTCCACCTCAGTAATGCCTGAAGGAATACAAATTACCATTCGTAACGCAGGTGTAAATAATTTTTTCTTTAGTGCTGGTATGCTTTTAATAAACATACTAATCATTTTTTCTGATGCATCAAAATCGGCAATAACCCCATCTTTTAAAGGTCGAATTGTTTTGATATTTTCGTGTGTTTTTCCTTGCATCATATTAGCTTCTTTGCCAACAGCTATAATTTTGCCAGAAATACGGTCTCTAGCGACGATGGAAGGGCTATCTATAACAACTTTATCGTTGTGAATGATCAATGTATTTGCGGTACCAAGGTCAATAGCAATGTCCTCAGTCATGAAATCAAAAAATCCCATATATGTTTTTATAAAGGGTTAATGTAACTATAGTTTATTCAACTGACAAAAGTAGAAAAATATTTTGTTTTTAATGTAAAAAAAATGCATTAAAACAAAAAGTCTTAATGCACTTAATTACTTGGTTTTATTTGATATTATTCTTAGTGTTTAAAATGACGTACACTAGTGAAAACCATAGCTAAGTTATTTTCATTGCAATAGTTTATACTTAGCTCATCTTTTATAGAACCACCTGGCTGGATTACCGCTGTAATTCCTGCTTTATTTGCAATTTCAACACAATCTGGGAAAGGGAAAAAAGCATCACTTGCCATAACTGCTCCTGTCAAATCAAATTCAAAGGATTGTGCTTTTTCTATTGCTTGTTTTAATGCGTCAACTCTGGAAGTTTGTCCTGTTCCTGAAGCACATAGTTGTTTGTTTTTTGCTAATACAATAGTGTTAGATTTGGTGTGTTTGCAAATTTTTGAAGCAAAGATTAAATCTTCAATTTCATCATTTGATGGAACTGTAGTTGTTACTGTTTTTAAATGTTCCTTGGAATCAGTAATATAATCTTTTTCTTGAACTAAAATTCCGTTTAGACAGGTTCTTACTTGTTTAGCTGGCAAAGTTAAATCGTTTAAAACTAAGATGATTCTGTTTTTCTTTTCTTCTAAAATGGCTATAGCTTCTTGGTTAAAAGAAGGAGCAATAACTACTTCACAAAATAATTTGTTAATCTCTTCAGCGGTTGCTTCATCAATTAGTCCATTTGCAATTAATACACCTCCAAAAGCAGAGGTAGGGTCTCCAGCTAATGCTTCTAAATAAGCTTCTTTCATTGTATGTCTTGTAGCGAGTCCACAAGCATTGTTATGTTTTAAAATAGCAAAAGTAGGCTCGTCTGTTTTAAATTCGTTAATTAAATTTACAGCAGCATCTACGTCTAATAAATTATTGTAAGATAATTCTTTTCCGTGTAATTTGGTGAAAAGTTGGTCAAAGTCTCCAAAAAATAATCCCTTTTGATGAGGATTTTCTCCATAGCGTAAAACTTGACCGTTAGATTCACTTATTTTCAAATACGTATCTTCTTCATTGAAGTAATTAAAAATAGCTGTGTCATAATTAGAAGAAACATGGAAAGCTTTTGTAGCTAGTAGTTTGCGTTGGGCTAAAGTAGTTGAACCATTTTCTTTAGTGTAATATTGTAAAAAAGATTCATATTCATTTACAGAAGCTACGATAACAGTATCTTTAAAATTTTTGGCAGCTGCACGAATTAATGAAATCCCTCCGATATCAATTTTTTCAATAATATCTGATTCTGAGGCTCCTGAAGCAACGGTTTTTTCAAAAGGATATAAATCTACAATTACTAAATCGATTTGTGGAATATTGAATTCGGTCATTTGAGCTACATCGCCCTCATGGTCTTGTCGGTTTAAAATGCCGCCAAAAATTTTTGGGTGTAAGGTTTTAACTCTACCGCCTAGAATGGAAGGATAAGAGGTTACGTCTTCAACTGCAACTACTGGTATGCCTAAATTTTTAATAAATTCTTCAGTTCCTCCCGTAGAATATAAAGTTACTTGGTTTTCATGTAAGGCTTCAACAATAGGGGTTAAGCCTGTTTTATCAAATACAGAAATTAAAGCTGCTTTGATTTTCTTGGTGTGTGTCATTGTGTTGTTGTTTTGAAGCTACAAAAGTAACTATACTATTTTTAACTTTCAAGAACAATTGGACAAATTGTAACAACTTTTGTTTTTTGACTACTAATTTGATAAACAAGAGTAAAGAAGGTATGTTTTTGTATTTAAGATTATTAGGTGAAAGTTTAACGTTTGCATTAAATGCATTAAGGAACAATAAGTTGCGAACATTTCTTTCGCTACTTGGGGTAACTATTGGTATTTTTTCAATTATAGCTGTTTTAGCGGCCGTTGATTCTATGAAAAAAAATATTGAAGGAAGTTTAGAAGGAATGGATAAAAATACCATTTATCTTTTTAAGTTTTCTTTCGGTCCATCTGAAATACCGCAATGGAAGAGAGATCAATTTCCTAATGTTACTTATGAGGAGTATCAATTTTTAAAACGAAATTTAACAGATGTAAATCAAATTTCCTTTAACTTTTTTACTCGAAATGAAAGTATTAAATACGAAGATAATATAGTGACATCTATTCGTGTGAAGCCTTCAACTTATGAGTTTTTTGATATTGAACCGTTTGTTGTTGAAAAAGGAAGACTATTTAACGAATCAGAATCAAATTCTGGAGTTCCTGTTATTGTAATCGGATATGATGTAGCTGAAGGGCTATTCCAAAATAATGATCCTCTTGGAAAACAAATCAGATTATATGGGCAACGTTTTAAAGTGATTGGAGTTTTGAAAAAACAAGGCCAAGACACTTTCGGTGATAGTAATGATATTGCTGTTTTTTTTCCTGTCAACTTCATGAGAAAAATGTATGGAGATAATAACAAAGCCTTTACTCCAGCTATTTTAATTAAGCCAGAAAAAGGAGTTGATGTAGAAGAATTCAAAGCTGAATTAGTACAAAAACTAAGAAATCATCGTGGATTAAAACCAGATGATATTAATAATTTCTTCATCAATGTTTTATCTGGATTTACTAAGTTTATTGATGATATTACAAGTCAAATGAATTTAGTAGGATGGATTCTAAGCGGTTTCTCTTTGCTAGTAGGTGGATTTGGAATTGCCAATATTATGTTTGTATCTGTTAAAGAGCGAACGAACTTAATTGGAATACAAAAAGCACTTGGAGCAAAAAATCGTTTTATTTTATTTCAATTTTTATTTGAAGCGGTTATTTTGTCTCTAATTGGTGGAATGATTGGAATGTTATTGGTTTGGATTATCGCTGTTGTATTGACTAATGTGCTTGATTTTGAGTTTGTATTGAGTTTATCAAATGTTATTTTAGGATCAAGTTTGGCTATTGTCATTGGCTTGGTTGCCGGTATTATTCCTGCGATTTCCGCTTCAAAACTAGATCCAGTTGAAGCGATAAGAACAGGGATGTAAGTGGAATAGAGATTAGTTTATTTCAAAATAAATAATAATTGAAAGGATTCAAACAAGTTGATTGATTTTGAAAGAACTAATAATTGAGGATTGAACTCTAGCATAAAACTAAAAAGTCCCGATGAATACCATCGGGACTTTTTGGTTAGAAATTACTTGATTACAAATTGTATTTTAAACTAAAAACCACATATCTTGGTTGTACATAATAACTAGAGAAATTACTTGAACCTCCTAAAGCATTAAAACTACTATCGTTCAATGTTTTTGTGTTAAGTAAGTTAGTTGCCCCAATTTTATACTCCATCTTACTATCTTTTTTTCTATAGCTTAATGAAGCTGTTAAAAAGTCATATTCTGTATTGATGGTTTTTTGTTTATCTCTGTTGTGATAAAAACTATATTCAGAAGTAAATGAAAATGCATCTAGGAAGAAGTATTCTAATAATATAGAAGGATTATCTACATAGTAAATTTGATTTTGAAAATCATTAATAGTGTATTCATATTCTAAAGTTAAATTAGGTAACTGCTTAAAGTTAGTCGCAAAACTAGCGCTATAGATTTGTGAAAATTGTTCAGTAGATTGAATATATTCACTGTTGTCAAAATTCACACGAATATTATTGTTTTTAGACCATGATAATCTTGCATTTACATCTGCTTTGAAATACCTCAAGAAAGAACGACCATAACTACCAAATCCAGAAAGTGATTCATTGGGGAAATTGGAAGGCATATTGACCGAAGATGAAATTTGATTCACACCTGCTAACAAAGCTCTATTAGTAATAGCATCTACCTGTCTTGTGTAGGTAAGATTAGCAGAAATATTTTCAAAATTAAACATGCTATATTTAAAAAATCGTAAACTATGCACATGAGCTAATGAATTTTCTAAATAACGATTTCCACTAAATAAACTATTGTAATTAGAGAAAATATAACCTTGAGCCAATTTATTGATATCGGTAAAACTATTGGTCATGGAATAAGTATAGGTCAACGTTTGTGATTTTTTAATTTGCCATAAAGCATAAAAATCAGGCAATACTCGAGTAAAACTCATTTTGTTGGTTGATCCTAATTGCTTGTCTGCCGTGTTGAATTGATGGAAACTTACACCTGGATTAAATGTAAATTTACCAGTTAAAAACTTATAATGTAAGCCTAAAAAGACATCGTTGAAACTATAATTTACATTGTTATTGTTCTCAGGAGCATTAAGATGATTTACTGAACCATTATCTAAAATTTGGAAAATTTTAGAATTAAAAGTTTGATATGAATAAGTATTTCCTAAAGTAATGTTGATGTTACTTTTAGGTGTAAGACTGTAGTAATAATCTAGTTTTGCATCAGTTTTATTAGTTTTCACTAAACGCTCTTGATTGATGTCATTTCGCAATTGTGCATTGTTGTATCCGCTTAAATTAAAGGGTTGAAGAGTTAAGTTAGCATTGTAAAAAGGATCTTCCTCTTGAAATAAATTTTGAATTTCAAAGGCGAATACATTTTTCTCGTTTAACGTATAGTAGTAATTCAAGTTTTGGTTAATAGATAATGGCTTTTGTTTTTTAACCGTGTAAATGTCACCTTGTAAACTTGATAAAGTACTTTGATTTTCTAATTGACTAGAGAATTTTAGTAAGGCATCATAGTCAAAGTGTACTTTAGTATTTGGTACATAACTTGAACTTAATTTAAACAAACCTAAATCTGTTCTTTGACGCGATTGATCAGTTTTGTTTTCCGTTACTCTTGTGCCATCTCTATCGGTTCTGTTGTATAGGTTTTCAGTAAGTAAATTGGTCTTGTTGTAAGAGTAGATACCGAAACCACTAATGGTCCAAGCTTTTGAAGGGTTGTAGCTGAAGTTTGTAGCGCTAAATTTAGTGTCAATATTTTGAGCTCGATTGTTTCGCATTCCCATAATCCCTAAATCATTAGAAGTTACATTGAAAGTTGAACCTCCTTTTTTCATCAGATTTTTAAATCCTCCAGCGAATTTAAAATAATCCTGCATTGTTAGTGGAAGTTCACCAATGTTATTTAAATTGCCAATGACGTTAATACTGTATTTTGGATTATAATAAAATAATTTCGGGTTCAAAATATAACGATCAACTTGATCACTCACTCCAGCACCAGCCATCATGTCACCAAACCAAAAATTCTTTTTTCCTTCTTTTAGTTTAATATTTAAGGCAATATTTTCTTCATTGTTCTCCAGTCCTTTAAGATTAGACACCTCATTATAATTGCGTAATACTTGAATTTTATCTAAGGCATCTGCTGGAATATTTTTTGTAGCAATTTTAGTGTCGCCATCGAAGAAATCTTTGCCTTCAACCATTACTTTTTGCACTTTTTTGCCTTCTACTTCAATTTCGCCATCTTTATTGACTTCAACACCAGGTAATTTTTTTAGTACATCTTCTAATTTACGCTCGGTACCATTAGTAAATGAATCAGAGTTGTAAATAATGGTGTCACCACTAATTCGTACGGGCATTTCTTTTACGATTTCAACCGCCTCAATTTCATTATTTTCTTGTAATGAAATGTCAAAGGTCATGTTTTGACTAGATGTTGTAATTTTCTTTTCAAAAGGAGCAAAACCAATATATCCCGCTTTGATAACATATTCGGTATTCGGTTTTAGATTTAGTGCAAATCTTCCTTTTTCATTAGTAATATTATAAGCATCCATAGCTTTTGTAGTGGTGTTGATAGCCATCACATTGGCGGTCTCTATGGGGTTGTTTAAATTATCTTTTAGGACACCTTCTACTTTAATAGACTGCGCCTGTAAAAATCCTGTAAATAGGAACGAACAAAATAAAATTAGTTGTCTCATTTTTAGTTAAATAAAAGTCGCTCTAAAAAAGCGACTTAATTGATGTTCATTATTTAAATTATCTACTCATTCTAAATTGCATTCCTCTTCCACCACCTGGACCACCGCCCATTTCACTCATTTCTTTCATTTTTTTCATAATGATGTCGTCAAACTCTTTTTGAGTGACTTTATCACCGCTAGTAGGCGCTTTTATTTCTGCTTTTTCTTTAGTATTCATGGCTAATTTAGAACATAAAATAATGGTTTTTCCATCATTTACTTCCATAATTAAACCTGGTAATCCCCAGTAACCTTCTGGGCCTTGGTTAATTGGAATTTCAGGACAATACCAAGCAGTTACAGTAATTTCTTTTGGCATATCTACTTCATCAAAAAAGTTGGTTTTATTTTCTTTTTGTTCCGAAGTTTTCTCGTCTTTATTTTCTGTTTTTCCTTCTTCCTTTTTAGCTTCTTTTCTTCTAAAGTTTCTAAAATCTGTTTTGCTTGCTGCTACGACAGCAGTAGCTTTGAAACAAGTATAATCTCCAATTTTTTTAGTTTCTTGACTCAATACCCAATTGTATTTTGGTAGGGAATCTTTAATTAAAAATTCTTTACCAAAAACTTCTTTATCAACGGTATAGGTTTTTTCTTTTACGTTTTTGTAGTACGTTCCACCACCGCCCATCATAGACGTCATCATACGCATGCCGCCTCCTTGTCCAGGAGTATCTAATTTTTCTTCTTCTTTATAAATAGAGGCAGATTTATCAAAATTCAAAATAAAAGTTTTTTCAAATGCTTTTTTCATTCTTTCAGCAATTTGCGCTTTCATTTCAGGTGTAATATCTTTATTACTATCCATATTTTTCATGAATTCGGCTGTACTGGTTTTTGATTCATAAACCGCCATGCCTTGAAAATCTTTTTGAGCAAATGTGGCTAAACTTGAAAGCCCAACCAATAGTAAAACTATTTTTTTCATGGTATTGATTTTAATTAACTACCAGTTAGACAATGAAAAGATGAAAAAGTTACATTTTAAATTAGTATTTTTGTTTTAATCTAATATTTATGAGGTTATTAGTTTTTATCTTCTTCTTTCCAATTTTCTTAAAAGCTCAAGAAATTAAACTTTTGAGTCAAGATTCGTTAACTGCAAAATATGATGTGTTTTGGGGTAAAGATGTGGTGGGTTGTACTTACTTTTCTAAACAAAATGATGTGTTTAAAGTTTGTGATAATCATGTTGCAAATTTCACTTCAAATTTAGGTGGTAAGCTAACTAATGTAGATGTTTTTAATAGTTTAAATGTGTTTCTGTTTTATAAGAATACAAATACCATTGTGGTACTAGATAAACAAACAAATCCAATTAAATCTGTTACTTCTACAGCTATTCTATTTGATTTTGTTACACCCGCTTCCCAAAATGATTTTTGGTTTTACGATAATTTTACGCAAAAAATTGGATTGTATAATTTAAATACCGACAGTCACCGTATGATTTCAAATGTAATTCAAAATAAAATTATTTATGCACACTCCGATTATAATTCCTTTTATTGGATTGATGATACTTTTACTTATTACAGTATTGATAAATTTGGGAAAATAAAGAATTTAGGTGTAGTTCCAACTTTTGAACAAATTTCTTTTGATTCATTCGATAAATGGTTACTCTTAAAAGAGAATCAAATATGGTTTTATGATTACAATCAGAAGAAATTAAAGGCGTTACACATTGAGGAAAAAATCATTAAAAATTTTTGTTTTAAAGATGGAATTTTAGCTATTTTTACCGAAAATCTGATTCGTAATTATCAATTAAAATTTGAATAAATGCATATAGCTGTAGCAGGGAATATTGGTGCGGGAAAAACGACGTTAACAAAATTATTATCAAAGCATTTTAAATGGGAAGCTCATTTTGAAGATGTAGATGATAACCCTTATTTAGATGATTTTTATCATTCGATGGAACGATGGAGTTTTAATCTTCAAATCTATTTCTTAAACAGTCGTTTCAGACAAATTTTGGATATTCGTAAATCAGGAAAGAAAACTATACAAGATCGAACCATTTATGAAGATGCATTCATTTTTGCACCTAACTTACATGCCATGGGTTTAATGACGAATCGTGATTATACCAACTATAAATCGTTGTTTGATTTAATGGAAGATTTAGTTGGTCCGCCCGATTTGTTAATTTATTTAAGAAGTTCTATTCCTAATTTGGTGAAACAAATTCACATGCGTGGGCGTGATTATGAAAACACCATTTCAATTGATTATTTAAGCCGATTGAACGAACGTTATGAAGCCTGGATTCAAACGTACGACAAAGGTAAATTGGTTATCATAGATGTAGATAATATTGATTATGTTAACAATCCTGAAGATTTAGGAAACATCATCCAAAAAATTGATGCGGAGATTAATGGATTGTTTTAAAAATACTAAGCCTTGAGAAATCAAGGCTTTTTTTATTTAACTTGTCCTTCTGAACTCGTTTCAGAATATTAAGATTTACACTTTGAATCGGAATAAATTCAGCTTGACACAAAAAACAATTTTATTGTATGGTATTTAAACTGTACCATTTCAAATCTTTTATTTCTTTTGATGCTTGAATAATTTTTGGCTCATTGGGTAATACATCAAAGAAATTGTCTTCAAAAAATATACCTTCGGCTTCTAGGTATAAGTTCTTAATCAAGGTAGTTGATGTGATTTTAATTTGATGATTGGATAAGTATTCAAACCTAATATCAGGTTGGTGTAATTGTAAGTCTTTAGGCTTTACAAAATAATATATTCCTTCTTTTTTTTGTCCAGAATTATCTAAAGTAACCTTCAAAAACATATGGTTGGGATTTAATTGAGGAAGTGTTGTTAAATTAATGCTATTTAGAATGTTACTGGAATTGGGGTGTATAAATGAAGAGGTCTCGTATTGCCAATTTACGCGTCCAAAAAAGTCGATTAGTTCAATTTTTAATTGACCATAAAAAGTCGATACATCTTCATTTACACCGATGATGTCAACGATGTCATTTTTTTCTTCAAACGAAATTAATTGTCGTTCAAAACTACGTTTCGCTTGATAATGAAAGGCTTTCCAATTACCATAAAAATCAATAGAACTCCATGAAGTAACTGGCCAGCAATCATTCAATTGCCAATACAAGCTTCCCATACAATAGGGCATGGCGCGGCGATGTGCTTCAATTGCCGTTTTCATTCCTTCCGCTTGAAGCAATTGGGATATATATACATACTCATCAAAAGAAGAAGGTTTTTTATAATCTCGAACTAAATATTCATCTATTGTCTCGTAACCTGTTGGGTGTTTTTGATGGACTTTTATGCTTGGGTTTTCCCAATTTAAGTTGGAGGTGAATTTTTTAAATGTAGATAGGGGAGGCATGCCCTGAAAACCATATTCACTCATGAATCGTCCCACTTTTTGGGTGTACATTTCAAAGGGTTCTTTGCCCCACCATACCCCCCAATAATGGGAATCTCCTTGGTTTAAACTTTCTTTTTTTCCCCAACCAATTGAAGGCGATGAAGACCAATAAAAATATTGATTTTCGCCTAACGTTTCATTTAATGTAGCTGGAATTAACTCATGAAATAATTTTTCGTAATCCTTCCATATTTGGTTTTCTTCTTCTTTACTGTAATTGAATTGTTTTTGCCAACCCCAATTGTGCCAGCCTTCATCATTTTCATTATTTCCACACCAAATAGCAATTGAAGGATGATTTTGTAATCGTATTATATTATCAGTGATTTCCGATTTGACATTGTTTAAAAACGCTGTGTCCCCAGGATACATGGCACAGGCAAACATGAAATCTTGCCAAACTAAAATTCCGTTCGCATCACAAGCATTATAGAAGGCATCATCGGCATATACACCACCTCCCCAAACACGTAACATATTCATGTTGGCATTTTTGGCTTGAACGACTAAATTGGTATAATTTTCAGTTGATACTTCAGGAAGAAAACTATGTGGAGGAATATAATTGGCGCCTTTCATAAAAACAGGTATTCCATTTAATTTCAAATAAAAACTTTTTCCTGAATTATCTTTTTCTTGAACCCACTCTATATTTCGTAAACCAATAGTTTCTTTTTTTTCTGAAAGTAGTTTTTTCTTATCATAAAGTTGAACGGTAAAGTGATATAAGTGTGGGTCACCCAAACCATTACACCACCATAATTTTGGTTGTTCAATTTCGTATGGGAATTCAAGGGTGTTAAATCCTTTTTCTAAACGAATTTCTTTTTTGTGATTTTCAATTTGAACTATAAAATTACCTTTTTTGTTCGACCAAATTTTAGTTTTAAATAGTAATTGAGCTTTTTCTTTTGTTACCTTTTTTTGTTGTATGTGACAATTTTCTATATGGCCATGATTGCTAAAATGTAATTGTATTTTCTTGTAAATACCTGCTGTTACTAATCGGGGTCCCCAATCCCAACCAAAATGATATTGTGCTTTTCTAACAAACACCCGTTCTTTTTCGGGTAAGGTATAGGGCAATTGTTGCGCTAATTCTTTTCCTTTTCTTGATGCGGAGTAAAAAATTATTTTTAAGGAATTATTTCCTTTTTTTAACTTGTTTTTTACGTCGATGTTCCAAATGCGAAACATGTTGTTTGCTTGTAAAATTATTTGGTCATTCATAAAAACGGTAGCGTAAGTATCTAATCCATTAAATTGCAGTTGAATGGTTTGATGTTGCAATTCTTTACTGGTAATATTAAAACTTGTTTCATAAACCCAATTTTCATTTTCAATCCATTTTACTTTATTTTCATGATCTTCAACAAATGGATCGGGAATTAATTGGTTTTGCACTAAATCAGTATGAATTGTACCTGGAACGCGAGCTTGGTATTTTTCTAATTTTCCTTCTTGATGGAAGTGCCATTTTTCATTACTTAAATCGCGATAAGTTTCTTGTCCTATGAGTGAAAATGAAATAAATAAAAGAATAAATACAACTAGTTTACGCATTAAGTTTTTGTTTTAAATTTTGAATTTCTTTGGCATTTGCAATTTCATATCCATCTGTAATTGTTGCAGAATGATACCAATTTGAATTAACAAATGAATCTAATTCTTCAATATTAGATGATCGCACACCGCCACCAGGCATAATGATAATTCGATTATTGGCTTGTTGAATCAAATCTTGTAAAATTTCCTTTCCTTCAATGGCTGTTTGTTTCAAACCCGAAGTTAATATGTTTTGAAACCCGCAAGTAATACAATCTTCAAGTGCTTGTTGAACTTCAATCACTTGGTCAAAAGCACGGTGAAAGGTACAAGGTAGGGGATGAGCCAGTTGTATGAGTTCTTTATTTTTAGCAATATCAACTTGAAAATCTTCGGTTAAAAGTCCAAAAACAAATCCGTTAATGTTCTGATTTTTAAATTCAAGAATAGATTTTTTCATTATTTGAAACTCTACATCTGAATAAATAAAATTTCCACCTCTTGGTCGAATCATAATATATTTTGGGATGTTGAATTTTGATGCAAATTTTACCATTTCAATTGAAGGAGTTGTTCCTCCAACTTCCATTTGGTCACAAAGTTCTATTCTGTCTGCCCCATTTTCAAAAGCAATTTGAATAGAGGCATTTGTAAAACAAGCAATTTCTAATTTTTTCATGATTTTAAATAGAAAGGTGCATCAATTAGACGATTTCCAGAACCATCATGTACGGCATAATTAAAGCCACCTTGCACACAATACGAACCGGATTGCCCTTTTTTATTTAAGGCAATAAAACCAACTTGAATATCTTTTAAATTTTTATTTCTAAGCTTAGTTAGTTTTATGATGCGTTGAACAGCTTCTTCACAGGCTTGTTGGGGTGTTCTGCCGTGTCGCATCAATTCGACTACCAAATGGCATCCTGCAATTCGAATGACTTCTTCACCATGTCCTGTTGCTGTTGCTGCTCCAATTTCATTATCAACATACAATCCAGCACCAATAATAGGGGAGTCTCCTAATCTTCCATGCATTTTATAAGCCATGCCACTTGTGGTACATGCGCCAGATAAATTTCCATGGGCATCAAGTGCAATCATACCTATAGTATCATGATTTTCAATGTTAACAATAGGTTTGTATTGACTGGTTTTTAGCCATTCTTTCCATTCTTTTTCTGATTCTTCAACCA
>CAYNNB010000018.1:29597-35800 GCA_964398425.1 uncultured Flavobacterium sp.
TTGTATTGACTGGTTTTTAGCCATTCTTTCCATTCTTTTTCTGATTCTTCAACCAATAAGTTTTCTTTTTTGAAACCTTGTGATAAAGCGAATTGTAAAGCACCTTCACCAACTAACATCACATGAGGTGTTTTTTCCATTACAGCACGAGCTACAGAAATGGGATGTTTGATGTGTTCTAAACAAGCCACTGAACCAATATTGGCATATTCGTCCATTATGCAAGCATCTAAGGTAACACGTCCATCTCGATCTGGTCTCCCGCCATAGCCTACACTTCTTTCCTTGGGGTCGCCTTCAGGTATTTTTACTCCTGCTTCCACGGCATCAAGTGCTCGACCGTTGTTCTTTAAAATTTTCCAAGCGGCTTCATTCGCTTGAAGACCAAAGTTCCATGTGGAAAGTACAATTGGTTTCTTTACTTTGTTTAATGATGACTCAGAAACCACTACAATTTTAGTTTTAAATGAACTAAGTGCAAACGCCGCAGAGCCAAGGGCTGCTGTTTTTATAAATTTTCTACGATTTGCCATATATTTATTTTTTATTCCACACCAATTTCATCCACAAACAACCATGCACTAGAACCTGCTCCAGGGAATCCCTCTGCAATTTTTCCAGTATTATAAGCAATCACTTTTACAAATTGAGCCTTTTCTGCATTCAATGTTATGTTGACTTTACCGCCTGATTTTTTAATTTCTTCCGCTGAAATAATATTAATACCTCTGTAGTTTATCCCATCTTCGGATAGTAAAATACCAATTTTTTTTGGATAATAAATCCAACTGCCTTGGCTTTCTAAAACACTAATTGTCACTTTATTGATAATCTCTGATTTTCCTAAATCGATTGTTGCATTTAAGTCTTTTCCAGAAAATCCGAGCCAATCTTTTCCTAATTTGCCTCGATTAGCGGAAATTCCATCAATTAAAGTGAATGTTCCACCAACATTGTAATTTTCATGTGGCGCATCAACTAAAGTTATTTTTTTTCCTGTAGCTTTATTTAAAGTAAATACCTGTTCCACAACAGCACTTTTTTGTTTTTCATTTTCAAAAGAAGCGGCTTTAATAGTTTGACTGTTTTTAATTTCAATTGGATGTAAATATTGGAAAGAATTGGTGTTTGGATTGGTACCGTCTGTTGTATATCTAATGAGGTTTGTATTTTTTGCGGAATGTAATTCGAACAGTACTCCATTTCCATTTTCTGTGGATTTAACTTTGGATGTAATTTCAAAAACTGCTTTACTGAAATTGATTCCTTTCTTTTCCAAAATATCAAAATGTTGGAACATTTTGTTTTGAAATTCGGTGTATTTTTCGGGGTTAGATGTACCCCAGAGTACTTCAGATAACGCAAGCATTCTTGGGAAAATCATGTATTCTACATGGGTTGGTGTTTCAATATATTCGGTCCAAACATTCGCTTGGGCTCCCATGATGTACTTGGCTTCTTCTGGTGACAATTCTTTTGGTGTTGGATTGAATGAATATACTTTTTCAACAGGAGTATAGCCGCCAAACGCAATAGGTTCGTTTTTAGGATTGCCTTGGTAATGATCAAAATAACAGTGAGATCCTGGAGACATGACTACATAATGCTTTTGTTTGGCAGCAGCAATTCCACCTTCAGTACCACGCCAACTCATAACCGCGGCATTTGGAGCTAAGCCACCTTCCAAAATTTCGTCCCAACCTATAATTTTTCTTCCTTTCCGATTAACAAATTTTTCAATACGTTGAATGAAATAACTTTGTAATTCATGTTCGTCTTTTAAATTTTCGGTTTTCATTCTGTTTTGGCAATGTGGACAGGCTTTCCAACGTGTTTTTGGACATTCATCACCACCAATATGAATGTATTCAGAAGGGAAAAGTGTTATTACTTCCGTTAAAATGTTTTCTAAAAATGTAAAGGTTTCGTCTTTCGGACAAAACACATCGTCCAAAACACCCCATGTCTTTCCAACTTCAAAAGGACCACCCGTACACGAGTATTCAGGGTATGCTGCTAAAGCGGCAACGGCATGTCCTGGCATTTCAATTTCTGGAACAATAGTTATATGACGTTGGGTAGCATATGCAACAATTTCTTTTATATCTTCTTGCGTGTAAAATCCACCATAACGGATGTTGTCAAATTTTTGTTCACTATAATGACCTATCATGGAGCCATTTCGCCATGCACCTACTTCGGTTAATTTAGGATATTTTTTTATTTCAATTCGCCAGCCTTGATCATCGGTTAAATGCCAATGAAAGACATTAAATTTATAGGTAGCTAAGTAATCAATATATTTTTTTATGAATTCTTTGGGAAAGAAATGACGGGCACAATCCAAATGCATGCCACGCCAATTGTATTTTGCATCATCTTGAAGTTCAAGACAAGGTATAGTAATGGTTTGTTTTTTTTCGCTTGAAATAATTTGTAATAAACTTTGAATTGCATAAAAAATTCCTTCGGAACTATTTGCGTTTATTTCTATTTGATTGTGTTTTATATTAATTTCATATTGACTTTTAATTTTTGTAGAAATAGTATCAATAAAACGTAGGTTTAAAATTATTTTAGAGGATGCTTTTGATTTTTTTTGAGACTGAAGTGTTAGTCCAGTTTGATTAAAAATAGCGTTTTGTAAATATGTCACTTCAAAACTGTCCTTTTGATTGGTTTCTATTTCGGTATTTTTTGAAAGTGTAAAAAAAGAGTTGCCTACTTTAAAATGCTGAGGTTGTGGAATAATGATTGGATGATGTTGACCAATTGCCCAACTAAAACTAAGTAGCAATAAAAAGTAAATGTTTTTCATGTGTTGTGTTTGTTTGGCTAAATGTAAGGAAATTTGAAAATAAAAAAAAGCCTCAGGAAAACTGAGACTTTTTAATTAAAATTTTTGTTTTATTTTTTGGCACAACAATCTGCACCTTCTTTATGTCCTATAAATTTTCCATCTTTATCATAATGCGACATACACATTTCTTTTTCTTCAGCTGAACAACCCAAAGAGTCACACATTTTTGCACATTCTTCTTTAGTCATTGTAGCACATTTACTCATATCGCATTTGCCAATCATTTTTGAACTTCCACTGCAACAAGCTGCTTTGTCTTTTTCAGTAGAACAGCATTCATGTGAACAAGTAGCAGGAGTACATTTTTCTTTTTTACACATTTCTGCACATTGTTCTGTTTTACAATGTGTATCTGTACAAGTTGTTGCACTATGACCGCCTAATAATGGAGCAATAACTAAACCAACTAAACAAGTAAGTTTAATTAAAATATTCATTGAAGGTCCAGAAGTGTCTTTAAAAGGATCACCAACAGTATCTCCAGTTACGGCAGCTTTATGCGCGTCAGAACCTTTGAATGTCATTTCGCCATTAATCATTACACCTGCTTCAAAAGATTTTTTAGCATTATCCCATGCACCACCTGCGTTGTTTTGGAAAATGGCCCATAAAACACCCGATACACAAACTCCAGCCATATAACCACCTAAGGCTTCTGCTCCCATAAGGAAACCTAATATAATTGGTGTAATAATGGTGATAGCTCCTGGTAACATCATTTCGCGTAAAGCAGCTTTAGTTGAAATGTCCACACATTTTCCATATTCAGGTTGGCCAGTACCTTCCATAATACCTGGGATTTCTCTAAATTGACGACGTACTTCATTTACCATGTCCATTGCTGCTTTACCAACAGATTGCATAGCTAATGCTGAAAAAACAACCGGGATCATACCTCCAATAAATAAAGCGGCTAATACATCGGCTTTAAAGATATTAATTCCTTCAATACCTGTAAAAGTAACATAAGCTGCAAATAAAGCCAGAGCTGTTAAAGCCGCAGAAGCAATAGCAAAACCTTTTCCAACAGCTGCAGTTGTGTTTCCAACAGAATCTAAAACATCTGTACGTTGACGTACTTCTTTTGGTAATTCACTCATTTCAGCAACACCACCAGCATTATCTGCAATAGGGCCAAAAGCATCAATAGCTAATTGCATAGCCGTAGTAGCCATCATAGCTGATGCAGCAATAGCAACACCATAAAATCCTGCTAAAGCATAGGCACCCCAAATAGCAGCTGCAAATAAAATTACAGAACCAAAGGTTGACTTCATACCTGTTGCTAACCCTGCAATAATATTAGTGGCAGCACCCGTAGATGAATTTTGAACAATATTTAAAACTGGTTTCTTTCCTAATGCAGTAAAATATTCTGTGATAGCTGAAATTAACCAACCTACAGCTAATCCAACTAAGGTTGCATAAAACACATGACGAGAAGGAATTTCTTTTATGCCTTCACCAAAGAAGTTCATTTTAATGGTTTCTGGCAACATTTGTTTGATTAAAAACCAACAAGCTACAACAGTTAGTGCTAGTGAAACATAGTTTCCTAAATTTAAAGCACCTTGAACTTCTGCTTCTTTAGCATCATTGTTTTTAATTTTAACGAAAAAGGTCCCTACTATAGAAGCTAAAATACCTACTCCTGCAATAACTAACGGAAGTAGAATTGGTCCCATGTTCCCAAAAGCGTCTGTGAATTGAGCACCATTAGCTTCACTCATATCTTTAATGATATAATTTCCTAAAACCATTGAGGCTAGAACTGTCGCTACATAAGAACCAAATAAATCGGCTCCCATACCAGCAACATCTCCAACATTGTCACCTACATTGTCAGCAATAGTTGCTGGATTTCTAGGATCGTCTTCTGGAATTCCAGCTTCTACTTTTCCTACTAAATCGGCTCCAACATCGGCAGCTTTAGTGTAAATTCCACCACCGACACGTGCAAAAAGAGCAATTGATTCAGCACCTAAAGAGAAACCTGCTAAGGTTTCTAGTACCATCGACATATTATCATAGAATGATTTTGTAGTATCACCCATGAATTGATTTAAAAATAATAAAAAGAATATACTCAATCCAAGAACAGCTAATCCAGCAACGCCTAAACCCATTACTGTACCTCCAGAGAAAGAAACTTTTAAAGCTTGAGGCAAACTAGTTTTAGCAGCTTGAGTAGTTCTTACATTAGATTGAGTAGCAATTCGCATTCCTATATTTCCAGCTAAAGCTGAAAAAATAGCTCCAAAAATAAAAGCTACTACAATCATCCAATGTGAAGCACCAGAAAATTGAGATACAAAAAACAGCGCTACTGAAGCAATAACCACGAAGATGGCTAATATTCTGTACTCTGCTTTTAAGAAAGCCATTGCGCCTTCTTGAATACTCTTTGAAATACGTTGCATTTTTTCGTCTCCTGCATCTTGTTTATTTACCCAAGAGGCTTTAATAAACATAAAGACTAATCCAAACACGGCTAATGCAATAGGCAGGTAAAGCATGATTTCATTCATAAATTTATAGTTTTTAGTTGTTGATTTTAACAAATGTAAAAAAAAATGGCAATTATCCTAATGATAATTGCCATTTTTAAATATTTTGTTGAAAAGTTTATTTTATACTGAATAGGCCTTCAGCTTTGTTTTCTATCGCGTGGAAACGATCTACACATTGTTTTAAAATTTCTTTAGCTTCGTTTACATCTCCCCAACCTTGAACATCCACTTGCTTGTTTTCTAAGTCTTTGTATACTTCAAAGAAATGCTCAATTTCTTTTAATAAGTGCGGATTAATGTCGGATAAATCATTTAATTTATTCCAAATTGGATCAGAAACGGGAACACAAATTACTTTTTCATCAGGACCTTTGTCATCAGCCATGTGGAAAACACCTATTGGCTTAACTTCAATTACACATCCTGGAAAAGTAGGTTTAGTAACTAATACTAATACGTCTAAAGGATCTCCATCTAAAGCTAACGTTTCAGGAATAAAACCATAATCCGCTGGGTACATCATAGATGAAAATAACATTCTATCAAAACGCATTCTTTTTAATTCAAAATCATATTCATATTTGTTTCTACTTCCTCTAGGGATTTCTACTAATACATCAAAGGTAGTTACTTTATCTGCTGTCATTTTTTAATTTATTTGAAGCTGCAAAAATAGACAATTATAACTGATTTTTAATGTGATGTATATAAAATTTACAAAGTTTTTCTATTCCTTAATGCAGAGGTAATTAAAAAGATTGAATTGTTAAGAAATGAATTAAAGTAATGTCACTTTTTATGATCTTTTATTTTTCATTATCTTTTTTTTTGGG
>CAYNNB010000019.1:0-21867 GCA_964398425.1 uncultured Flavobacterium sp.
GAAAACAAAAAAGCGGAGAGACAGGGACTCGAACCCTGGCATCGGTTACCCGATGACAGATTAGCAATCTGCTCCGTTACCACTCCGGCACCTCTCCTAGTATTTTCTGCGTAAGAACTTATCTTTTTTGCGGTTGCAAATGTAGAACAAGATTCTAATATTTGCAACACTTTTTTTATTTTTTTTCGTACTTTTTTTTAAATTCACTAACTATCAACCACATAGAATCAAATATTTTTTTTCCGTCATCTATAATTCGTCGAGTGGAAGTGTGTAAGAATGGCCAAAGATACATTTTTCCTTTAGAATTCCACAATATTTCGTTACATTCGCAAAAAAATAAATTTAAACACAATGAATAAAAAAGTAGTTATCGTATCAGCTGTTAGAACGCCAATTGGTAGTTTCATGGGTTCTTTATCATCAGTACCCGCAACAAAATTAGGTGCAGCAGCGATCAAAGGTGCTTTAGATAAAATTAAGTTAAACCCTACTCTAGTAGATGAAGTATTAATGGGTAATGTAGTTCAAGCAGGAAATGGTCAAGCTCCTGCTCGTCAAGCTGCGTTGTATGCTGGTTTATCTAATGAAGTAGCATGTACCACTGTAAACAAAGTATGCGCTAGTGGAATGAAAGCTGTGATGCAAGGTGCTCAAGCCATCATGGCTGGTGATGCACAAATTGTAGTTGCAGGAGGAATGGAAAACATGAGCATGATTCCTCATTATGTTCATTTAAGAAATGGAGTTAAATTTGGTCCTACTTCTTTAGTAGATGGAATGCAAAAAGACGGTTTAACAGACGCATATGACAACAATGCTATGGGAGTTTGTGCCGACTTATGTGCTTCAGAGCACCAAATTTCTAGAGAAGCACAAGATCAATTTGCAATTCAATCTTACGAGCGTTCAGCTGCAGCTTGGGAAGCAGGTAAGTTTGATGCTGAAATCGTTCCAGTAGAAGTACCACAAAGAAAAGGTGAACCAATCTTAGTAACCAAAGACGAGGAGTATAATAATGTAAAATTAGATCGAATTCCTGCATTACCAGCCGTATTTACTAAAGATGGTACTGTAACAGCAGCTAATGCCTCTACTATTAATGATGGAGCTGCCGCTTTAGTGTTAATGAGTGAAGAAAAAGCAAACGAATTAGGATTGAAGCCATTAGCTTACATCACTTCATATGCTGATGCAGCCCAAGAGCCAAAATGGTTTACTACAGCTCCAGCTAAAGCGTTACCAAAAGCTTTAGACAAAGCAGGTTTATCTATTTCAGATATTGACTTTTTCGAATTCAACGAAGCCTTTTCTGTAGTAGGTTTAGCTAATGCTAAAATATTAGGTTTAGATAACGATAAAATAAATGTGAATGGTGGAGCGGTTTCATTAGGTCACCCACTAGGATGTTCAGGTGCCAGAATCATTGTTACCTTAATTAACGTTTTAGAACAAAACAATGCTAAATATGGAGCTGCTGCTATCTGTAATGGAGGCGGTGGCGCATCGGCTATTGTAATTGAAAAAGCTTAACTAATTAATCACATAAACAATAACAATTGGTAGTACAATATATTACCAATTGTTATTTATCAATTCATACTGAATGTTCGGAATTTGTAATTTAGCAATTGTACCTATCAGAGCAGAAGCCAGTGATCGAAGCGAGATGGTTTCCCAATTATTATTTGGTGATCATTTTAAAATAATTGAAAAGACACCAAAATGGGTGTATATTGAAACAGCTTTTGATCATTATGAAGGTTGGATTGATAGCAAGCAATATCAAGTCTTAACAGCAGACCAATTCCAATTAATTGAGCAAAGTGAACCTATTTTAAATGGAGATCTAATTGATTTCATTTCCTATGGCAGCAATCAATTAATGCCTATTCCAGTAGGGAGTTCATTGTCTTTTTTAGATGTAAATGAAATCAATTTAGCGAATTATCAATTTGAAGGTTTAAAAGTTTGTGGAGTAAAACCTAAAGAGCAATTCTTAAAAACGGCTTTTCTCTATTTAAATGCCCCTTATTTGTGGGGTGGTAAAACTCCTTTTGGTATAGATTGTTCAGGTTTTACACAAATGGTTTATAAATTGAACGGTTACAAACTATTAAGAGATGCCTCTCAACAAGCTACTCAAGGCGAACCTCTTAGTTTTATTGAAGAAAGTGAACCTGGTGATTTAGCTTTTTTTGATAATGAAGAAGGTAACATTATTCATGTTGGTATCATGATGGAAAACAATTATATCATCCATGCATCAGGTAAAGTACGCATTGATCGAATAGATCACTTGGGTATTTACAATGTTGATACTGGAAGACACACCCATAAATTAAGAGTCATTAAAAAATTATTATAAAAAAAAGTGATAAACTTCATTTACCACTTTCTTCCTCTTATTTGATATACAATTTTTTTATTCGCATGATGGGTCCACCACACTTGACCTCATGGCAAGCAATACATTGGTCTACCATAGAATTGAAAGCAACTTTAGTATCATTAGCTTCATAAATTGCTTTTTGTGCATCTAAAAACAATTTGGCATGCTCATCAAAAAAGGAGTCACGCTCCTTCCCTTTTGTAAAGGTAGCTTTTTCAATTTTCAAAAAGTATGAAGGGAATTGACCTAAAGTATCCTTTTTTAAAATTCGGTCTTTCAATCGGGTATTTTCAACATACATTTGTTCCATTAAGGCAGCCATTTCAGATACTTCATACATTTGAAATTCATCTTTAGGCTTTGCACAAGATTCTTGTTTTTTATCTTCTTTTTTATTAGAAGTACAACTTATCATTAAAAAAGTTAAGAAAGTAATCTTTACAAATTTCTTCATATTTATCAATTACTTAGCGATTAAAACGCCATGAGCTAAAAATTTTAATTCCTTCTTAGGTGTTTTGATACTATCTATAGCTTCTTTAGATTTACCTTCGTCCTCTGCATAATGTTTCAATTCAGCTACAGGTGTTTCTTCAATAAAAGCTTTACCTTCTACTACCACTTCTCTATTTTGAGCGTTCATTGGCACAAAGAACCCATAATCTTTGAACTTAACGAAAGCTTGCTGGTCTTGACCCAAATCTAAAGTCATCCAACAACCTTTATTTTGACATATTTCATTGATTTTGGTAGTAAACTTAACAGCTAATGTATCACCCGTTTTAAGTGTTTGGTACTTAGCTAACATTTGCGCTGCGGTTAGTGCTTTTTCATTAGAAATAGAATCCCCAAAAACGGCAAATTCTTTTTTAACTTCCTTTTCTTGAACTGCTTCTTTATTTTGCTTGCAAGAAGCGAGTATCACTAAACCCAATAAAGCAATAAATTTTGATTTCATGAGAATAAATTAATAAATTTTATATCACAAATGTAGTTCTTTTTTTGAATTATTATCGAATTACTAATGTTAATAATTATTCGAAATTTCGCAATAAAACAAACATTATTTTAGTAAATTTGTAAAGGACAAATAACCTAACTTAATTTTGTTACCAATTATCAAACAATGAATACTACTCTTACAGACATTAAAATTACGAAATGTCAAACGTCAAAAATCAATGACGTGGATTTTGAAAATTTAGTTTTTGGAAATATCTTCACCGATCATATGCTGGTTTGTGACTATAAAGAGGGCACATGGCAACAACCAGTTATTGAGCCTTATGCTCCTTTTTTAATGGATCCTTCTTCTAAAGTTTTCCACTATGGACAAGCTATTTTTGAAGGAATGAAAGCTTATAAAGATGCACATGACGAAATTTGGTTGTTTAGACCAGATCAAAATTTTGAGCGTTTCAACAAAAGTGCTACACGCTTAGCTATGCCTGAAATTCCTGAAGACATTTTTATTGGTGGATTAAAACAATTGATTCATTTAGAGAAAGAATGGGTAAAACATGGCAATGGTAGTGCATTGTATATCAGACCTTTCATGATAGCTACTGGACATGGCGTAATTGCCTCACCTTCTGCTGAATACCGATTTATGATTATTTTATCTCCAGCTAAGTCTTATTACTCTGGAGAGGTTAAGGTAGTTATCGCTGAACACTATAGTAGAGCCGCAAACGGAGGAATTGGCGCCGCTAAAGCCGCAGGAAATTACTCAGCACAATTTTACCCTACTAAACTCGCAAATGAAGAAGGTTTCCAACAAATCATTTGGACAGACGATGCTACTCATACGAAATTAGAAGAAGCTGGAACGATGAACGTATTCTTCCGAATTGATGATACTTTATTTACAGCACCAACTTCTGAGCGTATTCTTGATGGTGTAACCAGAAAATCAGTTATTGATTTAGCTAAAAAAGAAGGCTACAATGTAGAAGTTCGTTCCGTATTAGTAGAGGAATTAGTACAAGCTGCAAAAAACGGAAGTTTAAAAGAAATATTTGGAGCTGGAACCGCAGCTGTTATTAACCCTATAGCTGGATTCTCTTTTAGAGGTGAGTATTTTGAATTACCTAAAATAGAGCATTCCGTTGCTCAAGATATTAAAACTAAATTAACAGGTATTCAAACAAAAGAACTTGAAGATACTTTTGGTTGGACTGTTAAAGTATAAATTTTAGAATTAAATAGAAAGTTGCCTTAGAAAATCTAAGGCATTTTTTTTATTTTAAAATAGCTTCAAAGTTAGGTTTAAAATAATTTGGTCCTTTCATCACCTTACCATCTTCTCTATAAATAGGTTTTCCGTCTTCTCCTAATTTACTCATATTGCTACGTTGAATTTCTTCAAAGACTTCTTCTATTTTATATTGTAAACCATGCTCTAAAATAGTTCCACACAAAATATAGAGCATATCCCCCAAGGCATCTGCTATTTCAACAATATCATTATTTTGAACAGCTTCTAGATATTCTTCGTTTTCTTCTTTCATCAAATTAAATCGAAGTAGATTTTTTTCCACACCTAGGGAAGCTCTAAGCTTTTCACTTACACCTAAACCAAAAGAGACATGAAATTCCTTTACGGCAGTTAATTGTTTTTCCATATTTAAATACTTTTACTGTTTAAAAATAAAAATTAAAGAGTATATTGTTTAAATTTGTTCGAAAAATTTTTAAATATGTTTTCAAAAGGACAAACCCTATTTGCATTAGCATTTGCTATTACCTTCATTATTGCCTTATTTTTCATGTATAGAAAAGATGCCAAAGTACATAAGAAAACCTACAAAGGAGTAAAATGGGTTTTATTAGGATTTATATTTTTTATTTTATTTTTATTTTTGATTAAAACGGTAATCAAAGAATAATTTTCTATATTTGGTGGAATCATCTCCTAGTTCATGAAATTAGTTAAATATTTTACGTTATTATTTTTACTTTTCCTACTGGCTTTTGTAGTTTTTGTAGCCACTCAACCAGCGACCTATCAAATTACTAAATCAAAAGAAATTCAAGTTCCAGTTAATCAAGTTTTTGATTATGTAAACGACTATTCTAATTGGAGTGAATGGCAACAATTTGAAACTGCCGAGAATATAAACTATACTGTATCATCTCATACAATTGGAGTCAAAGCATATGTAAAATGGGAAGATTCTAATCTTATTGCTACAAGATATGCCACAAAAGATTCTATTGCACAAGATTATATTGAAAAAGATAATAAGCAAACCTTACATTGGAAATTTGAAAAAAATAAAAACGGTACAATAGCTAAAGTAACTATTAAAGGTGAATTGAGTTTCAAAGAGAAAATTTATTCTGTTTTGAACGGAGGGATTTCTAGCTATGTTGGACCACAAATTCAAGAAGGACTAGATAAGATCAATGATTACTTAGTAAATGAATTAGGTACTTTTAAAATTGATGTAAAGGGAATAGTAAATAGACCTGCAACCAATTTTATAGAGCAAAAAGATTCATGTAATAGCAAAGATTTTACAAAAAAATCAAAAATATTATTAGCTTCTATAAAACAATTTATAAAGACAAATCATATTCAAACTTTAGGTGTTCCTTTTGTTATTTTTTACAGTAGTCCTAATACTACTTTTATCCAGTTTTCTATGTGTGTTCCTGTGAAAGATGAAATCTTGACAACACCAGAGAGCCAAATTCAAGGCAATCATCATGAAGAATTTTTAGCTGTAAAAACTATCTTAAAAGGAGATTATTCACATGCAAAAAAAGCATGGGGTAAAGCACGTCAATTTATCTATAAAAATAGATTTAAAGAAGACACAAAAGGAATCTACATTGGTATATATAAAAAAGCATTACCAGAGGTAAAAGAGCCATCTAAATGGGAAACAGAAATCTATATTCCTATCGTAAAAAGAAAACCAAGAAAACGAGTATCAATAGATTCTACAACTACAGTTATTGAAAAAACTCCTGTTGAAAAAGAACATGCTAACAATTAAATTTTATTTCTTTGTTAAAATCACTTCTACCATTTGATTGGAGGTCTTTGGACCGAATGTTCGAGCTTGTTTTTCTGCTTCAGATGAACATAAAATATAAAGATTCAAACTACTTAAAGGGATAATTTGAGTTATATATTTTCCTTTTGAATCTTCAATTTTAACTTGATAGTCTTCAATAGCAATGGTATTACGCACCACTAAAAAATATTGATCTGTGGCATAAGGAAAATACCATCTAATTTGATTTTCAGCTACTTTGACTTGATAATTTTGAGTAAAAGTTAAGGGTAAATCTTTATTAACTAAACTCAAACTGTTATTACTATTCACCACCTCTTTTCCTTCTAAATCAACCAAAGTAATATGCAAATCTTTAACATTGGTAACAATTTTATCTTCATGAGCATTTACGACAATATAAGAGGTGAAATCATAGCCACAATGAGGAACACCTGAGATTTGACTAATTGACAAATTACTCCATAAAATTAAAATAGCAACAATTTTTTTCATATAAAAAAGGCTCACAAAGAGCGAGCCAAATTACGTTATATTTTTCAAAATTTACATAGAAATATAAGAATAAATCTTCTCCCCTTGTTCAGAAGTTAATCTCGCTTTTCTTGTCATACGTTCAACTATAGGTCTCCAATTTTCTTTTGAAAAAGCACTACGATCATATAATTTATGACATTTTCCACAATTGGTTTCAAATAAATTTTTACCTTCTAACTGGTCAGGACTCATCGTTAATTGAGCCTTTACTTCGGAAGTAATTGTTTGGGTAGAAGAGGAACTTTGCTTTGAAGCACAAGCAAAAAGAAACATTGCTGCTATACTAAGTACGGCGCCCACTTGTATTTTTTTCATAATTTAACTAAAATATTGGTTATCTCAAATGTAATAAAAAAATCCCAAGAAAATTTCTTGGGATTCCAAATTATAATTTAATCGATTATTTCACATCCATTAATTCTACATCAAAAACTAAAGTAGCATTTGGTGGAATTACACCACCAGCTCCTCTTGAACCATATCCTAAATAAGCAGGAATCACAAAACGAGCTTTATCACCCACTTGTAATAAGGCTATACCTTCGTCCCAACCTTCAATAACTTGCCCTACACCTAAAGTAAATTCGATAGGCTGTTTTCTTTTATACGAAGAGTCAAAAACCATTCCGTTATCTAAAGCACCTTGATAGTGAACAGAAACTTTTTTACCTTTTTCAGCTTGTTTACCACTTCCCTTTTGAATAATTTGGTAACGTAAACCGCTTGCTGTTTTTTGGAAACCAGCAGCTAATTTTTCTAAAGCTTCTTCAGCTAATCTTTTTTCTTCTGCCAAACGCTGTTCTCTTGAACCTTCAAATGTTCTAAAAGCTTCAATGGCATTCCATTTTTCAGCCTCTGCTCCTACTCTAATAATTTCAATACTTTCTAAAGCATCGTCTTGCACAACAGCATCTACTACTTCTTGCCCTTCTACTACATGTCCAAAAACAGTATGTTTTCCGTCTAACCACGGCGTTTCAACATGAGTAATAAAGAATTGCGAACCATTAGTACCTGGCCCTGCATTTGCCATAGATAATACCCCTGGTTTATCGTGCTTTAACTCTGGATGAAACTCATCATCAAATTGATAACCTGGACCACCAATCCCTGTTCCTTGAGGACAACCTCCTTGAATCATAAAATCAGGAATTACTCTGTGGAATTTCAATCCATCATAATAAGGTTTACCCATTGCTTTTACTTCATTATCTAATTGTCCTTCTGCTAAACCTACAAAGTTTCCAACAGTTCCAGGTGTTTTATCGTGCGTTAATTTGACTAAAATACTTCCTTTTGGTGTGTTAAATTTAGCGTAAATACCGTCTTGCATAATATGTTTAATTTAAAGATGCACAAATTTACTATTATTTTCCCTATTTTTGGTTTCAAGAGCAAAAAAATACTTGACAATCAATTACCGTGCTACAAGTTAGTTCGCTTTTATTAAGGATCTATTTGATGCTTTTTTATAACCTATTATTTTTATATACATCATAAAAATGAAAAATTACAACACAATTAATAAAACAACTTGGAACAGCAAAGTTAAAGTTCATGTAGAGTCTGAATTCTATAATAACGAAGCATTTCTAGCTGGACACAATACCATTCCATATACCGATTTAAATGCGTTAGGTGATGTTAAAGGAAAACGGGTATTACATTTACAATGTCATTTTGGTCAAGATACACTTTCGTTAGCTCGAATGGGTTCTCAAGTTACAGGTATAGATTTTTCTGAAAAGGCAATTGAAGTTGCAATAAATATGAATATGCAACTTGGATTAAATGCCGAATTTATTTGTTGTGATGTATATGAAACCTTAAAACATATTAAAGAACCTTTTGACATCGTTTACACAAGTTATGGCGTGATAGGATGGCTACCCGATTTAGACCAATGGGCCAGAGTTATTGCCCATGCATTGCGACCTGGAGGAAAATTGGTGTTTTTTGAATTCCATCCTGTAGTTTGGATGTTTGATAATGATTTTACACATGTACAATATAATTATTTTAAAGACGAACCAATTAAAGAAGACGAATCAGGCACTTATGCCGACAGATATGTAGAAATTGAATACAGCACCATAACATGGAACCATAGCTTAAGTGAAGTCATTCAAGCATTATTGAAAAATGATTTGCAACTAGTCGAATTTGAAGAATATGATTTTTCTCATTATGCCTGTTTTAATAATAATATAGAATTTGAACCTAATAAATACCGTATTACATCACTAAAAAATAAAATTCCGATGATGTACGGATTAATCTGTAAAAAAAAATAAAATGAAATCCATTTTCAACACTAAGGATAATCAGGAAATGATTGCCAGAATTCAAAAATTAGCACCAAATACTCCTGCACTTTGGGGAAAAATGAGTGTTGATCAAATGCTACAACATTGCAATGATGCTGTTTTAGTTGCCTTTAATGAAAAAGAACTTCATGTTCCATTATTATTTCGATTGTTAGGAAAACTGATGAAAAACTGGGTGCTTAAACAACCAGAATTTGACAAAAATAGCCCTACAGCAAAAGAATTTAAATATTACACCAATTTTGATTTTGAAAAAGTACAACAAGAATTAATAAACAATGTAAGTCGTTTTGCAGCAGGAGAACATGCAGTTAAATGTATCAATCATCCGTTTTGGGGCAAAATGTCAGCAGCAGATTGGAACAATTTACAATGGAAACATTTAGATCATCATCTGAGACAATTTGGTGTTTAATTAAAATCAACAGTTTTTAGTTATACATGGAATGTTGTATATCTTTGTGCCTTGAAAACAATTATGCATGAGAATAGATATTATTACCGTTTTACCTGATTTATTAAGAAGTCCTTTTGAAGGATCCATTATGAAACGTGCCATTCAAAAAGAATTGGTGGAAGTTCATTTTCATAACTTGCGAGATTACAGTTCCAACAAACATAAAAATGTCGATGATTATCAATTTGGTGGTGGTGCGGGAATGGTTATGATGTGTGAACCTATTGATTTATGTATTTCTAAATTAAAAGAAGAACGAAAGTACGATGAAGTAATTTATATGACACCCGACGGAGAAACATTAAAACAAAAAATGGCCAATTCCATGTCGATGTTACAAAATATTATCATATTATGTGGCCATTATAAAGGTGTGGATCAACGGGTACGAGAACTACACATTACTAAAGAAATTTCAATTGGAGATTATGTATTGAGTGGCGGTGAGATTGGAGCAATCGTTCTATGCGATGCCTTAATCCGATTAATACCTGGAGTTCTAAGCGACGAAACTTCAGCTTTAACAGACAGTTTTCAGGACAACTTACTCTCACATCCTATTTACACTAGACCTGCAGAATACAAAGGATTAAAAGTGCCCGATATTTTATTAAGTGGTAATTTCCCTGAAATTGAAAAATGGCGTGAACAAAAAGCCTATGAACACACACTAGAAAGACGACCTGACTTACTAAATGAATAATTACTAATTAACCCTAAGAGTTATTATTTTAATAGTTACTACTATACTAGAAAAAAAAAGTTAAAAAGCCTATTAAACTAAAATGATTATAAATAAAAAATCCCGAGATTGATTCGGGATTTTTTTATAATTAAGATTAAGCATACATCTCTTTTCTCAATTCCTTAATTTTAGGATCATCTAAATATTCGTCAAAAGTCATATAACGATCTATACATCCTTTTGGTGTCAGTTCTAAAATACGATTACCAACTGTTTGAGCAAACTCGTGGTCATGCGTTGTAAATAGAACAGAACCTTTAAAGTTTTTTAAAGAATTATTAAATGCTGTAATAGATTCCAAATCTAAGTGATTCGTTGGTTCGTCTAACATTAATACATTAGCTCTAATCATCATCATACGAGATAACATACAACGTACTTTCTCTCCTCCAGACAATACATTACATTTTTTTAAGGCTTCTTCTCCAGAGAAAATCATTTTACCTAAAAAACCACGTACATAAACTTCATCACGCTCTTCTTCTGTTTTAACCCATTGACGTAACCAATCCACTAAATTTAAATCACTTTTAAAGAAATCATGGTTTTCTACAGGTAAATAAGATTGAGATGTTGTAATTCCCCATTCAACCGTACCTGCATCTTGTTGAATATTGCTATTTAAAATTTCATAAAAAGCAGTAGTTGCCCTTGAATCTTTAGAAAAAACAACAACTTTATCTCCCTTAGCCATATTCAAATCAACATTTTTAAATAATACTTCTCCATCAATAGAAGCAGCTAAATTTTGAACATTTAAAATTTGATCTCCAGCTTCACGCTCTTGTTCAAAAATAATGGCAGGATATCTTCGGCTTGAAGGTTTGATTTCGTCTATATTTAATTTTTCAATCATTTTTTTACGAGATGTAGCTTGTTTTGACTTAGCCACGTTTGCGCTAAAACGACGAATAAATTCTTCCAATTCAGCCTTTTTCTCTTCGGCTTTCTTATTTTGTTGTGCACGTTGACGTGCCGCTAATTGAGAAGACTCATACCAAAACGTATAATTTCCTGAATAATGGGTGATTTTTCCAAAATCAATATCCGAAATGTGCGTACAAACGGCATCCAAAAAGTGACGGTCATGCGATACTACTAGCACCGTGTTTTCATAATTGGCTAAGAAATGTTCTAACCAACCGATAGTCTCAAAGTCAAGGTCGTTAGTAGGCTCATCCATAATTAATACATCTGGATTACCAAACAAAGCTTGCGCTAACAAGACACGAACCTTCAATTTACCATCCATTTCACTCATCGGCGTATAATGAAACTCTGAACCAATCTCTAAATTGGATAATAAGGTAGCGGCATCACTTTCTGCATTCCATCCATTCATTTCATCAAATTGCAATTGCAATTCACCAATTCTATCTGCATTTTTATCATCATAATCGGCATACAAAGCATCCATTTCTTGTTTTATTGCGTGCAACACTTTGTTCCCCATTAAAACAGTCTCAAGAACGGTAAAGTCATCAAACATGTTGTGATTTTGATTTAAAACCGACATACGCTTACCCGGCTCCAAAATTACTCTTCCGGAAGTAGGGTCGATTTCACCCGATAAAATCTTTAAAAAAGTAGATTTTCCAGCCCCATTGGCACCAATAATTCCATAACAGTTACCTTGTGTAAAGGTTACGTTTACTTCATCAAATAATATTCTTTTACCAAATTGAACGGATAAATTAGATACTGTTAGCATGTATTTTTAGATATTTTTTTTAAAACTGCGTCAAAATTAGGAAATTTACACGACTTAAAAGGGTTATTTCTATACTATTATTTATTTTTTTAACGGTCTATTAACAAAGCTAACTAGAAGAAACAAATATATTTGTTCGTTAAAAATCAATTTATGGCAAAAAAATACTTTTTATTATTTAGCTTTTCATTCATTATCTCTACTACAACCTTGTTTTCCTGTAAAAACTCATTTGATGGAGACAATTATGTTGCTTATTTGGGAGGTGAAATTGAAAATCCTAAATGTAATTATGTGGTTTTTATGAAAGGTGAAAAAGTAATTGATACATTTTTTCTTGATAAAAACAATCGTTTTTTTCATAAATTCGACTCGCTTACACCTGGACTATATAGTTTTAAGCACGATCCAGAATACCAATATATTTACTTTGATAAGAACGACAGCTTAATGCTTCGTTTAAATACGCTAGATTTTGACAATTCATTAATGTTTTGTGGTCGTGGTGATGAAAAAAACAATTTCTTAATGGAACTTTTCATTCAAAACAATAACGATAGAAATCAAATGTATGACGTATATGTTAAAGATGTAGATGCTTTTCAAAAAAATATTGATTCTACTTACAAAAAGGCTAAATCACTATATTTAAAGCGAAAAGTATTTATCAATTGGAATGAAGATTTTGATAAGATTGCTTCCTCTAGTGTAGAGCTAAACCACGCTTATAAAAAGGAAATTTTTCCGTTTGTACACGAGTTTAGAACTGGAAAATCTGTTAAAAAAGACTTGCCTAAAGATTACTATAAGCATAGAAAATTAATTGATTTAAATGATACAGCTTTAGTTAATTATTCTCCTTTCGTAAAATATGTAACCGTATTGTTGAATAATTTAGTACTTACTGACGCAAAAGATATTGCAGATGAAATGTCGTTAGAGAGCAACATTAAGAAATTACAAATAGCAGATACACTAATTAAAGATATACATGTTAAGAATCTTGTGGTAAACAATATTGCAAATATGTATCTTTTATCAGATCAATGTACAGAGAATAACGCTAAGTTTTTCCAGTTATATTCTAAAATTACAACTGATAAAAAATTAGAAGCTGAAGTAATGAAAACATCAAAAAATGTACATAAACTTCATAAGAATGCATTGTTACCTAATATAGCATTACAAGATATTACTGGAAAAATAGTAGCAATAAAAGACTTAATTAACACTAAAACCGTATTATTCTTTTGGACTAAACAATCTGAATCGCAAGCTATATTTTCGCATAAAAAAGTAGATGAATTAAAAGCTAAATATCCAAATATTCGTTTCATTTCAATCAATATTGGAAATACAAAATCTGAATGGTTAAATGAATTAAAGAAAAATAAATTTACATCTAATCCTAACACTATTGAATTATTTTCTTCAAATTTTGATGAAATAAAAGAAAAGTGGGTGATAAATAAAATTCATCGTACTATGATTATTAATGCTAACGGAACAATAAATAATGCTTTTGTAAGTTTATTTGACGCTAATTTTGAAAACAAATTGAATAACTAAGGTTAATATAATTATTCAAAAAAACCACATGTTTTAATTCATGTGGTTTTTTCATTTCATTTAAAATCCTACTTATTGATTTCCTTTTGCATAATCTGCTAAGAATTGCGCCAAACCAATATCTGTCAAAGGGTGCTTTAATAAACCTGTAATAGATGATAAAGGCCCAGTCATTACATCAGCTCCAATTTTAGCGCAATTCACAACATGCATAGTATGTCGAACAGAAGCTGCTAAAATTTGTGTTTCAAAAGCATAGTTATCATATATTTGACGGATTTCATCAATTAAATTTAATCCATCTGTTGAAATATCATCTAATCTTCCTAAAAACGGAGAAACATAAGTAGCTCCCGCTTTAGCAGCCAATAAAGCTTGTCCTACAGAGAAAACCAAAGTTACATTAGTTTTAATTCCATTATCTGAAAAATATTTACAAGCTTTAATTCCGTCTTTGGTCATCGGAATTTTAACTACAATTTGCTCATGTAGTTCTGCTAACTCCTCACCTTCTTTAATCATTCCTTCATAATCAGTAGCAATCACCTCAGCGCTAACATCGCCATCAACGATATTACAAATGTCTACATAATGCTTTAAAATATTATTTCTACCTGTAATTCCTTCTTTAGCCATTAAAGACGGATTAGTAGTAACGCCATCTAAAACCCCTAAGGCTTGTGCTTCTTTAATGTCGTTTAAATTTGCCGTGTCAATAAAAAATTTCATTTTGTTTGATTTTTATTTTGTTTATGTGTTGTTTCTGCAAAAGTATGAAATCCATTTCAATTTTAATTACAAAAGTCCACTTCAAGTTTAATTACAATTTATAATGATTCATTAACATTTTTTCATAAACAGTATCAGGTAAAATGCGTTTTAGAACAATAGAAAACTTTTGCATAAAAGCACCCACTTTATAATGAATCTTAGGTCGAGGCGTTTGAATGATTTTATAAATAGCCTCTGCCATTTGAATAGGATTACTTCCTCCAGCTACATGTGCATTTACCATATCAAGTTGTTGTTGATATACTTCTTGATAAGCAGAACCTTGGATTACTGGAGCATGAAAACGACGACTAGCAATATCTGTAGCAAAATCTCCAGGAGCAACATTGGTTATATACACTCCAAAAGCTTTGGTTTCCATTCGCAATGATTCTGTAATTAGTTCCAAAGCACCTTTTGAAGCAGAATAAATACTTCGAAAAGGCAATCCCATATATCCAGCTATTGAGGTTACATTAATAATTAAACCCTGACGTTGAGCACGCATATGAGGTAAAACAGCCTGCATCATTTCAATGGGACCAAATAAATTAGTATCAAAATTATTTTTAATTTCCGTTAGTGGTATTTCTTCTAACGGCCCAGTTATGCCTACCCCCGCATTATTTATTAAAACATCAATCCTACCCGCTTCAGTTATTACATTTTGAATGCATTGTTGAATGGAAGCACTATCACGAACATCTAAAGCTACTAATTTAAACTTGGAACCCAATATATGTTCTGGATTTCTACTTGTACCATAAACGATACATCCATTTTTTTGCAAATACTCCCCAACGGCCTTCCCTATTCCAGAAGAACCTCCCGTGATTAAAATAACTTTTGACATTGTATTAGTGAATAAGTATAAATGATAATAGCACTAGAAATGATAGCATGATTCCTAAAAAAAATAAATTTAAAAGGAGTAAAAAGGTTCCTTTTACAAATGTTTTCCATTTGCTCTCTAAATACATTTGGTAAATGGATTTATAGAACAATACTAATAAGTATACAAATAAAATTAAATCAGTGAAATCATCTAAGACATCTAAATGCAATCTCATGACAATAAAACTGAATATTCTACTTAAAAGTAGGAGCAATAATAAACTTGAAAAGAAATGAAACGTAAAAATACCGTGTTCAAAAAACCACCATCTTCTTTTATTATGAAATAACCATAATAAAAAAGCAAAAATAGGTAAATAAAAAAACAAGGCTTTAGGTAATTGTCTATACATTTCCTCACCTATTTTCTTTAATATTTCCTCTTTGGTATATTTTTTACTTAAATTATCAATTTTGTCTTGCAAAAAGTATAACGAATTGTCTTTATCTATTTCAAAATCAAAATTAGCTCCTTTATTATCGATGTTTGTCTTATTTGTTACTTCCAAATCTTTAACATGTACTTCTTCTTTAGTATCTACTTTAAAAACACCAAAAAGCAAAAAGAAAATAAAGTTGATAAAAATGAACAATTTAACAGGTACTACAAACTTTTTACGTTTGCCTTCAAGATAGGTTTTTGTTAAGGTAACTGGGGAGTACAATAAATATTTCATGGCTTTCCAAAAGCCATTTTCATAATGTGTAAAATCTTCGATAAAATGAGTAAATAAATAATGAAACGATTGTCTGGTTTCTACGTTTTCCTGACCGCAATTAGGACAAAAACGGAGTTCTACCTGGTGTCCACAGTTTTCACAAATTTGACTTGTTCTTAGATGTCCGCTACTCATGAATTCAATTTTAGGGTAAATCTATAAAAAAAAGTTGAGATGCCCTAAAAATAAAAAAGCAGTCTAAAATAGACTGCCGTTTCTTTACAAATTAAAATAGGCCTTTTTTAAATAAGACTTTAAGTCTAGAGGTGTTCTACCTAAAATAGTAGCTAGATCAGAAAATGGTTCTTCAAAATCCTGATTTTTAATTCCAGCTGCAAAGCCTAAAGACATTTGTATGATTGCATCTGGTAATCCAATATTATGCAAAGCTGCTTGAAATTCTTGCTCACTTGGATTGATATAGACAACAGTTTTATTTGCTAGTTCGCTTAAATAAGTTGCTACATCTGCAAAGGAATAAGATACGACATTAGTCATTTTATACGTTTTATTCACATGCCCTGTTGTGGTTAGAAGATTTGCAATAGCTTCGGCTAATTCTAATCGATCAACAAAAGTAACTTTTCCTTCACCAGCAGGAAAATAAACACCTGTTTCCACCGGATTAGGACTTAAAAACATCGGTATTACATCGGCATACAAAGAATGTTGTAAAAAAGTATAATTTAAGCCACTCTCTTTTATGTATTCTTCTGTTTGAAAATGGTCTCCTAAAAAAGGCTTAAGTGGTGATTTATCGATAGATTTCATTGATACACCAGTATAAAAAATATGTTGTACACCGTTTTGAACGGCTGCATCTACAACATTTTTATGTTGTTTTAACCGATCATTAAAATCATTTGATGAGATGAATACCACTTGGTTGATATTTTTTAATGCACTTTGTAATGTTTCGGGTTGATGATAATCTCCTACTCTAATGCTTACTCCTTTTTCTTGCCAATGTGCTACTTTTGAAGCGTCTCTTACTAAAATTGCAACCTCAGCTAGTCTCCCTTTTTTTTCTAAAAAATTTAGTATTCCGTTTCCTAATTGACCTGTTGATCCTGTTATTAGTATCATTTTTTTAACTTTTAAAATTATGAATCAAAATTACTTTTAATTAGTATATAAAATATACTAATATACAAAAGTATAGCACTATACTCTTGTATACTTAACAATTAATACAGACCTTTGTTTTTAGAAATCAAGCAAAATGAAGCGCCATGGAAATGGAAATTCCTAATATAAAAGCAGGTGTTGGATGTCCAATTGATTATGTACTTGCCGTAAATGATACATTAAATGTTATTAATGGTAAATGGAAATTACCTATTATTGGTTCGTTATTATTTGAAAAGAAACGTTTTACTGAAATTCAAAAGAACATTGGTAAAATAACGCCTAGAATGTTATCTAAAGAATTAAAAGAATTAGAGTTAAACGGTATTGTTTTGAGAAAAGTTTATGATACCACTCCGGTTATTGTGGAATATGAGCTTTCTGAATCGGCAAAAAAATTAAATGAAGTACTAGATAAAATGGTTGAATGGGGAATTTACCATCGTAAACAAGAATTAAACAAAGAATAATTATGGAAAAATTACAATTAGATATATGGTCAGATATGCTATGTCCTTTTTGTTTTATTGGCAAACGCAATTTAGATGAAGCATTAGCTCAATTTGAGCATAAAGATGATATTCAGATTCAATGGCATAGTTTTCAATTGGCGCCTTATTTAAAATACGATCCTACAATTGATGCCCATCAAGCGTTAGCTAATCATAAAAACATGGATTATTTACAAGCTAAACAATTGAATGAGCAAGTGGCACAAATGGCAAAACAAGCTGGGATTACTTTTAATTTAGACCAGATGAAATGGGCCAATAGTTATGATGCACATCGTGTTTTACAATTTGCAAAATCAAAAGACCTTACTCATGCACTAGAAGATTGTTTGTTTGAAGCCGTATTTGTTAAAGGTGAAAATATTAGTGATAAAAGCACTTTACTTACCCTAGCTGTTGAGGTTGGTTTACCGATAGAAGAAATGGAACAATTACTTTATTCTGATGCTTATGGTGAAGCTGTGAATCAAGATATTCAGTTAGGCGGACAATATGGATTGCGTGGTGTTCCTTTTTTTGTAGCTTTTAACAGTATAAGTTTTAGTGGGGCTTTACCTCCTGAAACGTTTTTAGAAGCCTTACGTGATATTCATTCTAAATGGAAAGCTTCTACTATGGAAAAATCGACTCTTTCAGGTGAGAGCTGCGATATAGAAGGAAATTGTTAAACGATTTTTTATTGTATCGATGAAAAGTGTTCATTCGTTTTAAAAAAAGTAATGGAACGTGCTGAATTCCTTTTTAATACATAAATAAAGTATGATTATAAAACTGTACTTTAGACTTTTACCAAAATTTTAGACAAATTAAAAATTAATTTTGTTAATAACGAGCTCAATATTTTATTGGGCTTATTTTGTTTAAAATTTGTTTTGAAACTTTGTAAAAAATCAAATTTAATACTTAAATCTTTATTTGATGTTCTTTTTAGAGCCTAATAATATAATCGAAATCCCATACTTTTAGCTAAATTATATTGTCTTTCAAATAATTCTTCTACAATATCCACTACATCATCATATTCCTGACAAATGGAGAAGAATAAATTATCTAAAACCGTACTCAAAAGCGGAACTTGGTTTACATAACCCGAAATGGATTGGGCGCCTGTTATGTCTAAAAAATATTGAAAAGTTTCTTCTTCCAAATCGAGCAACATGGTATTAGCAAAATGTACTTTTTTACCCTTTAATTTTCCTTCAAAAAATTCTGCTATTTCTTCTAACGAATAATAATAACCGTCTAATATAAGTTGGTTATTTTGACCTTGGAAAACAAAATATAACAATTCATAATCTTGAAAATTTCGATCTTCATACAATAAGTTCCCTAGGCGCTCTTCAAACGTTTCAATGTCTTCACAAACTTGGTAAACATTGGTTACTCCATATTGTAAGGAGAGCTGCTCCAAAGCTGGTAAAATGACGCTGTTAAACTGAATATTTGTATTATTTACATACTCTAAACAAAATAAGTGAGTAGCCATGGTAATTTAGTCTTCCAATGAATGAGTATCGTCTAATTCTAATGCACGAACGGCTTGAACGGCGTTTCCAGCGATACCTCTAATATTGCCATACATGTTTGTGGTATTTAGAATTACTTTTTCAATTTGCTTTTCGCGTTGCGACCAAATGCGTTGCATAGCTCGTTTTTCGCTTACTAAATCGGATTGCATTTGACTGAATCCTTCTACAATTCCTTCTATTTGCAATCGGAATTCATTACTGGTTAGAAAATCATACAGCATTTCCATTTTGTCGCCTTTGTTTTCTTGTGATTGTACCGCTTGACTAATTTGAATTAACGACTGACGCAATACAGCACTTAGTCCTTTGAACTCCTCAAACGTACAAATCCAAATACCTTCTTTCATCCCCATTCGTTCCATATCGGCAGGCATAACTTCAGTTACTAAAACACCTATATTGGCTTTTTTAGTGCGAATATCATTTTTAAATTTCTCTATCCAGGCAGGCTGAAAAGCTTTTGTACGCTTACTTTCATAATAAATTGTACCGCAATTTTGTACTTCTCGCGTATTAACAATTTGAAGACAATCGGCACCAGTTGCGCCTTTTTTAATTTCTTCTAACGTATCTAAAGGAAAGTTTTGCATAATGAATTCTTCAATAGCTAACTCTTGTACTTCACCTTGCATTTGCATTGAGCCTTGCTCCTGCTTGCGTTTCATTTCTTCAGTTAGCTTTTTTTGATCTTCAAGTTGCTTGAGAAGTTCTTTCACTTTGAGCTCGTTCTTTTCCTCTTCTAGTTTTCTAATTTTCTCCTTTTCTTGAATTAATTGATCATTTAACTGTCGCTGCAACTGTGCTTCAATAGCTTCTTTCATTTCCAGTTTTTCCCTATTCAATTTAGCTATTTCAGCTTCCATTTTATTCAATTCGCGAAGTTTCTCTGATTTTTCAGCTAATTCCTTATTCATTAAGGCAATACGCTCTTGATTTTCTTCTTCTAATTTTTGTTTAAGTTTTTCAGCTATATCTCTTTCCGCTTGTTTCTTTTCACGCTCTAAACGCTCTGCAAACAATTCATTTTCTTGTCTTTTTTTAGCTTCAAATTCGGCTTTAGCTTTTTCGAATTGCTCATTTTTTAAAGCTAATTCCTTTTCCTGCATAGCAGCTTTAGATTGAAATTCTTTACGTAACGTTTCTTCTATTTGATGCTTTAAAAGATCATTAACATCAATAGCAGTTCCGCAATTAGGACATTGAATAGTAGAAGAAGGTATACTCATAAAAAAGAAAATTTAGGAACTCAAAAATAAGCAATCAAAAAGAAATTTAAGGAAAAAGAATAGCTTTTATTGAATTAAATAATATAACAAAAAAGAATAATATTGTTAATTTTAATTCTAACCTATTAAATTTCAGAAAAATAACTTGTAAGTTCTTTATTTTTTTTTATTTTTATGGTATTAAAAAACTATTTTCATGAAAAAAATTACACTCTTATTTTTTTTAAGCCTATTTAGTGTTACTCTAACTCATGCTCAAACATGTTTGCCACCAGCTGGGGTAACTGTATCTAACATTACTAATACCTCTGCGGTTATTAGTTGGAATACGGCTTCATCGGCTCAATATTACCAATTATTAATTGGTGTGAATGGTACAACTGTTGGAGGAAACTTAGTAGCACAATCAAGTCCTTTTGTTTTAACTGGTCTAAATTGTGATGCAACTTACACTGTTCAATTGTCTTCTGTTTGCAACACGGCAAATAATTCTAGTGCATTTACAAGTGCTATCACTTTTAATACTCTTGCTTGTACGAATAATTTTGGTGAACCACAAAATTTAACAAATTGTGTTGGACCAAATGGATTAGCTTGTTTTGATTTAACTACTAATAACGCACCTATATTAGGTAATGCAAATCCAAATCAATATTCGATAAATTATTTTGCTTCATTAAATGATGCAACTAATAATACACTTCCATTGGCTACTCCTTTTTGCACGCAATTAGGTACTACTACTATTTATGCTAGAATTACAGACGTTTCTACTGGAACAGTTGCACAAATCAAAGTATTTAATGTACAAGCTGTAAACTATCAAAATCAAGGAGCTTTACCACACATGACACAATGCGATAATGATAGTAATGGACAAATAAGCTATGATTTAACAACATCGCAAGCGTTAATAAGCACTATAAATCCACTAAGTTACCACGGTAGCTTAACTGATGCTCAAAATAATGTGAACCCGATGGTCAATCCAAGTAATTTTATCTTACCTACTACAGTAAGTTCGTCAACTGTATTCATAAGAGAACATATAACAGATGGTTGTGATAATATTTTCAGCAGAGTACTATTTACACAATTAAATTGTAATGTAGCCTCAAGTTGTAGTAATGCAAACACTTTATGTAACTCAATAGGTGTTCCTTTTGTAAATACGGTTAATTTAGCTTCATCAGGAAATGCAGGTTGTTTAGGAAGTACTCCTAATGCTACTTGGTTCTACTTACCAATTAGTCAATCAGGAAACATCAACTTACAAATAACTCAAGGTAACAATGCCCCATTGTATAATAATTTAGATGTTGATT
>CAYNNB010000019.1:21967-35340 GCA_964398425.1 uncultured Flavobacterium sp.
CATCACTAACGCAGTCGCTGGGCAATATTACCTACTAATGGTAACAAATTTCTCAAATCAACCTGGATTTATTACCATTAACAGCATGCCTTCTTCTACTGGTATTATAAATTGTACAGGATTCACTTTTAATGCTTTCTTAGACAACAATACCAACGGTGTAAAAGATGCAGGTGAACCCAACTTCCCATTAGGAGAATTCCACTACGAGAAAAACAACGACGGTACCATTCATAACATCACTTCACCACTTGGAGTAGCTTATGTATATGATAATGTAGCAACAAATTCATATAATGTAAATTACACCATCAATACAAACTATGCCGCAAATTATACAGTAAATCCAGCAAGTTATACAGCGATACACCCTGCGGCTGGAATGACAACTTACTATTTCCCTGTAGTAGCAACAAATGCATACAATGATTTAGGCGTTACTGTTATCCCTGCAAATTTACCAAGACCAGGTTTCAACTACTTCAATAAAATAGTTTATGCCAACTTAAGTAACCAAACAGTAAGCAATGGAACAGTTACGTTCACGAAACCAACAGCTACGACTGTTACTTCAACTAATCCTGCAACAACTGCAACAGCAACTGGATTTACTTATAACTTTACCAACTTACTTCCATTTGAAGTAAGAACCATTGATGTAATAATGAGTGTGCCTACTTTACCTGCGGTTAATGCGGGAGATTATTTAATAAGTAGTGCAACAATTGAACCATTAGTGGGCGATTTAGTACCAATTAACAATACTAGTACAGTAAATCAAATGGTAGTAAATGCCTATGATCCAAACGACAAAATGGAAGCACATGGACCTCAAATTGTTTATTCTAATTTTACTTCAAATGATTATTTGTTCTATACCATCCGTTTTGAAAATACTGGTAATGCTGCGGCAATTAATATCAGAGTGAATGATGTACTAAACAACCAATTGGATGAAACTACGTTAGAAATGATCAGTGCGAGTCATCCTTATACTTTGGATAGAATCAGTAAAAATCTAAATTGGAGATTCGAAAATATACAACTACCAGTATCTGTTCCAAATACAATGATTGGAAAAGGATACATTACATTTAAAATTAAACCTAAAGCAGGTTTTGCAGTTGGGGATATCATACCAAATAATGCCTCAATCTATTTTGACTATAATCCAGCAATTATAACTAATACGTTTACTACGGAATTTGTATCTTTCTTAACCTCTTCAGGTTTTAACTTAGAAGGAATAAGAATCTATCCAAATCCAACAGCAGATATAGTAAACATAGATGTACAAGAAAATCAAACCCTTCAATCGCTAATCGTCTATGATATACTTGGAAATAAAATAATCCACAAGAATGAGTTGGAAGCACATAACCAACTTAACTTAGGTAATTTAGCTGCTGGCATTTATTTATTAGAAATAAAAGATGCTAATAATCAACAACTATTACAAAAAATAATTAAAAAATAAGATTAAAATTAGTTCATGAAAAAACTTCCCTAGGAATTATTCTAAGGGAAGTTTTTTATTATAGGAGAGTTTGTTAAAAAGCTACATTCCATCTAGGTAAAACACCGTTTTCATCAAAAAAATGCTGCAATACTTGTCCTTCTAGGTAAGTAGGTATTATTTTTTTTTCATCCGTAAATGTTTCAAACCAAATAACCTCTAATATACTTATACCCTCTTTTTTCATTTGGGTAGGCCAAGAAAATTTTCTTGCTGATTTGGTAAATTGACTCCCATTAACAATTTTATCAAAAAGACCCGATTTTGCTTTTAAAGTTCCATTATTTTGAATAGTTCCTGTTGAACCCACCATGATTAATTCTTTAGTGTCCTCTTTCACATCAAATACTAAAAATAAACCTGCAGCATGTGCTGGTGCATTACAAACCAAATCTAACTGATCGGCTGTAGTATATTGAAAAGAGTTGGTGTTTTTAAATGATTCTAATTCTTGATACATAATTTATAAATTAAAAAAAAGCTCCATCAAGTCAAAACCGATGGAGCTTTACTGTTATGATTGATTAAGAAAATTATCCTAAAATCTCTTTTACTTTTTTACCTATTTCAGCTGGAGAATCAACTACATGAATTCCATTCTCCCTCATGATACGCTTTTTAGCTTCAGCCGTATCATCAGCACCACCTACAATAGCACCTGCATGACCCATTGTTCTTCCTTTTGGTGCTGTTTCACCAGCGATGAATCCAACTACTGGTTTTTTATTACCATCTGCCTTAATCCATTTCGCAGCATCAGCTTCTAATTGACCACCGATTTCACCAATCATAATGATTAATTCTGTTTCAGGATCATTCATTAATAATTCAACTGCCTCTTTAGTTGTTGTTCCAATAATAGGGTCACCACCAATACCAATTGCAGTAGTAATACCAAATCCTTGACGAACCACTTGGTCTGCTGCTTCATACGTTAAAGTTCCTGACTTAGAAACAATACCAACTTTCCCTTTTTTGAAAACAAAACCTGGCATAATACCAACTTTAGCTTCTTCTGGAGTAATTACCCCAGGACAGTTAGGACCAACTAAACGGCAATCTTTACCCTTAATATAATCATAAGCTTTAATCATATCAGAAACAGGAATACCTTCAGTAATACAAATGATTACTTTAATTCCAGCGTCAGCAGCTTCCATAATAGCATCAGCAGCAAATGCAGGCGGAACAAAAATAATTGAAGTATCAGCCCCTGCTTGCTCTACAGCATCTTTAACAGTATTAAAAACAGGTCTATCTAAATGAGTAGAACCCCCTTTACCAGGAGTTACACCACCTACAACATTGGTTCCATATTCAATCATTTGTGAAGCGTGGAATGTTCCCTCACTCCCAGTAAAACCTTGAACGATTATTTTTGAATTTTTATTAACTAAAACACTCATGATGTTATTTTTTTATAATGTTGAGCAAAAGTAAGTTTTTTGATAGAAATAACGGCATTTTTTTCTATCTTTTTTTAAGTAGGTTTGCTAATTTGATATCCTTTTAAAATTTGATCATCAACAAATTCCCAAATAGTAATAAATCGAGCTATTAATTGAAATTGGGTAGTGTTTTCAATAGTTGTCGCATAATGATTATATGCAATACAAACCTTTCCTTCTTCTTCTAATAAATATTTAATTTCTATAGTAGAATCAGTATAGTTTTTCATTAACTCATCCGCTAAATCTAAAATATCTTCTTTAGTTAATAAGTTGAAATCTGAAGAACTTTGCCATTCCATAACAACATCGGGATGTAATACCTGATCTAAGAAAGAACGATTTCTTAAACCATCATTTTGATAAATTTCTAAGATAATCTCTTTAGCAGTCATTATTTTAATTTTTCTATAATTGCTGGAATTTTTTTGATGTTAGCAAGCTGTTTTAATTTCTCTCTAGATTCTTCTATTGGTGTACCAAAATAAGTTTTACCTCCTTCAATCGATTTTGTAACCCCTGTTTGCCCTAAAATTACTGCTTTTGAACCAATAGTAATACCACTAGTAGTTCCTACTTGCCCCCAAAGAGTTACTTCATCTTCAATAACCACACAACCTGCAATGCCCGTTTGAGCTGCAATTAAACATTTTTGACCAATAACGGTATCATGACCAACATGAACTTGATTATCCAGTTTAGTTCCAGCACCAATTTTGGTATCACCTGTTACACCACGATCAATAGTACACAATGCCCCTATTCCAACTCGATCTTCGATAACCACTCGACCACCAGATAATAATTGATCAAAACCTTCAGGACGTTTTTTATAATAGAAAGCATCTGCCCCTATGATAGTTCCTGACTGAATTACCACATCATCTCCTATGACACAATGGTCATAAATAGTGACATTAGCATGAATAAGACAATTTTTGCCTATAGTAACATTATTACCTATAAAACAATTCGGTTGAATTACCGTTCCTTCTCCTATGTTGGCTGTTGATGAAATAGAAACATTAGTAGAAACAAAAGGCCTAAAATGGCGAGTAAGAACATTGAAGTCTCTAAAAGGATCATCGGATAATAACAATGCTTTCCCCTCAGGACAAGAAACCTCTTTGTTAATTAAAATTATGGTTGCTGCTGACTGTAATGCTTTGTCATAATATTTAGGATGATCTACAAAAACAATATCTCCCGGTTCAACCACGTGGATTTCATTCATTCCTAAAACAGGAAAATCTGCAGGACCTACATAGGCACAAGACAATAGATCAGCGATTTCTTTTAATTGATGTATTCTTGAAAACTTCATTCGTTGAATTTATATCAAATAAAAATAGTGAATAACCTTAATCATTCACTATTTTTATAATTTTAATTATACTCGCTCCATGTACTTACCTGTAGCCGTATCGATTTTAATTTTATCACCTTCATTGATAAACAAAGGTACATTTACAGTAGCCCCAGTTTCAACTGTTGCAGGTTTAGTAGCATTGGTAGCTGTATTTCCCTTTACTCCAGGTTCTGCATAAGTAACCTCTAAAATAATATTAGCAGGCATATCAACAGCTAATGGCATATCGGTTTCTGTATTGATTTGGACCATTACATTTGTTCCTTCTTTTAACAAATCTGGTGCATCTAAAACATCTCTATGTAATGTAATTTGTTCAAAAGTCTCCGTATTCATGAAGTGGAAATCGACACCTTCATTGTATAAATATTGAAAAGTATGTGTTTCAACACGAACTGTTTCAATTTTATGTCCTGCAGAAAAAGTATTATCTAAAACTTTTCCATTCGTTAATGATTTTAGTTTAGTTCTTACGAAAGCTGGACCTTTTCCTGGTTTTACGTGTAAGAATTCAACAATTTTATAAATATCATGGTTAAATTTAATACATAACCCGTTTTTGATATCTGATGTTGTAGCCATTTTAAAAATATTTAATTATGTGATTGATTTTATAAAGTACTTCCAGTGTAGCCTTTCATAATTCCTCTTGAAGAATTTCGAATAAACTGAATAATATCGTCACGTTCAGGAGTAGCCTCCATTTCTGCTTCAATAATACTCAAAGCTTGTGTTGTATTGTAATTTTTTTGATATAAAATTCTATAAATATCTTGTATTTCTCTAATTTTTTCTGTGGTAAAACCTCTTCTTCTTAAACCTACAGAATTAATACCTACATAAGATAAGGGCTCTTTGGCTGCTTTTGTGAAAGGAGGAACATCTTTACGAACTAAACTTCCACCAGAAATCATAGCATGATCTCCAATTGAAATAAATTGATGAACCGCAGCAAGTCCTCCGATAACAGCAAAATTACCAACAGTAACATGTCCTGCTAACGCTACATTATTAACAATAATAGCATTATCGCCAATATGACAATCATGAGCAATGTGTGCTGTAGCCATAATTAAACAATTTTTACCGATAACTGTTTTTCCCGAGGCAATTGTACCTCTATTAATTGTAACACATTCTCTTATCGTAGTATTGTCGCCAATAATAGCAAGAGAATCTTCTCCTCCAAATTTCAAATCTTGAGGCACAGCAGAAATAACAGCTCCAGGGAAAATATTACAATTTTTACCAATTCTTGCTCCTTCCATTATAGTTACGTTGGAACCAATCCATGTTCCTTCTCCTATTTCAACATTATTATGTATAGTAGTAAAAGGATCGATTACAACATTTCGAGCAATTTTGGCTCCTGGATGTACATAGGCTAAAGGTTGATTCATAATTAATCGTTTTTAACTTTAACAATTTGTGCCATTAATTCAGCTTCAGAAACTAACTTCCCATTAGCATACGCGTAAGCTTGCATGTGACAAACTCCTCTTCGAATAGGAGAAATTAAATCACACTTAAAAATTAACGTATCGCCCGGCAACACTTTGTTTTTAAATTTTACATTATCTATTTTCATGAAATAGGTCAAATAATTTTCAGGATCTGGAACGGTACTCAAAATTAAAATACCACCCGTTTGAGCCATTGCTTCAATTTGCAAAACTCCTGGCATCACAGGTGCACCAGGAAAGTGACCTACAAAGAAAGGCTCATTCATAGTTACATTTTTTAATCCTACCACATGAGACTCTGATAATTCTAATATTTTATCCACTAATAAGAAAGGCGGTCTATGAGGTAATAATCCCATGATGCCATGAATATCCATGAGTGGTTCTTTATTCAAATCATAAGAAGGAACTTGGTTGCGCTCCTCAATCTTGATAATTTTAGCAATCTTTTTAGCAAACTGTGTATTAACAAAATGACCTGGTTTGTTAGCAATGACTTTACCTTGAATACGAGTACCTATTAAAGATAAATCACCAATAACGTCAAGTAATTTATGACGAGCTGCTTCATTTGGATAATGTAACGTTAAATTGTCTAATACGCCGTTAGGTTTAACTGAAATTTCTTCTTTATTAAAAGCTTTTTTTAAATTCTCCATAGTCTCTGGAGAAATTTCTTTATCTACATAAACAATAGCATTGTTTAAATCACCACCTTTTATTAATCCATTGTTTAATAACGCTTCTAATTCATGTAAAAAGCTAAATGTTCTACAGTCTGCAATTTCAGTTTTAAACTCCGAAATGCTTTTCATTGTTGCGTTTTGGGTCCCTAAAACTTTAGTTCCAAAGTCTACCATAGTTGTCACACAATAATGATCACTTGGAATTACTGTAATTTCACTACCTGTAGCTTCATCAGTATAAGAAATAACATCTTTTACAATATAAACTTTACGTGGAGCATCTTGTTCAACAACCCCTACTTTTTCAACAGCTTCAACAAAATATTTAGAAGAACCATCCATTATAGGCAACTCTGAGGCATCTAATTCGATGATAATATTATCAACATCACAACCCACTACAGCGGCCAAAACGTGCTCTGGAGTTTGAATCATCACCCCCAATTTTTCTAAATTTGTTCCGCGCTGTGTATTTACAACATAATTAGCATCTGCTTCAATGATAGGTTGTCCTTCTAAATCGACTCTTACAAAAGTTATTCCATTATTAACAGGAGCTGGTTTAAACGTCATCGTTACATTTTGACCTGTGTGTAATCCAACACCCGTTAGGGAAATTTCTTGTCCAATGGTAGTTTGTTTGACCATGATTGTATCCTTATTTTTCCTTTTTTAAATCTTCAATATCTTTAATTATTTTAGGCAAATTCTTGAAATGTATAAATGATTTAGCAAAATCACCATAAGCAAAGGCTGGACTTCCTTGAACCACTTCACCATCTTTCAATGATTTTGCAATACCTGATTGTGCTTGAATCTTAACGTTATCACCAATAGTGATATGTCCGACAATACCCACTTGTCCGCCTATCATACAATTTTTACCTATTTTAGTCGAACCAGCAATTCCTGTTTGAGAGGCAATTACCGTATTTTGACCAATTTCAACATTGTGCGCTACTTGAATTTGGTTGTCTAATTTTACTCCTTTTCTAATGATTGTTGAACCTAAAGTAGCTCGGTCAATTGTAGAACAAGAACCAATTTCAACATTGTCTTCTATAATAACATTACCTATTTGAGGTACTTTTTTATAACTCCCATCTTCTTGTGGGGCAAATCCAAAACCATCTGAACCTATGATAGTTCCAGAGTGAATAACAACATGATTACCTAATACTGATTCCGAATAAACACGAACACCCGCAAATAACACACAATTATCACCAATGACAACATTGTCTCCAATGAAACTATTCGGATAAATCTTTACATTATTACCTATTTTGACATTTTGACCAACATAACAAAAACTACCTAAGTACAAATCAGTACCATAAACCACACCTTCTGAAACTACAGAAGGTTGCTCTATTCCTGATTTCATCAACTTAATTTGATTGTAGTATTCCAATAACTTTGAAAAAGCTTGGTAAGCATCTTCAACTTTGATCAATGTAGTCTTTACTGGTTGTTCTGGCTCAAAGGTCTTATTAACGATAGCAATAGATGCCTCGGTAGAATAAATGTAATGTATATATTTCGGATTAGCCAAAAAAGTTAACGAACCTAAAGTCCCTTCTTCTATTTTAGCTAATTTATAAACTTCAGCATTAGGGTTACCAACAACTTCACCTTCTAAAATGCCTGCAATTTGTAGCGCTGTAAATTTCATCTCGGCAAAAATATAAAAATAAAATGAATCTCTAAATTAATCAATTACTTTTGGATAGCAAATAAAATATTTTGTCACTGGCTTAGATAATGCCTTTAAATGCATCTGATCGGAAGCTTCTACAACATTTTCAATGGTTCCATCCTTCTTTAAAATGCGAATGGGTTCACTTGATCTACTATATGCTTCGTTTTTCAACTTACCTTTAAACACAAAATAATCGATATCTTTTTCAACTAATCGATACGCTTTTATGTATTTTTCTTTCAACTCTAAATACTTCTCTTTTTGAATTTTATCTTCACTTATTTCAATTTTTAATAGATGTCTATGAATAAGCATCTTACACAAACTACTTAATACAAAATCAGAATGAAATTGCCATTGTTTAATAGCACCAAGTACATCATAATCATCTAAATTAGAAAACTGATCTAAAATAGTTTTATCAATTGTAGTAAAATCGAATTTATGATTCATGAAGAATAATAAAAACGGACTTCCAAATAATTGTTCTCCTCTATTTATCAATTCTTTAGCACGTTTCAAAATCTTAGTTAAAGTCAATTCAGCCACCACACTAGTCTTATGCAAATATGCTTGCCAATACATCAATCGTCTGGCCATAAGGAATTTTTCAATAGAATAAATGCCCTTTTCTTCCATAACCAAATAATCATCTTTTACATTAAGCATTTGAATTAAACGCTCACTATTGATATTTCCTTCATTCACACCCGTATAAAAACTATCTCGCTTCAAATAATCCATCCGATCCATATCCAATTGACTGGAAATCAATTGCAACATAAATTTTCTAGCGTACTCTCCTTTAAAAATTTGAATCGCTAAACTCAATTGCCCATCAAACTCCTTATTCAACTGTTCCATAAACAACAAAGATAATTCCTCATGATGCACTTCAATTACACTGTGTTCCAACGCATGACTGAAAGGACCATGACCAATGTCATGTAATAAAATAGTAACGTACAAGGCCGTTTCCTCTTCATTTGAGATAGCCACTCCTTTAAAACGCAACGTTTGTACCGCTTGTTGCATAATATGCATACAACCCAAAGCATGATGAAAACGAGTATGATGCGCACCTGGATAAACCAAATAAGACATTCCCATTTGAGCAATACGTCTCAACCGTTGAAAATAAGGATGCTGAATTAGATCGTAAATTAGTGTATTAGGAATAGTAATAAACCCATAAATAGGATCATTAAGTATTTTTAATTTGTTTATTGAATGCACAGAAAATAATTTTATTTAACAAATATAAAACATTTACACAATTTTTAAGAAAATTTACGTTTGTCTGTAGTACCTTGCAATAATAAAATGTAAAACCATGAATGAAATAAAAATACTTTGGGTAGACGACGAAATTGATTTATTGAAGCCACACATCTTGTTTCTAGAAAAGAAAAACTATGCTGTAACTACTTGTAATAACGGTCAAGACGCTATCGATTTGTTCAAAGAAGAAAATTTCGACATTGTTTTCCTTGATGAAAATATGCCCGGTCTTTCAGGCCTAGAAACGCTTGCGGAAATGAAGGAATACAAATCTTCAACTCCTGTAATAATGATTACTAAAAGTGAGGAAGAATACATCATGGAAGAAGCTATCGGTAGTAAAATTGCCGATTACTTAATTAAACCCGTAAACCCCAATCAAATTCTACTTAGCTTAAAGAAAAACTTAGATCATTCACGATTGATATCTGAAAAAACAACACTAGATTACCAAAAAGAATTTCGAAAAATCGCTATGGAATTAGCAATGGTTAATTCTTTTGAAGATTGGATAGAATTGTATAAAAAACTATTGTATTGGGAAATAGAACTTGAAAATATTGAAGACCAAAATATGATCTCTATATTAGAAAGTCAAAAAACAGAAGCCAATTTACAGTTTGGAAAATTTATTGAAAGAAATTACGAAGATTGGTTTGAAGAAAAAGCCAACAAACCCATTCTTTCGCACAAACTATTTGGAGAATTGGTAGCACCTGAAATTCGCAAAAAGGAAAAACCAATTCTATTTGTTGTTATCGACAACTTGCGTTATGACCAATGGAAAGTATTTGAAAATATTATATACAACCACTACAAACCTGAAAAAGAAGTAAGCTATTTTTCTATTCTACCTACAGCAACACAGTATGCAAGAAATGCTATATTTTCAGGTTTATTACCTGTAGAAATGGAAAAAAAATATCCGCAATATTGGAAAAACGATACAGATGAAGGCGGCAAAAACATGCATGAAGAAGATTTTTTAAAGGAACAGCTCAAACGATTGGGATTGAACATCAAACAAGAATATTACAAAATTGTGAATCAACGTGATGGAAGAAAACTAGTTGATAATTTTAAATCTTTAAAAACCAACGATTTAACAACCATTGTTTACAATTTTGTTGATATGATTTCTCATGCAAAAACTGAAATGGATGTAGTTAAAGAACTAGCTTCGAATGACAAAGCCTATCGCTCTTTAACATTAAGTTGGTTTAAAAACTCACCTTTATTAGAATTGATTCAATTGGGGCAACAAAATGGATTTAAACTAATCATCACTACTGATCACGGTACCATCAACTGTAAAAATCCTTCAAAAGTGATTGGCGATAAAAACACTAGTTTAAATTTAAGATACAAAACAGGAAGAAGCTTAACTTATGAAGACAAAGACGTTTATGCAGTTAAAGATCCTAAAAAAATTGGGTTACCTGCCATCAATATGACGAGTTCTTTTATCTTTGCAAAAAGCGACTATTTCTTGGCTTATGTAAACAATTTCAACCATTACGTTAGCTATTATAGAAATACCTATCAACATGGTGGAATTTCCCTTGAGGAAATGATTGTGCCTTGTATTGTTTTAAATCCTAAATAATATCCCTAAACATGACAAAAGTTTTTGGTTTAGAAGAAATTAATGAAGTAGCGAAAGCAATTTTAGCTCTACCTAATTTAAATAAAGTAATTACGTTTCATGCTGAAATGGGTGTGGGTAAAACCACACTAATTAAAGAACTAGTAAAAGAATTAGGAGTCATAGAACATTCTAGCAGTCCAACTTTTTCTTTAGTCAATGAATATGAAACCCAAGATGAAAAAATCATTTATCATTTTGATTTATATCGCATTAACAATGAAATGGAAGCCTATGATATGGGAATTGATGAATATTTTTACTCCGGCAATTGGTGTTTCATAGAATGGCCTGAAAAAGTACCTCATTTAATTCCTTTAGAACATGCGGCTATTAAAATTCAACTTTTACCAAATGGAAAGAGAGAAATACAAGTAAAAAATGTATAAGGATTTTATATTTATTAAAATTTAAGTAACTTGGCTTCAAAATAGTGATGTATGGCAATTTACAGTCCTTTTTCGGCTAAACAATTATTACCTCAAGAAGAAAAACTTGAAGTACAAAAACACAAAAGTCAACTTTTTATAGGAATACCTAAAGAAACCTCCTATCAAGAAAGAAGGATTTGCCTCACCCCAGACGCAGTAAGTTCACTCGTTTCTCACGGACATAGAGTAATGATTGAGGCAGGAGCAGGTATAAATTCTAGCTATACCGATAAAGATTATGCCGAGGCAGGTGCTGAAGTAACGAATGACACATCCAAAGTATTTAGTTGCCCGATTATATTAAAAGTAGAACCACCTACACTGCAAGAAATCTCATTAATGAATCCAGAAGCGATTCTTATTTCAGCAATCCAATTAAAAACACAAAAAAAAGAATTCTTTGAAGCCTTAAGTCAAAAGAAAATTACAGCGCTAGCCTTTGAATTCATTAAAGATGAAGACGGCTCCTACCCTGCCGTAAAATCCTTAAGTGAAATTGCTGGAACAGCTTCAGTTTTGATTGCCGCTGAATTAATGATTAATAACAACGACGGCAAAGGCTTATTGTTCGGAAACATAACGGGTGTACCACCAACAGAAGTAGTAATTCTAGGAGCAGGAACTGTAGCAGAATATGCAGTAAGAACAGCACTTAGTTTAGGTGCTAACGTTAAAGTTTTTGACAACTCCATAACAAAATTAAGACGATTACAAAACACTTTAAATCAAAGAATATTTACTTCGACGATTCATGATAAAGCATTACTTAAAGCCTTACGAAGATGTGATGTAGCTATAGGTGCCATGAGAGGCAAAAACAGAACCCCTATTGTTGTATCTGAAACCATGGTTGAACACATGAAAAAAGGAGCCGTTATAGTTGATGTGAGTATAGATACAGGGGGGTGTTTTGAAACTTCTGAAGTAACCACACATGAAAAACCTACTTTTATTAAAAACAACGTCATTCATTATTGCGTACCTAACATTCCTTCTAGGTATTCTAAAACCGCGAGTATTTCAATAAGCAATATTATATCTCCCATTTTAATTGATATTGCGGAAGACGGCGGAATAGAATCTGCCATCCGTTGTAACAAAGGTCTAAAAAACGGAATCTACAATTACCACGGTATTTTAACTAATAAACCCATTGCCGATTGGTTCAATTTAGAACACAGAGATATTAATTTATTAGTCTTTTAATACGTTGTAAAAAAGATAAATCATACCTTTGCAAAAAAAAAATATTATGTCATTAAGATATCGATTAGCCTTTTATTTATTTGGCTTATTAATTGGTTTTTATTTTGTTGGTGAATTTTTAAGTGCTAAAGCCAAATCAAAAGGAGTAGAATTTTGTTATTTTCCAAATTGCCGTGTAATTAAAGACATTAGAAGCAAACCTTTCAAAACAACACCTGCTATTGACAGTTTAATTGCCAACAAAAAGATTAATTTAAAAGAAATTAACGAAGCAATTGCGAATGGTGATGTTGATTTTTCGCAAAGCAATGTGGCTTACAAAAAAGGAAAAAAATACATTATTGAATCGTATTTGCCTAATAATAAAAAAGTTACTCTATTAGTAATTAATTACAGTAACAAAGCCATTTTAGAAGAAGTGAAATTTGATTAATTTTTTTTATTAAAATTGTTGCAGAAATAAAAAACAGTTGTATATTTGCACTCGCAATGACGAAATAAGCACTGCTAACGAAATAGGGCGATTAGCTCAGCTGGTTCAGAGCACCTCGTTTACACCGAGGGGGTCGGGGGTTCGAACCCCTCATCGCCCACAAAAAACTTCAACAGAAATGTTGGAGTTTTTT
>CAYNNB010000020.1:0-34817 GCA_964398425.1 uncultured Flavobacterium sp.
TATACCATTTATGCACACATCAAACAAGCGGGTCAATTTGATGTTGAAAAAGGGGACACGTTAGCTTTTCATAAAAAATTTGATAAGTTTATTGAAGATATAGAAAATAAACCCCATTTAGATGTATTATACCATCAAAAAGGGAAATATTATGAGGCAAAGAAAAATGAAAAACAAGCCATCCTTTTTTACAAAAAGTCTAATAAAACCCAGCCTAAAAACACTTATTTAACGGCTTCAAACTATAGAAATATTGCCACAATATATTACAACAAGCAAAATTTTCATTCAGCCAAAAAATATTTTGATTCTACCTTAGTCTTTTTAAAACCCACGCACAGAGAATACAAGTCCCTCAATAAAAAAAGAAACACCTTAATTGATGTGGTTAAATACTTAGATATTTGTAATGCTGCTGATAGTATTGTTCAAATTTCTAAAATGTCTGATGCAGAAAAAACAAAATATTTTAAAACGTATATAACCCAGTTAAAGACAAAAGATTCTTTAAAAGCTAAAGCTGAGTTGGATAAACAAACGGCAGCAAAATTGGCGTTGGATACGAAGCAAAACGATTTTGCCTCTACTGATGACACAAAAAAACAGCCCCTGCAAGCACAACCTATTGCTGCGGTAAAAGGTGATGTGTTTCAAAGTACGTTTTATTATTACAATGCCGTTACAGTAGCACAGGGAAAAATTGAGTTTCAAAAAAAATGGGGGACGTTTGATTTAGTTGACAATTGGAAATGGGCAAAAAAAACAACAAGTTCAGATACACAAGATGTTTCTGACGTAGCAGATACTCCTGATAAGAGTGATGAGGATAAAGCATTGGATGCTAAAGAATCCAACCCACAATATACCACAGCATTTTATTTGGAAAAATTACCTAAAGATCAAAAAGTAATTGACAGTTTGCAAATTGAAGCCAATGATGCGCGTTTTAAAGTAGGCGAATTATTTAAAGAAAGCTTAAAAGAGTCGGCGCTAGCTACATCAACATTTGAGACACTTTTGCGTAATAATCCGCAAGCGAAATTGATATTGCCAACGTATTATAATTTATACCAGTTATATGTTGGAACAAATACTGAAAAAGCAACGTATTACAAAGAAAAAATTAGTTCAGAATTTCCAAATAGTAGATATGCGGCTATGTTAACTCATTCAAATGCCAAACAAACCGAAGTCGATGCTGATACCGAATTTAATTTGCTATATAAACAAGTCGAAGGAGGACAATTTAGAGAGGCCTATGTTGCTATTCAACCGTTACTTAAAAAATATGACGGCGATGAACTAAACGCAAAATTTGACATGCTAAATGCAAAAATTGAAGCTCGATTATTTGGTGTGGAAGCCTATAAAAAAGGACTCCAAAAAGTGGTTAAAGAGTATCCTAAAAATGAAGAAGCAAAACGAGCAGCCACTATTTTAGCTTCTGAAATTCCACAGTTAGAAGCATTTAATTTTGGCAAACCCTCTCGTACTTATAATTTAGTGTTTGTTACGAGTTATCCAAACGAAGCAACACATAAACAGCTCTTACAAAAATTGAGTAAATTTGTAAATGACTCGGGCAACAAAGATTTATTTGTGTCAAATGACATTTATGATTTAGATAAAAATTGCATTGTTATTCATGGTTTTATTACAGACGATTTAGCTAAAGCAAGTTATGCTTATTTAAAACTTCAAAAAGAGTATAAAATTAAAGATGAAGCCTATGTAATTTCAAATGAAGATTACAAAGTGGTTCATGTGAAGAAAAATCTAGAAGCTTTAATTTTAAAAAAATAAACATGTTTGATAAGAATTCAAAGTCAGATTACGCCTTACTTGGACGAACAAATCGAATCGTAGAAAATACGATTATGCATGGGGATATTACCTGTGCGGCTGATTTTAGATTAGACGGAGAATTGACAGGAAATATTACGTGTGAAGGAAAAATAGTTTTAGGTCCAAAAAGTAAAGTAAAAGGCACAATTACTTGTAAAAATATTGATGTTGAAGGCTGTTTTGAAGGTAAATTAGATGTTGAAGAGTTATTAGCTATTCGAAAGACAGCCTCTATTAAAGGCGATGTTTTTGCTAGTAAACTTGCCGTTGAGCCAGGGGCTGTTTTTGAAGCCAGCTGTGAGATGCGTAACTTGTGAAGCATCCAGCGAATCCAAAAAAAACAGTAAGTTATGAGTTAAATGAGAAATTTATAATTTCGAATTCAACGAATCCAAAAGACATTGTTTATTGAGTTATATGCGTAACTTGTGAAGCATCCAACAAATCCCAAGAAAAATCTAAAGAAATGAATTCTAACGAAAAACAACCTAACAAATGGCTTATATTTCTTACGATTCCATCTCAAATGGGAGTTACAATTTTTCTATTTAAGTGGTTAGGCTCATTATTAGATGAAAAGTTTCATGTACATTTTTTAATGAAAACAAGTGTTGTCTTGGGAGTTTTTATTTCCTTATATTTAGTGAATGAACAGGTAAAAAAAATAAACAAATCATAGATAAATGAAGCTTTCAAAAGCTGTTTTTTCGTTAACATGTATGTTCGTTGTTCTATTGTTTTTCAGTTGGATAGGAAGTTATTGTTTTTTAAATCAGACTTCTTTTGTTCAAATGAGTCAAGTATGTATGGGTAATTATGCGGTCAGTTTAGTTTTTTTGTTTTTACACGCATATTTTTATAAAACCAAGCCCTATGCATTTGGATTTATTGCTATGATTACCCTCACAATTAAGTTTGTACTAGCTTATGCTATTATAAGATTAGTTTCAAATAGCTTGCAAGACCAGTTGTTTTTTAAACCCATATACTTTATCGTTTTCGCTGTTTTTATGATTGTAGATGTAGTGTATTCGGCAATTTTGCTTAATAGCACTAAAAAATAGATTTTATTTTAAAAGTTTTCTTTGATTACGCTTTGTGATTTTAATTAAAATTGTAATTTTGCAAAAAATTTTAGAAACCTTAAAATTTAAGATCAATTAAGTTATGGTGATTTTTAAAAAACCAGTCCATTTTATAGTTGCATTAGTGTTCGCTTTGGCGCCATTTACAAACTTTGCAAATCCTTCAGAAGAAACTACTGCTCAGGGCGCTCATGAAGCTCACAAAACAGAAGGTGCTACTCACGAAAAAGGACATAAAGAAGGTCACTCAGAGCCTACAGATATTAAGTCTCAAATTAAAGCTTTCACCAAACATCACGTTTTAGATTCTCACGATTTTTATTTATGGTCTGATAATAAGGAAGGAAAACATTTTGGTTATATTCCCTTGCCGATTATTTTATGGGATAATGGGTTACAAGTATTTTCGTCTTCAAAATTTCATCATGGAGAAAGTGTTGCTGAATCGAATGGCAATTATTATGTATTGAATCATCATGATGGTAAAATATATAAAACAGATGGTAAAGGAACGTTAACTGAAGATGAAAAAACAGGTCATCCAACAAATGTTAGACCAATTGATTTTTCAATAACTAAAAGTGTGGTATTTATTATCATTACCGCTTTAATCATGTTTTTCTTGTTTTCTTCATTAGCAAAATCATACAAGAAAAATGGAGGTATTGCTAAAGGAGCTGGAAGAATATTTGAGCCATTGGTAGTTTTTGTTCGCGATGAAATTGCTATTCCTAATATTGGTGAAAAAAATCACAAGAAATATATGAGTTATTTGTTAACGATATTTTTCTTTATACTATTCCTAAATGTTTTTGGTTTAACACCGCTTGGAGTTAATGTTACTGGTAATTTAACCATTACGTTCTCGTTAGCTATATTAACATTTTTAATTACAAATTTAACAGCTAATAAAAACTACTGGGGACATATTTTTTGGATGCCTGGTGTGCCAAAATTAATGCGAATAGTTCTGGCTCCAATTGAATTATTAGGTGTAGTAATTAAACCGTTCTCATTAATGATACGTTTGTATGCAAATATTTTTGCAGGACACATTGTATTAATGAGTATTATCGGGTTGATGTTTATTTTTAAAAGTTGGTTAGGAAGTTCACTATCTTTCGGTTTAGCATTTGTACTGTCTTTACTTGAGATTTTAGTTGCCTTTTTACAAGCTTATATTTTCACGATGTTATCTGCACTTTATTTTGGTTCTGCCAATGAAGAGCATCACCATGAAGGAGCCGAGCATCATTAAAAAATGTCCAGTGGACATTTTATGCGAGTAGCAAGCAGGTGCGCTGGCAAATAAGAAAGAATGTTTAATTTAATATATATATTATGACAGGTTTAAATTTTATTGGAGCAGGATTAATTGTTATCGGAGCAGGTTTAGGTATTGGTAAAATTGGTGGTTCAGCAATGGACGCAATTGCACGTCAACCAGAAGCTTCAGGAAAAATTCAAACAGCAATGTTGATTGCTGCTGCCTTAATTGAAGGTATTGGTTTCGCAGCATTATTTGCAGCGTAATTAAAAACTCAAAACAATAGTTGCAACGGTTGGTTGTAACTATTGTTTTAACATTAAAAAAAGTAAAAACACATATAATGGAAAAATTAATAAATCAGTTTGAGTTCGGATTGTTTTTTTGGCAAGTATTAATATTTGTTGGCTTAATTCTTTTATTGAGAAAATTTGCATGGAAACCAATTCTTGATGCAGTTAATGAAAGAGAAGAAGGAATAAAAGAAGCTATGCTTGCTGCTGAAAACGCAAGAAAAGAAATGATGGCTTTAAAATCTGATAATCAAAAATTATTAGATGAAGCGCGTTCAGAAAGAGATGCAATGCTAAAAGAAGCGACGGCTATCAAAGATAAAATGATTGCTGATGCAAAAACTGAAGCACAAGCGCAAGGCGCTAAAATGATAGAGCAAGCTAAAGCAACAATCGAAAGTGAAAAAAATGCAGCGGTTGCCGAAATCAAAAATCAAGTTTCTTCGTTGTCGTTAGAAATTGCTGAAAAGTTATTAAAAGAAGAATTAACTAACAAAGATTCTCAAACTAAATTAGTGGAGAAATTGTTAGGAGACGTTAAATTAAATTAATCAATCGTTATGTCAAGAGCTGCGATTAGATACGCCAAAGCAATTTTAGATATCGCTACAGTAAACAATAATGCGTCTGCTGTAAACAACGATATGAAAGTAATTGTTGCTTCAGTTAATGGGAGTCAAGAGTTGAAAGATTTTTTAGTAAATCCAATTATTAAAGGAGATACTAAATTTAACGCTGTTAAAGAAATTTTTGCTTCTGTTCAAAATGAAACCAATGGATTATTTCAATTGCTTTTAGCAAACAAAAGATTTGAAATTTTACCTGCAATTGCATCACAATTCAATACGTTGTTTGATGAAGTAAGTGGTGTTGAAACTGCTGTTGTAACTACAGCTTTCCCTATCACTCCTGAAATTGAAATACAAGTGTTGAACAAAATAAAAGAGTTTTCTTCTAATTCAATTACAATTAAAAATGTAGTGGATGAGTCTATTATCGGTGGATTTGTTTTAAGAATTGGAGATAAACAATATAATGCATCAGTTGCAAATAAATTACAACAATTAAAAAGAGAATTTAGTTATTAATATACCATTATTAATTATATAAAAAATGGCAGAAATAAAACCAGCTGAAATTTCGGCAATCTTAAAAAAGCAGTTATCTGATTTTCAATCAGGAGCTACATTAGAGGAAGTGGGTACTGTACTACAAGTTGGTGACGGTATTGCGCGTGTTTATGGTTTATCAAATGCTCAATACGGGGAGTTAGTACAATTCGAAAATGGATTAGAAGCTATCGTATTGAACTTAGAAGAAGATAACGTTGGGGTTGTATTATTAGGGCCTTCAACTGGTATTAAAGAAGGTTCAACTGTTAAAAGAACAGGAAGAATTGCTTCATTAAAAGTAGGTGAACAAGTTGTTGGACGTGTAGTAAACACTTTAGGAGAGCCAATTGATGGTAAAGGTCCTATTGGTGGTGACTTATATGAAATGCCTTTAGAGCGTAAAGCTCCTGGTGTAATTTTCCGTCAACCTGTAACTGAGCCATTACAAACTGGTATCAAATCTGTTGATGCAATGATTCCAGTAGGTCGTGGACAAAGAGAGTTAGTAATCGGTGACCGTCAAACGGGTAAAACTACAGTTTGTATCGATACTATCTTAAATCAAAAAGAATTTTATGATGCTGGTCAACCAGTATTCTGTATATATGTAGCTGTAGGTCAAAAAGCATCTACTGTAGCTGCTATCGCAAAAACATTAGAAGAAAAAGGTGCAATGGCTTATACAGTTATCGTTGCTGCAAATGCTTCTGATCCTGCTCCAATGCAAGTATATGCTCCTATGGCTGGTGCTGCAATCGGTGAATATTTCCGTGATACAGGTCGTCCTGCTTTAATTGTTTATGATGATTTATCAAAACAAGCAGTAGCTTACCGTGAGGTATCGTTATTGTTAAGAAGACCACCAGGTCGTGAGGCTTATCCTGGAGACGTATTCTACTTACACTCTCGTTTATTAGAGCGTGCTGCTAAAGTAATTGCAGATGATAGTATTGCTAAAAACATGAATGATTTACCAGAATCTTTAAAACCAATTGTTAAAGGTGGTGGTTCATTAACAGCTTTACCAATCATTGAAACTCAAGCAGGTGACGTTTCTGCATATATCCCTACAAACGTAATTTCAATTACAGACGGACAAATTTTCTTAGAGTCAGATTTATTCAACTCAGGTGTGCGTCCAGCAATTAACGTTGGTATTTCTGTATCTCGTGTAGGAGGTAATGCGCAAATTAAATCAATGAAGAAAGTATCGGGTACATTAAAATTAGACCAAGCACAATTCCGTGAGTTAGAAGCATTCGCGAAATTTGGTTCTGACTTAGATGCGGTTACTTTAAATGTAATTGAAAAAGGTAAACGTAACGTAGAAATCTTAAAACAATCGGTTAATGATCCTTACACTGTTGAAGATCAGATTGCAATTATCTACGCAGGAACTAAAAACTTATTGAGAAACGTTCCTGTAGAAAAAGTAAAAGAGTTTGAAAAAGACTTTTTACAATTCTTAAATTTAAAACATAGAGATACTTTAGATGCATTAAAAGCTGGTAAGTTTGATGATAACATCACCAATGTATTAGAAGCTGCTGCTAAAGAAATTTCTGCAAAATATTAATAAAAGTGATTAGTAATTAGTGAATAGTAAATAGCTAGTCACTAATTACTTTTTACTAGTTACTTTAAATACATACAATGGCAAACTTAAAAGAAATACGTAGTAGAATTACCTCTGTATCATCAACGATGCAGATTACTTCTGCCATGAAAATGGTTTCGGCAGCTAAATTGAAAAAAGCGCAAGATGCCATTACAGCTATGCGTCCTTATTCTGAGAAATTGACAGAGTTAATTCAAGGTTTAAGTGCTTCTTTAGAAGGAGATGTAGCTGCTAAGTATACTACGCAAAGAGAAGTTAAAAAAGTATTAGTTGTTGCTATTACTTCTAACAGAGGTTTGTGTGGTGCTTTAAATTCAAACGTATTAAAGCAAGTAAAAGTTTTATCTGAAAAATATGGTCATGATAATGTTGGTGTTTTTGCTATAGGTAAAAAAGCGAACGATGGATTGCATAAAACAAATTTTGTAATTGCAAACAGAAGCGATGTATTTGATGATTTAACTTTTGAAAATGTTGCTCAAATTGCTGAATCATTAACTCATTTATTTATGGATGGGGAATATGATAAAATTGAATTAGTATACAATCAATTCAAAAATGCAGCAACTCAAGTGGTAGTTACTGAGCAATTTTTGCCATTAGCTCCAATTCAAGGTGACGCTTCTACTTCTGCTGATTATATTTTTGAACCTTCAAAAGTAGAGATTGTAATGGAATTAATTCCAAAATCTTTAAAAACGCAATTATATAAAGCAGTTAGAGATTCATTTGCAGCTGAACACGGTGCACGTATGACTGCAATGCACAAAGCAACAGATAATGCAACAGAATTAAGAAATCAATTGAAATTAACTTATAACAAAGCGCGTCAAGCGGCAATTACTGGAGAAATCTTAGAAATTGTGGGAGGTGCAGAAGCTTTAAATAGCTAATCATTTTCTAATTAAGTTAATTATTATTATTCTCATAAAGTCCCGATTTATCGGGACTTTTTTTATTCCTCATGTTTAGTCAGTTCTTCATAAATAAAACTATAGAAGGTTGATTCATCTTTTATAAATTCGCTTCTTGTAGCTACCTTTCCATTATGTCCTGAATCTTTCAAGACAGATAAATATATGGAATTTTTTTGGGCAGTTCGGTTTTTCAATTTTGCAGCAAATTTATAAGAATGCAATGGTGGTACACGATCATCATTTTCCGCTGTGATAATTAATGTTGTTGGATAATTTATTTCTGTTTTTATGTTATGGTAGGGAGAGTATTTCGCTAAATAATTTGCTTCTTCGGCTATGTTGGGATTTCCAAATTCATTTGTATGGTAGTGACCAACGGTATATTTATCAAATCGTAGCATGTCAAATACTCCCATTTTTGGGATTGCAACTTTAAATAATTCTGGTCTTTGGGTTAGTGCTACTCCAACCACTAAGCCGCCGTGTGATGTGCCTGTAATGGCAAGTTTGTTTGGGTTTGTGTATTTTTCTTGGATTAAGAATTCAGCAGCACTAATAAAATCATTAAAACAGTTCATTTTATTTTTTCCTTTCCCATTCTTATGCCATTGTTTTCCATATTCTCCACCTCCCCTTATTTCAGCAAAGGCATAAACGCCTCCTTTCTCAAGAAAACTTAATAGTCCTGGGTCAAAATCACTGTTACTCACAATTCCAAAGCCACCATATGCTTCTAAAATAGTTGGATTTTCACCATTTAAAACAGTATTTTTTTTGTGTATTATGGTTATTGGAATCTCTTTGCTGTCTTTACTTTTATAAGTAACTTTTTTTGTTATGAAATAATCAAATGGAAATAAATTAGGTTTTTGAATAATATAATCATTATAATAATTAGAAATTTTGCCTGTTTCAACGTTTAAAATTAAATTGTAATAAGAGAGAATCTGAGAGTAGAAACTAGCATATATTTCTTTTTTAGTTGAATCATAAAATTTAATATCAAAATCCATTCCTATGGGGGTTTCAAATTTTTTTATAAAAATCCCTTGATCAGTATATATGCTTAAATATTTACGTTCCTTAGTTTTGTACTTACAGAAAATGTAATTTTCATAAAAAGAAGTGCTTTCTAATAAATATGAATTCATTTGTGGTATAAGTATTTTTTCTTCTTTTGTATTAATGTTAAATATTCTTATATCACCCCAATCGGAATTTAAACTGCTGTATATAACACTTGAATTGTCTATTTTAATTATATTGTTTACTTGTTTGATTTCACATAATAGTTTTAAATCAAAATCAACATTTGTCAAACTACTGCTGAAAATTTTTTGTGTATTTTCACTATTGATTTCAACTAAATATAAATTAAACTTATTTGAGAAAAAGTAGGAAGTTTTTTCTTTATCAGAAACATTATATATTATTTTATCTTCTTCTTGTTTAGTCCCTATCTCATGATAAAAAATGGTATAGGTTGAGTCCTTTTCCATTTTATTAGTATTACTGTTTTTTTTATAAAACACTCCTTTATCATTATTCCAAATTAGATTAGAAAATTTAATATCTTTTAATTCCTCATCGTACACTTTCTTTGAATTAAGATCAACAAATTTTGTAAATTTTAAATCACTACCTCCTTTATCAATAATTAGTCCAACTTTTAATCCATTTTTTGAAGGGTAAAAATTTGAAATTATAGTATTAGGATTTTTATATATTTTATAAACATTAAAAAGTTCGGTAGGTGTGTCGTCTAAACTTTTTCTGTAAAATAAACTTGCAGGAGTGTTTTTATCTTTAATGTATTTTGAAAAAAATAATGAGCCAATTTTTGTAGGCATTGCATTTGTAGATAAATTTATATAATCTATAATTTTATTCTTAAAATTATATTTTCTGGCAATTTTATCTAAATATTCAGATGTTAAGTCATTTTCTTTTTCTATCCAATTGATTGTTTTATCTAGTTTTGAGTTTTCTAAATAAAGATATTCGTCAATTATTTCTTTTTTTGATTCTTGGCCAACTAAAAATATTGAAAATAATAAGGCTAATATTTGTAAAAAATAGTTCATAAATCTAATTTTGATAAAAACTTATCAAAAATAGACATATTATTCTTATGGAAATCGTGAATTGTGAAAAAATAGAGGAAATATTTTTAAATTATGGTGTTATACAACAACTTTATGATTCAAATTTTACTGAAGAAAAATATGTTGCATTACTTGAAGAAATGGTTCCGAACGGATATAAGCAGATTGCTATTTATGATACTAATAAACTAGTTGCTGTTTCTGGTTATTGGATAAATACAAAGCTCTATTCTGGTAGATATTTAGAAATTGATAACTTTGTTGTAGATATAAATCATCAAGGCAAAGGTTTAGGTATCAGGTTAATTAATGAAATTGAAAAAATAGCGCAAAAATTTCAGGTAAATGCCATAGTTTTAGACGCTTTTTCAACTAACTTTAACGCTCATAAATTTTACTATAATCAAGGGTATGTTCCTAAAGGTTTTCATTTTGTTAAATTCATATAAAATTTTTATATTTATAAAGAAATGAATAATGAAAAAGGAAAAAATTAAGTTAGCTAATTAACAAAAGCATGATTGTTATTTATACATTAAAAAGATAATTTTACATTGACCACTTATAAAAACCTATTTAAACAAACCATAATTTATGGTGTAGCTACTGTTTTGCCACGTGTAATTAGTTTTTTACTCGTTACTTTGCATACTAAGGCGATGCCAGATAAGAAAATGTACGGAGAAGTAACGGTGCTTTTTTCTTATATGATTTTTTTAAACGTTATCCTTTCTTATGGTATGGAAACTTCTTTTTTTAGGTTTTATCACAAGGAAGACAAAAAGGTTAATGTGGTAAGTACCACTTTGGTTTCGCTTTTTTGGTCTAGTATTTTATTCCTTTGTGGAGCACTTTTATTTCAAAAATCGATAGCTCATTTTCTAGAAGTTGATAAAGAATATGTAAATTATGCCATTTGGATTCTAGCATTGGATGCGCTAGTTATTTTGCCTTTTTCGAAGTTAAGAGCTGAGCAAAAACCTATCAGATACGCAGTAATTAAATTGTTTAATGTATTTGTTAATATGTTTCTCAGTTTGTTTTTTCTTATTGTATTACCAGATTTAGCCTATTCAAATCCACATGGTTTTTGGAGCACTATATTCATTAAAGATTATCAAGTAGGATATGTCTTTTTGTCTCAACTCATAGCAAGTCTATTTACTTTCTTAGTTTTTATTCCAAATTACATAACGTCTAGTTGGTTTTTTGATAAAGAGTTGTGGAAAAAAATGATAAAGTATGGTTGGCCTATTCTATTTGCTGGAATAGCTTTTGGTATAAATGAACATTTTGATAAAATATTGTTGGATAAATTATTGCCTGAGCATATTGCAAAATCTGAAGTAGGGGCTTATGCAGCATGCTATAAAATAGGTTTATTTATGGTTTTGTACAGAACGGCTTACACATTAGGAATTGAGCCTTTCTTCTTCAGTCAGGCTGGTAATAGTAATGCTCCACAAACTTATGCAACAGTGACTAAATATTTTGTTATTTTAGGTTCTTTAATTTTGTTAGTGGTGGTCGTTTTTGCTGATGTCATTAAATTCATAATGCTAAGACAGCCAGAGTATTGGGAGGCTATGAAAATTGTTCCTTTGATCATTATTGCTAATTTCTTTTTAGGAATTTATACGAGTTTATCAGTTTGGTATAAACTAATAGATAGAACCATAATTGGCGCTTATATTTCAGTTGTTGGTGCTGTAATAACTTTGGTTTTTAATTATCTTTTAATTCCAAAATTTAGTTATATGGGATCGGCTATTGCAACAATTGCAGCTTATGGATCCATGATGTTGATTTCTTATTTTATGGGTAGAACAAAATATCCTATTCCATTTGATATGCCAAAAATTTTAGGATATTTAGGGGCTTCAATTTTATTAGCATGTGTTTCTTTTTATGTCCCTATTTTAAGAGAAACCTATATATTTGGAATTATTGCTATCATTGGATTTAGTTATTACATTTATAGAAATGAAAAAGAAGTTATATTAAAAACTTTTAAACGAAAATAATGCAAATTAAAATTATCAATCAATCACAGCATCCTTTACCTAATTACGAAACAATCGCTTCCGCAGGTATGGATTTACGTGCCAATCTCAAAGAACCAATCATTTTAAAACCGCTTGAAAGAGTTTTGGTAAAAACAGGTCTTTTTATTGAATTACCTCTTGGTTTTGAAGCGCAAGTTAGGCCTAGAAGTGGATTAGCACTTAAAAAAGGAATTACCGTTTTGAATTCACCAGGTACTGTTGATGCAGATTATAGAGGAGAAATTGGTGTAATTTTAGTAAATTTATCCAATGATGATTTTGTGATTGAAAATGGTGAGCGAATAGCCCAACTCGTAGTTGCTAAACATGAACGAGCAGAATGGATGGAAGTTGATCAATTAAACGAAACATCAAGAGGTACTGGAGGATTTGGAAGTACTGGAGTAAAATAGAAAATAATTTGAAGATTTAATAATTTTAAGAGGTAACATTCTATCTTAGTTATTTAATTTTATAACTTAACAATATAAAAAATGAAAGTAATTGTACCAATGGCTGGACGTGGTTCGCGCCTTCGTCCTCATACGTTAACTGTTCCAAAACCCTTAATTCCTATCGCAGGAAAACCAATAGTACATCGATTAGTGGAGGATATAGCAAAAGTAATCAATCAACCATTAGAAGAAGTAGCTTTTATTATTCATCCTGATTTTGGCTCAAAAGTAGAAGAAGATTTAATTGCTATTGCAGAAAAACTAGGTGCAAAAGGAACTATTTATTACCAGAGAGAAGCTTTAGGAACAGGACACGCAATTATGTGTGCTAAAGATTCATTGAGTGGACCTGCGGTTATTGCTTATGCAGATACTTTGTTTAGAGCTGATTTTACCTTAGATGCAAACGCAGATAGTGTCATTTGGGTAAAACAAGTAGATCAACCTGAAGCTTTTGGAGTAATTAATTTGAATGAAAATAATCATATTATTGAATTAGTTGAAAAGCCAAAAGAGTTTGTTTCAGACTTGGCAGTGATTGGTATTTATTATTTTAAAGATATTGCGATATTGAAAAATGAGTTACAAGAAGTATTGGATAATAACATCATTCACGGCGGTGAATACCAAATTAATGATGGTATTAAACAAATGATGGAAAAAGGTATGGTTTTTGTACAAGGTCAAGTAGATGAATGGATGGATTGCGGAAACAAGAGTGTAACTGTTGAAACGAATAGTAGAATGTTACAGTTTATTCACCAAGATGCAGAGGAAACGATGATTGCCGATAATGTTCGTATAGAAAATTCAGAAATCATACCACCTTGTTACATTGCCGCTGATGTGCATCTTGTTAATTCCATTATTGGGCCAAATGTTTCTATAGGAAAGGCTACACACATTATCAATTCAAAAATTAAAAATAGTTTAATACAAACTCATTCACACATTAAAAATGCCAAATTAGATAATGCTATGATAGGAAATCATGTAAATTACAATGGCGAATTTACGAGTGTGAGTTTAGGAGATTATTCAACTTTAGATTAATATGATTCGCATTTTAAGCTTTTTATTTCTTTTTCAAATCGGACTTGCTCAAGAACAGCAAGAGCCTGATCAGGTGGAAACTGCTGCTACTGAAGTTGAAAACAACTTCTATGATGCATTGAAACATAAAAGCATGGAGAATTATGATAAAGCTATTGTTTCATTGGAACAATGTGTTTTGAAAGAAGCTAAAAATCCTGAGTTTTATTATCAATTGGGAACCAATTATTTAGCATTGAAAAAGTATGCTGAAGCTGAACAAAATTTTCAAAAAGCGATTAATTTAGAGCCTAAACAGCGTTGGTATTGGAATGGTTTATATGACGTGTATTATCAAATCAAAGATTTCAACAAAGCTATACCTGTTGTGGAAAAACTAACAACTTTTGACGCTAATATGAAAGAAGATTTGGTGTCCTTGTATATGAACACAAGCCAGTTTGAAAAAGCAAAACAGGTGTTAGATGAACTTGAAAGTACAACAAATTTAACCAAGACAATGGAAATGTATAAATTACAAATCCAAAGTATTAATAAATCGGTTAAACCACAAGTAGAGGTTTTATTGAAGGCGGTGAAGGATTATCCAAAAGTAGAACAAAATTATATTGATTTAATTTATTATTATACAACTAGTAATCAAGAACAAAAGGCTTTTGAAACAGCTAAAAAATTAGCAGAGGAAATACCAACTTCTGATATGGTTCATGTTAGTTTGTTAAAATTTTATATCACACAAAATAACAGCGTCGAAGCTACTAATTCATTTAAACGCGTTGTGAAGTCTAGTAAAGTTGATTTAAAAATCAAGCATCGTGTTTTAAATGAATACTTAATTTTTGCTACAAAGAACACTTCATTATACTTAGAAATAGATGCTGTATTGCCTTATTTCGATAATGAAGCTGGATTGAATGTGTATAAAGAATTAGCTAAATATTTTTATAGCAAAGATCAATATGTTTTAGCTGAAAAATATTTTGAGAACGCTATAGGAAAGTCTAATATTGATGTTGAAACAGTAGATTTACTTTTAAATACGTATGATTTTACAGAGGCATACGATAAAATGGCTAAAAAAGCTGAGGGATTAATTGATTTGTATCCAACAAAACCTAATCTGTATTACTATGTTGGTAAGGCACAAAACAAATTAAAAAACTACAAAAAAGCAAAAGAATTTCTCGAATTAGGTTTGGATTATGTAGTAGAAGATAAAAAATTAGAATCTGGTTTTTATAAGCAATTAATTCTTTCAGCAGAAGGATTAACAGATGTAAAAATGAAGCAGAATTATCAAAAAAAATTAGATCAAGTTAAATAAGCAGTCATTATTAATCAAATATGCAAAAAATAGTTAATTATATATTTTTATTCTTATTATTAGTTTCATGTAAGGCAAAACAAGTTGTAGTCGCAGAACAAGCCGCTAAAGAAACCGATCAATCTTCTGAAGTAATTCAAAAACATTATCAAAATAAATTGGTTTTTAAAACAGCTTCTATTCGTGCTAATGCTAGTTATGAAGACATCAAGCAATCTTTGAATATCAATGCTGATTTGCGTATTAAAAAAGATGAAGTTATTTGGATTAGTTTGAAATTTTTCGGAATAACAGCAGCTAAAGCTTACATCACTCCTACTAGAGTTAGTTATTATGAAAAAATAAATAATACTTACTTTGATGGTGATTATCGTGTATTGTCTAATTGGTTGGGGACTGATTTGGACTTTCAAAAGCTTCAAAATCTATTATTGGGTAGACCAATCGATGATTTAACAAAAGAAGATTTTTTAGCAGAAGTGGCTGATCAATTATTTCAGTTGAAAAACAAAAATAATACTCAAATAGAAAAAATATTTGCTTTTGAAACGGGTAATTATCTATTAAAAAAACAATTTGTTAATCAAAAAATAAAGCAAAGAAATGTAACAATTACTTATCCTTCTTTTCAAAATCAAGATACTAATTTTTTGCCTACAGCGTTAACTATAATAGCACAAGATAAAGATCAAGTTAAAATTGAAGTAGAATACAAAAAAATCACTTTTAATGAGGACTTAAACTATCCTTATTCTGTTCCAAATGGCTACAAACAAATTATAATTGATTAATTTCGCAAAAATTATGTCAAGCATGAAAAAACGCTTTCTTATCGTATTCATTTGGTTATTAACGTTGCCCGTTGTGGCTCAAGAAGATGCTCAGCAGAAGTTAGAAGCACGCAAAGAACAATTGCAAAAAGAGTTGGCTGAAATGCGTAATAAATATCAAAATGAACGTGTAAAAGAAAAGTCGGTATTAAAAGAAATCAATAAAATTGAAGAACAAATCAAGGTGAGTGCTAATTTAATTAATACAATTAGTAAGCAAACACGATTGTTAAGTGATGATATTTATTTAACACAATTGGAAATCAATAAATTAAACCGAGATTTGCAAGTAATGAAGGAGGATTATGCTAAGATGATTGTTAAATCCTACAAAAGCCGTTCAGATCAAAGTAAAATCATGTTTATTTTGTCTTCAAATAGTTTTTTACAAGCCTATAAGCGTATTCAGTATATGAAGCAATATGCAGGTTATAGAAAAATGCAGGCTGAAGAGATTAAACAAAAACAAGTAAAATTAAATAGATCAGTTCAGCATCTTGAGGGGAAGAAAAAAGAAAAAGAAGTCGTTTTACAAGAAAGTACTAAGGCAAAACAAGAGCATGAAAAAATAAAACAAGAAAAAGAGAAAGTTGCCAAATCTATTCAAAAAGATAAGAAGAAATATGCTGCTGAAATTGAAAAAATGAAGAAAGAGCAACGTGATATTGATCGTAAAATTAAGAAAATGATTGCTGAGGCTATTGCTGCAGCAAATAAGAAAAATGCGGAAAAAACAAAAACGAATACTGGAACCAAATCAGGAACAAATACTAAACCTGTAGCGGTTTCTTCAACAAAAATTGAATTAACACCTGAGGGTAAAGTAGAATCGGATAATTTTAAAGCTAATAAAGGTAGATTGCCTTGGCCAGTAGAAAAAGGAGCTATATACATTCCATATGGCAACAGTAAACATCCTGAATTTAGTAATTTAGATGTTCATAATAGTGGAATTGACATTAAAACAGAATCAGGAATGATGGCTAGAAGTGTATTTGCAGGAGAAGTATCAGGTATTCAAGTTTCCCAAAGCACAGGAACTTATACGGTAATGGTTAGACACGGAGATTTCTTCACCACTTATAGTAATTTAAGCTCAGTTTCTGTTAATCAGGGTCAAAAAGTGGGTATTAAACAAACACTTGGAAAAATCAAAACTAATTTTGCTGGATTAACCGTAATGAAGTTTACTTTAAGTCAAAATATTACTACATTAAATCCAAATTCATGGATTACTCCAAGATAAAAAATTTAAAACTATAAAAAATGGAAAATCAACAAAGACAATTAACTGAGGATCAAATTAAAATTGAACAAGCTAATTTTATAGCTAAGGTTTATGGTTGGATGTGTGCTGCATTAGTGGTAACAGGGTTAACAGCATGGTATGTAGCGCAAACAGAGGAATTAATTTTAGCTTTGCTATCTAACAAATTCCTTTTCTATGGTTTGTTAATAGGTGAAGTTTTATTAGTAGGTTATATTTCAAAAGCATTACCAACTATGAATGTTATGATGGCTAAAGCCTTATTTTTCTTGTATGCCATGGCAAACGGTCTGACTTTATCCTTAATTTTTGTCATTTTTACAGCTAGTTCTATTGCTTCATCTTTTTTTATTACAGCTGGAACCTTTGCTGTTATGAGTATATATGGTTATTTTACTAAATCTGATTTAACATCTATGGGTAGAATTTTGATGATGGGATTAATAGGATTAATTATTGCATCAATAGTAAATATCTTTATGCAAAGTACCATGATGCATTGGATTATATCTTATGTAGGTGTATTTATTTTCACAGGTTTAATAGCATACGATACGCAAAAAATCAAAGAAATGAATATCATTGGAAATGAAGGAACGGATGAAGATACTAAAGAATCTTTAATGGGAGCTTTAACACTTTATCTTGACTTCGTTAATTTGTTCTTATACATCTTACGCATTTTTGGAGATAGAAAATAATTTGTAAAGCGAACTTAGGTTCGCTTTTTTTAGCATTTTACAAATCATTTTAATTAAGTACTTTTGCAAAAAAACAAGTTATGGTCAAAATAGGCAACATCATTTTACCCGAACATCCTTTGTTATTAGCCCCTATGGAAGACGTGAGTGATCCACCTTTTCGTAGGTTGTGTAAAATGCATGGAGCTGATTTAATGTATTCTGAATTCATTTCGTCTGAAGGCTTAATACGTGATGCAATGAAGAGTAAAAAGAAATTGGATATTTTTGACTATGAGCGACCGGTTGGCATTCAAATTTTTGGTGGAGACGAAGAAGCAATGGCTATGTCTGCCAAAATTGTTGAAACAGTACAACCTGATTTAGTTGATATTAACTTTGGTTGTCCAGTTAAAAAAGTGGTTTGTAAAGGGGCTGGTGCAGGTGTACTTAAAGATATTGATTTAATGGTGCGTTTAACAAAAGCAGTAGTTAAATCAACAAATTTGCCAGTTACTGTAAAAACTAGATTAGGTTGGGATGAATTGTCTATCAATATTGATGAAGTAGCTGAGCGTTTACAAGATGTGGGTATTCAAGCATTAACGGTACATGGTAGAACACGAGCTCAAATGTATAAAGGACATTCTGATTGGACTCATATTGAGCGTATTAAAAACAACCCGAGAATTCAAATTCCTGTTTTTGGAAATGGTGATATTGATTCTCCAGAAAAAGCATTGGAATACAAGAATAAGTTTGGTTTAGATGGCATGATGATTGGTCGTGCTGCCATTGGTTATCCTTGGATTTTTAATGAAATCAAACATTATTTCAAAACAGGCGAATATTTGACACCTCCTACTGTGACTGATAGGGTAGAGGCGGCTCGAAATCATTTAATCTGGTCTATGGAATGGAAAGGAGAACGAGTAGGAATTGTGGAAATGCGTCGTCATTATACTAATTACTTCAAAGGGATTCGTGGTTTCAAAGAATACAAACAAAAATTAGTTACTACAGATGGGCATAACGAATTAATGGATTTATTTGAAACTATCAAAGAAGTTTATTTAAATTATGAGCATCAGGTGTAGTCAAAAATGATCACATATATTGTTTTGATTTCGAAAAACTAAAATTTTAATTCATTTATGACTGATTTATCTTCTATCAAAATACTTCATTTGGATACTAATCATCCGTTACTTTGGGAACAACTAAGACAAGCTGGATTTACAAATGAAGCTGATTTTACATCTACAAAGGAAGAGGTAGAGGCTAAAATTCATAATTACCACGGAGTAATCATCCGAAGCCGCTTTAAAATTGATCAAACTTTTATTGAAAAAGCAACTAATTTGCAATTTATTGCACGAGTAGGTGCCGGACTCGAAAGTATTGATTGCGAATATGCCTTGTCTAAAAAGGTGGAATTAATCTCTTCTCCTGAAGGTAATAGAAATGCAGTAGGCGAACATGCGTTAGGTATGGTGTTGTCGTTGTTTAATAAGTTGAATAAAGCCGATAGAGAGATTCGTCAAGGATATTGGAACCGAGAAAGCAATCGTGGATTGGAGTTAGATGGTAAAACAGTGGGTATTATCGGGTATGGAAACATGGGAAAATCATTTGCAAAAAAATTGCGTGGGTTTGATGTAGAAGTTTTGTGTTACGATATTGTATCCAATGTGGGCGATGCACTGGCTAACCAAGTTTCCTTAGAAGAATTACAAGCGAAGGCAGATGTGGTGAGTTTGCACACGCCTTGGACAGAAATAACCAATAAAATGATTAATGCTGATTTTATTCATGCGTTTCATAAACCATTTTGGTTCATTAATACGGCAAGAGGTAGAAGTGTAGTTACTGCAGATTTGGTAGAGGCTCTGAGAATAGGTAAAATTCTAGGTGCGGGTTTAGATGTTCTAGAATATGAAAAATTATCTTTTGAAACGTTGTTAACTAACGAAATACCTGATCCTTTGCGATATTTAATGCAAGCAGATAACGTGATTTTAACACCACATATTGCAGGTTGGACGCAGGAAAGTAAAACTTTATTGGCTCAAGTGATTGTAGATAAAATCATTGAAAAATATAAAACATAAGGTGCAAGATATATAGTGATTTATTTACTTTGTTATTTGTTTATTTACTCATTAAAAACAATAAATTACAACTTATAACAAAGCAAAATATTATAAAATCAGCCTTTGTGTTTTCGTTCTAGCTCTGCTTGAAATTCTTCCATTACTGGTTTAACCGTACTTTCGGGTAAATCGGCAATTTTAATATACATTAATCCATCAACAGAATTGTTAAATAAAGGATCTACATTGAAAGAAACTACGCGAGCATTTTGTTTGATGTATTTCTTAATCAATACAGGTAAACGCAAATCGCCTGGTTCGACTTCATCAATGATTTTGTCAAATTTATTTAAGTCAGCCTCGGTTTCATTAAAGACGAAATCTTTATCGGCGTCTTTTAATTTTACTTTGAATTCTTTTTTTGGATGAACATATTGTGCTACAAATGGATCCCAATAATGAGATTTCATGAATTCAATCATTAACGATTTTGAAAATTCTGAAAACTGATTACTAATACTTACACCGCCAATTAAGTACTTGTGTTCTGGATATCTTAAAGTAGTATGAACTATGCCTTTCCACAATAAGAAAAGAGGCATTGGTTTTTGTTGGTATTCTGAGATGATGAATGCTCTACCCATTTCTATAGATTGGCTCATCATGCTGTACAGTTCAGGTTCAAATCTAAATAATTCGTGAAGATAAAAACCTTCAATACCGTGTTGCTCATAAATTTTACTACCTAATCCCATACGATATGCCCCAGCAATAATTTGTGCTTCATCATCCCATAAAAACATATGGTGGTAATATTGGTCGTATTTATCTAAGTCAATGGCTTCATTTGTACCTTCGCCTACAGCTCTAAAAGTGATTTCTCTTAAGCGACCAATTTCGTGTAAGATATTTGGAATTTTTTCAGCTGTGGTTAAGAAAACTTGATAGTTTTTGCTTTGTAATAAACGATGATCATCTTCTTTTAATACTTTTATTTCCTCTAAAATCTGCTCATGATTGGCAGGTTTTACAATTTGCTTTGGAGGTTTAGCGGTGTTTAATTTTGGTAATTGTAGTTTATTTTCTTCTTCAAATGCATTGGAAAGCATATATGTTTTCTTTCGAAGAAATTCACCAAACTCACTAATTTCTTTATATTCTGCTTGCTCTGTTGTTGAAATTGGTTTACCAATACGAACTTTAATTACTCGGTTTTTTTGAGTTAATAATTCACTTGGTAGTTTTGCTGTTCTCAAAGTGTCGTTTAATTTAGAGAGGGTGTAAAATAATTTACTATTTTGCGCATGAAAATAAATTGGAACTACTGGTACATTGGCTTTTTTGATGATTTTTAAAGCGCCTTCTTCCCAAGGTTTATCTACTATTAACTCTCCATCTTTATAAGTAGAAACTTCACCTGCAGGAAAGATACCTAAAGGTTTTCCATCTGCTAAATGGCGGAGCGTTTCTTTAATTCCGACTACACTAGACTTACTATCCTTATGATTTTCAAAAGGATTTACAGGCATAATGTAAGGTTTCATTGGTTCAATTCGATGAAGTAAGAAATTGGCAATAATTTTAAAATTAGGCTCACGTTCTAACATTAATTTGAGTAGTAATATTCCATCAATTCCACCAAGAGGATGATTGGATATTGTTATGTAAGGTCCTTCTTTTGGTAATCGTTTTAAATCTTCTTCAGGAATTTCAAACTTAATTTGGAACTCATCTAAAATGGCATTTAAGAATTCTAAGTCACTTAAATGCTTGTTTCTATCGTATATTTTATTTAAAGTAGATATTTTCAGAATTTTCATCAATAACCAACCTGAGAAAGTTCCCAAGAATCCGTATTTCTCCGTATTGATAACTTTGGCTACTTCTTTAGCAGTAACTAATCCCATTTAGTATTGTTTTTAGGCAAGAAACAAAGATAGCAAAACTTATGGATTTGACGTCTTTTTTATTAAACATTAGCAAATAATTATGTACTTTTTAAAAAATGATTTTGATACTTAGTTATTTATAAAATACTTCCTAAAATAGCTTAATATTATTGAAAACTTTTTTACATTTGAGAAATTTGAATTCTCAAAAATGAAGATTATCTCTTATAATGTTAATGGTATTCGAGCAGCCATTACTAAAGGTTTTTTAGATTGGTTGCAACAAGCAAATCCTGATGTGATTTGTTTACAAGAAATAAAGGCAACTGAAGATCAAATTCCTAAGCTAGAGATTGAAGCAGCAGGTTATCCGTATCAATATTATTTTTCTGCGGAAAAGAAAGGATATAGCGGAGTTGCTATTTTATCTAAGCATGAACCTAAAAATGTTGTTTTTGGAACAGGTGTCGATTACATGGATAAAGAGGGTAGAAATCTACGTGCAGATTTTGAGCACTTCTCAGTAATGAGTTTGTATTTGCCTTCTGGTACTAATGTTGAACGTTTAGATCATAAATTTCAATACATGGATGATTTCCATCATTATATAACTGAATTGAGAAAAGAAATTCCTCATTTAGTAGTTTGTGGTGATTATAATATTTGTCATCAAGCAATTGATATTCATGATCCTATTCGAAATGCTAAAATATCAGGTTTTTTGCCTGAGGAGCGTGCATGGTTAGATCAGTTTATTAATAGCGGAATGATAGATACTTTTCGTCATTTGAATAAAGAGCCTCATCATTATAGTTGGTGGAGTTATAGAGCAAACGCAAGAAATAATAATAAAGGTTGGCGCATTGATTATTGTTTGGCTTCTGAACCGATGAAAGACAAAATAAAACGTGCTTTAATATTACCAGAAGCAAAACATTCTGACCATTGTCCAGTTGTTGTGGAATTTGAATATTAATGCAACTGTTTATTAAAAAATATCGTCTTATAAATTAAAGTAAAATATAAATATGATTAGAAAATTTGCCCTTGCAGCAGTAGTTTTAAGTATGACTACTTCTTGTGTGTCTAAGAAAATATACCAAGATTTAGAAAATAAATTTGCTGAACTAAAAAAAGAGCGTAATGCTTTGGCTGACGAAAATCAAGGTTTAAAAACAGATAAAACCAGTTTACAATCTGAATTAGATAAAATTAAAGCCGAATTAGATAAATGTAAAACAGAACGAGATAAATTATCGTCTGATTATACTACTACTAAAAAAAGTTTAGATAATTTAAAAGCCTCTTATGCCGCTTTAGAAAAGGACAGTAATGATGCTCTTGAAGCAAATATTAAGAAGAATAGAGAGTTGTTAGCAGAACTAGAAGCAAAACAAAAAGCTTTAGCTGCAGAGCAAGATAAATTTAACAAAATTAAGAAAGATTTTGAAGCTAATGCAAAGCGACTTAAAGAGTTGGAAGATTTGATTGCTGCTAAAGAAGCTGCTATGAAAAAATTGAAAGAAACACTAACAAAATCATTAAAAGCTTTTGAAGGTAAAGGTTTAACAGTAACTGAAAAAGATGGAAAAGTTTATGTTTCAATGGAAAATAAATTGTTATTTGAATCGGGTAGTTATACAGTAGGTGTAGAAGGAAAAAAAGCGGTAGATTTAGTGGCGAAAGTTTTAGGTGATAATCCAGATTTGTCTGTTCTAATTGAAGGTCATACAGACAACGATAAAATTACAGGCATTTTAGCAGGAGGAATTGAAAATAACTGGGATTTATCTACAAAAAGAGCAACTGCTATTGTAACTATTTTAACAGCACATCCAAAAGTGAATAAAGCTAATCTTACAGCTGCTGGTAGAAGTGAATATGCACCTTTGATGAGTAATGAATCAGCAGAAGGAAAAGCTAAAAATCGTAGAATTGAAATCATTTTAACTCCAAAGTTAGATGAAATAACAAAGTTACTTAATGAAATGTAATTTTAAATAAATTCATACATAACAAAAAAAGCTCAGTTTTTACTGAGCTTTTTTATTAAAAAAAATCAAAACCGTAAAAGTTTGTCTCAAAAACCGTAAAAATGAAATTAATTAATATAGATTTTTGTTGTATTCCATAAAGGGTTAACCTAATAAAGGAATTTGATTTGTTTGTGATATGTGATAACAAATTCCTTTTGTGGTTTTCCTTTAGAACTTAAAAAGCAATTATTTTTTATAACGATTAATAAATCTAACTACAATGGAATTAAATTTTCAAAAAATCAGACAACAACACGGTTGGAGCATTGAGTTCGTTGCTCATTTTTTAGATGTTTCAGAAGAACTATGCGAAACATTAGAAAAAACATTTGACAAGTTTTATTTTGATAAGTATTTGTTATTGTGTGATTTATATCAAATAGATATACGTTTATTATTTCAGTATTTATTTTTAAATAGTGATGATGTTAAATTAGTTTTTGATTTGATAGACTTTTATGAAAGTAAATTATTTGGTCAACATTATATACCTAAGTTTGCAGAAAATTAAAGTTATTACTTAAAAAAATGGTCTCATATTTGTGAGACCATTTTTAATTTAATTATGGAGAAAATTAAGTAATGGATTCATTTTTTATGCGATTAAATACCCAGAAAATAATTGGAAATACTAATAAAGTTAGTACCGTTGCTGAAATTAAACCTCCAATAATAACAATAGCTAATGGTTTTTGAGATTCTGAACCAATTCCAGTTGAGATTGCTGCTGGAAGCAAACCAATTGTTGCCATTAGGGCTGTCATAACTACTGGTCTAGTACGAACTTTTACAGCCTCTAAAATAGCTAAGTTAATCTCTTTTCCCGATTTAATATTTTTATGAAATTCAGATATAAGTATTACTCCATTTTGAATACAGATACCAAAGAGAGCAATGAATCCAACTCCTGCTGATATTCCGAAATTCATACCAGTTATATGTAAAGCTAAAATTCCTCCAATAAGCGCAAATGGTACATTTGCTAAAACTAATAAAGAATCTTTAATGTTTCCAAACATTATAAATAATAGAATAAAAATCATTACTAAGCTGATAGGAACTACATTTGTTAAACGTGCAGTAGCTCGTACTTGATTTTCAAATTCTCCTGTCCATCCTATGCTGTAACCGTCAGGTAGTTTAATATGTTTTTTAACGTTAGCTTGTGCCTCAGCTATAGTACTTCCTAAATCTCTATCACGTACTGAGAATTTTACTCCAATAAATCGTTTTGAATTGTCTCTGTAAATGAATGCAGGGCCAGTTACTGTTTTAATTTCAGCAATTTCTTTTAACGGTACTTTTGTTTTATTTAGTGTTGGTACCATTATGCTAGCCAAATCATCAATGTTTTTTCGATAATCTTTGTCGTATCTTATACGTACATCAAATTTTCTATCACCTTCATATTTTTGAGTTGCTGTTTTTCCTCCAAAAGCCATTTCAAGAACCGTTTGTGCATCCGAAATAGTGACTCCATATTTGGCCATATTTTCTTTGTTAAGTACTACACTTACTTCGGGTTGACCTATGTTTCTTAGAATTCCAACGTCTTTAATTCCAGATACATGTTCAATTTGTTTGATTACTTCATTTGAAAGTTGATTTAGTTTTTCTAAATCGGGACCATAGATTTTTACAGCATTAGATGCATTTATACCTGCGACTGCTTCTGCAACATTATCAATAATTGGTTGGGAATAATTGTATCCAATCCCTTGGTATTTTTTCAATTTATGATCCATTTCCTCCACTAATTCATCTACTGATATTTTTCTAGACCATTCTTCTTTTGGTTTTAAGTTAACCTGCATCTGAACATAATAGAAACCACTTGGATCAGTTCCATCATTACTTCTTCCTGTTTGAGATAAAATGCCGTTAACTTCAGGGAATGAGGCAATTTCTTTTTTAAGTACTTCAACCATTTTAACGGTTTCCCCTAAACTTGAACTCATAGGTAGTTTGGCTTCAACCCATAGAGCTCCTTCATTTAATGGTGGTAAAAATTCCGTACCTAAAAATTTTGAAGAAAAAAGTGTGATTACCAATATACTCAGAGAAACCAAAAGTGATAGCTTCTTGTTTTTGAAAGTAAAAGCAAACCCTTTTTCAACAATTCTATTCCAAAAATCGACAAATTTATTGTGCTTCTCTTTTACATTTTTATTTAATAAAATATGAGATAAAACAGGAACTAAAGTTAAGGTGAATAATAACGCACCAAGTAATGCAAAACCTAAGGTATAAGCCAATGGTGAGAACATTTTACCTTCTACTTTTTGAAATGAAAAGATAGGTAGTAAGGCAGTGATAATAATTAATTTAGAAAAGAAAATGGCTTTCCCCATCTCTGTCCCCGTTTTTTTAATCCACCCTCCTTTGGCTAATTTGTTGAATTTATCCATCCCCTCTTTTGCTGCTCGATGATCTAGCATAACAAATAGTCCCTCTACCATTACGACGGCCCCATCTATTATAATTCCAAAATCAACCGCTCCAAGTGAGAGTAAATTAGCACTCATTCCCATTAAGTTTAAACAAAAGAATGAGAATAGTAATGCCAATGGAATTATGATTGATACAATAACAGTACTTCTCCAATCAGCCATGAATAAGAAAACCATTAAAGTCACCAATATAATACCTTCAGCTAAATTATGCATCACAGTATGGGTACAAAACTCCATTAGGTTGTCACGATCATAGAAAATGTCAAGTTGAACATCCTTAGGAATCATGGTAGCTTTAATTTCTTTGATTTTTTCTTTAACCGCAGCTAGAACAATTGGAGTATTTTCTCCTTTTCGCATCACTACAATGCCTTCAACTACATCTGGATTGTTATTTAAACCTGCTTGTCCAACACGAGGCATAGAGCCCTCAGCTACAGTAGCTACATTTTTAACTAGTATGGGATTTTCACCATTTTTAGAAATAATAATATTTTCAATATCAGGTATGGATTGTAGTAATCCAATTCCACGAACCACATAGGCCTGACTATTTTTTTCAATAATGTCACCACCTACGTTCATATTACTTCTGTTTACTGCCTCATAAACTTCTGATGGTGTTAGGTTATATTTTTCAAGTTTTCGTGGATCGACACTTATTTCAAAAATTTTAGTTTGACCACCAAAAGCATTAATATCAGCTACACCAGGAACCGAGCGAAGCGCTTTGTCTATTACCCAACTTTGAATAGTTAATAATTCTCTTGAATCTTTGGTTTTACTTTGTAACGTATAGCGCAAGACTTCTCCAGTTGGGCCATAGGGAGGTTGCACTTCGGGTTCCACATCTTCTGGTAGTGAAACATTTCTTAATTGATTGTTTACTTGATTTCTGGCAAAAGCATCATCAACTCCGTCATCAAAAATGATTTTAATTACAGAAAGACCAAACATGGAAGTGCTTCGAACACTTGTCTTTTTCTGTAAAGAAGTCATAGAAAGTTCAATAGGAGTAGTAACGAATCGTTCTACTTCTTCTGCACTTCTTCCGTTCCATTGTGTAATGATAATGATTTGGGTATTGGTTACATCAGGAAAGGCTTCAATAGGCATATTTTTGAAGGCAAAAAAACCTGAAATGGTTAAAATTCCCACCCAAAAAAAAGTGAATGCTTTATTTTTAAGTGAAAAAGCTATGATATTTCGAATGAATTTATTCATGTGTATAAAATTTAATTCTTATAATTTTAATTTAATTTCCAAGTTGTGGATTTTTAACTGTTGTAGGTTGTTAAAATCTAAAATGACTTCTAATGGAGAACACATGTACAGGTCCATTTCTATCCGTATTATAACCTGGATTAATTACAAGTTGGTAAGTTCCTGTAATGAAAATATTAGGCGTTAATTGCGCTGCATAGTAAAACTCGGTTAGCTGTTCTGGAGCATAATTTAAGTTGCCATCTCCTAGAATAAATCCTTTACCACCATTTTTTAGATAGTCTCTATGCTCTTTAGAAAGTCCTGATATCACATAAGCCAATCCAATTTTATCTTCTTTTCTATGCCATTGGTTTCCTGAAAGTTGAAATCCTAAACTTAAACTTCTGTCAATTTCAGTAAAATGCCAAGTTTCGTTTTTTCCATCGTTCCAACTACATCTTCCAAAAAAGCCTAATTCATTTGTCAGCTCTTGTTCGACATTTATTCCAAATCCATATTTATGATTTGAGTAGCTTCTTGTATTTTCAATATTTGGATTTACGGGTTGTTGTATGATAGCTGTAGCATAATTTCCCATATTAGCTAGGTTATAGAATGTAAGGAATCTAACAGCACCACTTCTTTTATTAACATTGTATTTTCTTGTATATTCAATTGTATGAGCCCCTGTTTTTCCTATTTTCCAATCCATTGAATTTCCGTTGGCTACTTGAGGGACTAGGGAGTATCCATATCTTAATTCATGTTTTGGTGTAATCAATTCTAATATAATACTTGGGGTATAACCTCGAGTGTTAGCAGGATAATCCCAAGCCCCATTTCCCATTAGTCCCCAACTCATAAACTGCGTTCGAGGATCATGACTATATGAATTGTCATCAAAGTAATCGGAAATACTAACTTTCCCTACGGTGATTGAAAAATATTTTTGGGGTTCAAAGTCGGCCAATTGATTAAAGTCGCTATGGTTGTGGAAATATTTATCTTTACTTGAGGTTTGGTTATCACTTAAAGAGAATATTTGTCTAAAGAACATTCGCGCCAAATAAATTTTAGGTGCAGGATCTCCTATTCGGAACGTTTCACCATTTGTTGCCGCGGCTATTCCAAGAGCTTCGCTTAATCCAGATCCACCTGCTATTTCAGGGTTTACAAAAAAACTAGCATTCTTCCAGAGTTTTGCTCCAATGAAAAGAGTAGAAGTGATAGAGGTTTTACTTTCTGCAGAAGGTAATAAACTATTATCGCCTGAATAAGGAGCATTGAATCCAGATTTTTTTTGTTGAATGATCGTACTTTGTCCATGAATAGTAAATCGTTCCACTGCTAAAGAATCTTTATTCTGTCCTTTTGCAAATTGAATTACTAGCAGTCCGATAATGATTATTTCCTTTTTCATTTTTAATCATTTAAGGCATCATAAAATAGCAACTGATTGTGAGTAATCACTTTTTCACCTTCATTTAATCCAGAAGTGATATAAGCTACTTCTTTTAGTTGACGATATACCTCAACAGGTCTAGTTTCAATGTGTTTTTTATCTTTATATACCATTACATAGTTTTTGTTATTATCAAAAACAATGGCATTAGAAGGAATAGCTAACATGGATTTGTTTTCTGTATAGGAAACCGCAATAGTAGCTTTACTATCTGGAACCAATAATGAATTAGGATTATCAAGTACAATTCTTACATTCATTGCATTTGTTTCTGGATCTATTATTCGGAAAATTTTATCTATTTTTCCTTTGAAAACTTTATCTTGGTTAGAAAGAGTGGAAACGGAAGCATCCATTCCAAGGGCAACTAGGTTGATATCGCTTTCATTTACATTTGCTATAGCCCAAACATCTTTTGTATCTGCTACATCAAAAATATTATCGCTTCTATCACTTCTCAATTGCATATCTTGATTGATATTTTTCTGAATAATATAACCACTTATTGGAGCTACAACCTGATAAATAGATCCGGGTTTTATATTGATGATTTTATATGTTTGTTTAATTCGATTTAATTGTGATTTTGCTATGTTGAGTTCGTTCTTTGCTAAAAGTACATCTCGCTCAGTGTTTAATTTACCATCAAACATTTCTTTTGCCACTTTCAAATTATTTTCAGCTACTTTTACTTCTCCTACAGCATCTTCAAAATCTTTTTCATAACCTGCAGCTTCTGTGCTTCTAATGGTAGCTAAAACTTGTCCTTTCTGTACATAATCACCTAATTCAACATAGACTTTTTCAACTTTTCCACCTACCATTGGGAAGACTTCAATCAATTTGTTTTTATCGGCTGAAATTTTTCCAAAAAATTTAATTTCATTTTTTAATGGTTCTATTTTTGCTGTAGCAAAAGTGGTTGTTTTAAGCATGGTTTCAGTAATTTCAAAACCTTTTTCCACAGGTTCTGATTCTTCTTTTTTACAATTTTGAAATCCGAAAGAGATCAAAATTAGCAATCCGTATTTTGTGATTTTATTTATCATGATGAGGTTTTTTAGAAAATTTTAGAAGCGGTTGTATAATTTAATTCTTCACAAGTTTTTAAATAAGCTTTTTTAATGTTGTTAATAGAGATCATACTTTCATTGTAGCTTTCAAGAAAATCTGTAAATTCTAATAAAGAGATATTTCGTTTAATAAAGTTGTTGTATACTCCTTGGTAAACAGTATCAAGATTAAAGGGAATTTCAGTTTTAGTAATTTGAAAGTTAGCTTTTTGTTCTTGAAATTTATCTAAAGCTAATTTTACTTCATTTTTTACTTCAAGTGTTACAATTTCTTTTAGTTGTTTTGCCTGATCTACCTCAAATTTTGCGGATTTAATATTGCCTTTATTTTTGTTCCAAAGCGGTAGTGGAAAAGCCAAAGTTAAGTTAGTCTGATTGTTAAAAGCTCCTCCTCTTTGATCATAGCTTGCGCCTAATGTTAAATCAGGAATAGCTAATGATTTTTGTAGTTTTAAATTAATAGAGGCATTTTCAATTTGTATAGCCGCTTTTTTGAAATCGGGTCTATTCTCTAATGCTGCTTTTTGTAGGTTAGTAAGGTCGCCAAACACTTCTTTTTCATAGGTTTTTATTTCATCTATTGACGGCTCAAGCACTAGGTTTTCTTGACCTGAATAACCTAATAACAAGTTAAGTGACTTCTTGTTTTCATTAATGTTATTGATTATTTCTGTTCTGTTTTTTTGAAGATTTAATTGAAGATTTTGTAATCGAACCAAATCCTTTAATGAGATATTCCCTTTTTTGTTTTGTTCAGAATAGGCATTTACTACCGATTTTATATTGATTAATTGCTTATCTAATTCTTGAACAGATTTAGTATCAAAATAGATTTCAAAATAACTTTGACGCAATTGAAATTTTAATTCTCGCAGTAAGATTTCGAAATCATAATTAGCTAATTTAGCATTAGATTTAGCTAGTTCAATAGCATTTTTTCTTTGTCCTCCAATATGAATTAGTTGTTGAATATAAGCCGATTTTTGACCTTGTTGGTTTACATTGAAAAATTTTTGCTCGTTATTTGGAGCCCAAGCATTGACTTCTAATCCAAATTGAGGGTTATCCCAAATTTTGGCTTGTAAAATTTGAGCTTCACTAATGTCTATATTGTAATGATTTGCAAGTAGGTATAAATTGTTTTTTAAAAACAAGGACTCACTTTCCGTAATAGAAAGTTTGTTTTGGGCAAATATTTGGACAAAAAAGGCGCATGTAAAAAGACCAATTAATTTAGTTTTCATAGGAAATAAATTATAGGTACAAAGTTCAATTGATGAACTTAAATGCGCTTTAAAAACACCTTAAAAAAAACTTAAATTGAGAAATTTATGGTGAAAATATTGGTTTGATTACTGTATTTGTAAGTGATTTGGGCGTTATGATATTCTAAGATTTTTTTTACAATCCTAAGTCCTATGCCACTGCCTTGTGTATTTGTTGCATTTTTTCCACGAACAAAAGAATCAAATATTTTAGATTGATCGTCAATGGGTATGGAAGAACCATTATTTTCAATAGAAACGGCTAATTCAGTAACCGATTTTTGATGGATTGTAATGTTTACTTTTTTGTCTTCCGAATATAAGAAACCATTTTTAATTAAGTTTGTAAACACAATGACTAATAAAGCTTGATTTCCTTTAATTTCAAGAGGATTGTCCATATCAGTATGGTCAATAATCTCAAAATGCACAATTAATTCTGGATAATTTTTTGCGGTTAATTCATTGGCTTTTAAAATGATATCGTCTATTCTTATAGGTTTGAAGTTTTTATTGATTTCAGTTTTTTCAACTCTTGCTAAAAGTAATAAAGCATTAATTAAATCGGCAACTTGATGAATATCATTATTGATGTTTTTTAAGTATTTTTTGGTTCCCTCAGAATGTTCTTCTTTTGTCATTAAATTTTCAATTTGAAGAGCGATTCGAGTTAATGGAGTGTATAATTCGTGCGAAGCATTTGAAGTGAATTCTTTTTGCATACTAAACGATTTTTCTAAACGATCAAGCATGTTGTTGAAGGCTTTAGTTAGCAAATCAATTTCATTGTTGGTATTGCTTTCAGGTAATTTTAAATTTAGTTGGTTAGCAGAAATTGTGGTAATTTTTTCTTGAAAGTCATCTAATGGTTGTAATGATTTTTTAATTAAGAAATAGGTGAATGTCCATATGAATAATATACTAATAACAAAAGATACTATTAATGAAACCATTAAGAAATTCATTTTGGAAATCCCATATTTATCTTGCCCAAGTATTAAAACATAATAGCGGTCATTTTTACTAAAATCGAATCGAATACCTAAAAGTTCTTTATCGTCAATAGTTCGAAAAAATGTTCTTTTTTTGTTAAGTTGAATTAAATCATTCTTAGTCCAATTAATTTTAGCATCATCAATACTAGTGTAAATTAATTGATAATTATGATCAAAAACTAGGATTTTTTCATTGTTAATTTTATTCAGGGTTTTTCGGTCTAAAATTTGAAGTGCAACATTATCAATTCGCTTAATTTCATCTACTAGTTTAGCGGTATTATATGCTTTATTTTCTAATTTTTCTTCAAATTCAGCTTTTCTAAAGTCTGTAAATCGCAAGTATACAAAAGTAGCAGCTAATCCAAATAATAAAGAAAAAGCTAGGGAAATGTTAATAGCTACTTTTCTCTTTAAGGTCATTATTCAATGTTAATGTAATACCCAAAACCAGGTCGAGTTAATATTAATTTTTCTTCAAAATTTTTATCAATTTTTTTCCTCAAGAAGTTGATGTACACTTCAATAGTGTTAAGGTTGCTTTCAAAATGCACGTCCCAAATTTGTTCAGCAATAGCGTTCTTCGAAAGTGTTCTTCCCTTGGCTTTGGCTAAAATAACCAATAATTGAAATTCTTTTGGAGTCAGTTCAATAACTTCTTGATTCCGTTTCACTTTAGATTCGTCCAAATCAATTTCTAAGTCTTTGATTTTGATAATTTGATGGTCTTCTTGTTTCATAGTACTTCTTCTGTTTAGAGACAGTAACCGGACATATAACTCATCAAAGTGAAAGGGTTTAACTAAATAATCATCAGCACCAAAGGTAAAAGCATCTAATTTGTCTTGAATTTCTCTATAAGCAGAAAGTATCAAAATAGGAGTGTTTTTATCTGTTTCACGTACTTTTTTACAAACATCTAAGCCATTTAGTTTGGGTACGTTAATATCTAGAATATACAAATCATAAGTAGTATTGTTAATTTGTCTAAAGAATAATTCACCATCAAAAACAGCATCACACTCCATATTCATTGATTTCAGGTAGGTGACTATTTCATTGGACAAAACCAAATCATCTTCTAAAACTAAAACTTTCATGTTTGGATATTTTTGTAAAATTACTGTAAAGTTTTTAAACAAAATAATGAATTGAAATAGTTTTTATGTTTGTATTTTTGCAGTAAAAAAGAGATGAAATACATAACTTTACCTCATACTGAGCTAAGAGTAAGTGAAATTTGTCTTGGTACGATGACTTTTGGTAATCAAAATACCGAAGCTGAAGCCCACAATCAAATGGATTATGCTTTTGAGCGCGGCATTAATTTTATTGATACAGCTGAGATGTATCCTATTGGTGGAAATGAGCATATTTTTGGTAGCACCGAGCGGTATATTGGAACTTGGTTGGCTAAAAACAAGCACAAAAGAGATCAATTAGTTATTGCTACAAAAATAGCCGGACCCAATCGTGGGTTAGATTATATTCGTCAACCGTTAGATTTTTCAAAGAAAAGTTTAACTGAAGCTGTAGAGTTAAGTTTGAAGCAATTGCAAATTGATACTATCGATTTGTATCAATTACATTGGCCAGAACGAATCATGAATATGTTTCAAAAAAGAGGCTTAGAAAAAATTGATACCAGCTGGAAAGAAAATATTGCTGAGGTTTTAACGATTTTTGATGGATTAATTAAAGAAGGTAAGATTAAACATATTGGTGTTTCTAATGAAAATCCTTGGGGTGTAATGAAGTTTTTAAACGAAAGTGAAAAACATGGATTACCAAGAATTGCGACTATTCAAAATCCGTATTCCTTATTAAATCGATTATTTGAAGTAGGACTTTCAGAAATATGCATGCGTGAGGAAGTAGGACTGTTAGCGTATTCGCCTTTAGGTTTTGGATTTCTTTCAGGGAAGTATTTAAATGGTTATCCGGAAAATGCCCGTATGACATTGTTTAAAAATTTTGTCCGCTATACAAATGATAACTGTTTTAAAGCTACTAAATTATACAAAGAGTTAGCTGAATCAATAGGACTCACTTTAACCGAATTAGCTATTGCATTTGTGCATCATCAATCGTTTGTTACGTCAACAATAATTGGCGCTACTTCAATTGATCAATTAGAAGAAAACATCAATGCGTTTGAGGTACTTTTAACAGATGAGGTAATTAACGAAATTAATAAGATACAAGAGATGATTCCGAATCCAGCTCCTTAAAAGAAAAATCCCGACTTAATGTTTAGGCCGGGATTTTTTCTACATTACAAATTTCCAATTGTTTTGTCTTTAGGATGTTTCACTCGGTAACTAATTCTGTATTTTTTGGTTTCGTTGGGTTTTAATTTGATTTCCCAAGTTAAAACGCCTGTTTCTTCATTGTGTTTAGCCCCATCTTTATCTAAATATTCAATCGTGATGTCTTTATCCGTACTTAA
>CAYNNB010000021.1:0-33361 GCA_964398425.1 uncultured Flavobacterium sp.
ACGATACCGGTTCTTTGCGTCCATCTCTTTTTACTACGTACATAACTTACTTTTTTATAATGGGGTTAGTTGTTTTCTTATTTGTTTTTTTAGATTTTTGGGTGTTGTTTCGATTTAATTAAAAATCAGCGTCAAAACTAAATTTATCTTCTCCAGCATCGTTATTTACTACACCCGCTTTTTGGTATTCCCCTACTCTTTTTTCAAAGAAATTAGTTTTACCTTCCAATGAAATCATATCCATAAAATCAAAAGGATTAGTTACGTTGTATACTTTTTTACAACCTAATTCTACCAACAATCTATCGGTAACAAACTCCAAATATTGAGTCATTAACTTCGCGTTCATACCAATTAAACTGACTGGTAAACTTTCGGTAATAAATTCACGTTCAATATCTAAAGCATTAGTAATAATTTCAGTAATTCTATCTTTAGAAACTTTATTTATTAAGTGATTATTGTGCAAGTGAACTGCAAAATCACAGTGCATACCTTCATCACGTGAAATCAATTCATTCGAAAACGTTAATCCTGGCATTAATCCACGTTTTTTTAACCAATAAATCGAACAAAATGCTCCAGAGAAGAAAATTCCTTCTACAGCTGCAAAAGCAATTAAACGTTCAGCAAAACTTGGCGAGTCAATCCATTTTAAAGCCCAATCCGCTTTTTTAGCAATGGCCGGGAAATTCTCAATCGCTTTGAATAAAATATTTTTCTCCTTTTCGTCTTTTACATACGTATCAATCAATAATGAATATGTTTCAGAGTGAATGTTCTCCATCATCAATTGAAAACCATAGAAAAATTTAGCCTCAGAATACTGTACTTCACTAACAAAGTTTTCAGCTAAATTTTCATTTACAATTCCGTCAGATGCAGCAAAAAACGCTAAAATATGCTTAATAAAATAACGTTCATCATCGTTTAATTTGGTACTCCAATCTGTAATATCTTGATGTAAGTCAATCTCTTCAGCTGTCCAAAAACACGCCTCTTGTTTTTTATATAAATCCCAAATATCATGGTGTTGAATAGGGAAGATTACAAATCGATCTTTGTTTTCAGCTAAAATGGGTTCTACTACAGACATAATCTTTTGATTTTTATATTTTTAGTTGGTTTGTAAATTTTTGAATTTGAATTCTACAAAGTTTGTTAAATCAAATGGAAAATAAAAGTCAAACTTATTCACAATTAGACGAAGTTTTTAACAAAGCTGTTTTTTTTACATTTTGAAAAATAACAAATTCATCTTATTGTATATCAATATTTTACAAATTCAACATTTGCAAATAAAAAACGCTCAAGCTATTGAAAAACCAACAGTTTTGAGCGTTTTAAAGGACTGATTTTAAGTCGCTATTTTTTCATTTCTTCAGCCACTTTTTCTAACTCTTCATACCATTGTTCGCCAAATTTACGAACAAGCGCTTCTTTAACAAATTTATATACTGGAACCTGTAATTCTTTCCCTAAAGAACAAGCATCGGAACAAATATGCCATTTATGGTAATTTACTGCAGCAAAATCAGAGTACTCTTTTACTCGAATAGGATATAAATGACAAGAAACCGGTTTTTTCCAATTTACTATTCCTTCATTATACGCTTGTTCAATACCGCACAATGCTGTTTGATCATCAAAAATTACATAAGCACAATCTTTACCATCGATTAAAGTTGTTTCAAACTCGCCATCTGTTCCTATTACAAAAGCGCCTTGTTCTTCTATAGCTTGAATTCCTTCAGGACGTAAAAAAGGTTTTACTTTAGGATAAAGATCAACTAAAATCTGTGTTTCTTCTCTAGTTAAGGGAGCACCTGCATCACCATCTACACAACAAGCTCCTTTACAAGCAGAAAGATTGCAAACAAATTCTTTTTCTAAAATTTCTTCAGAAATAATCGTTTTATTTAATTGAAACATACAATTGAAATTAAGATGCAAAGGTAACTTGATTTTTTTGATTAGTAAAAGAATTCAAAATGTTATCATTTCTTTAAGAGTTAAAAATCATGTAAAATCATATATTTGCAAAAATTTTAAGATTATGTTCGATTGGAAAGAAATTTTCACCATTAGTATGATTTTATTTGCGGTAATTGATATTGTGGGAAGTATTCCTATCATTGTTGATTTACGCAGTAAAATGGGACATATTCAATCTGAAAAAGCAACTATTGTTGCTGCTATTATCATGATTGCCTTTTTATTTGTAGGAGAAGAAATATTAAAATTGATTGGTATAGATGCGAATTCTTTTGCTGTTGCAGGCTCTTTTGTTTTGTTTTTCTTGGCACTAGAAATGATTTTAGGTATTCGCTTATATAAAGAAGACAATCCGTCCACAGCATCGATAGTTCCAATTGCATTCCCTTTGATTGCTGGTGCTGGAACCATGACGACCATCTTATCTTTAAGAGCTGCTTATGACAAAGCAAACATCATCATTGCAATATTAATCAATGTAATTGTAGTATATGGCGTTTTAAAATCTTCAGGTAAGATAGAACGCTTATTAGGCACCAATGGATTAGGTGTAATACGCAAAGTTTTTGGTGTTATTTTATTAGCTATCGCTGTAAAATTATTTGCTGCCAATGTTAAAGGCTTATTTATTTAAAAAATATATATAATGAAAATTTTCTCTTATGTAGTTATCATTTTAGCTTTGATAACTATCGGTTTTAATGCCACTCGAATTAATTTCAGCAACCCATTACAAGGCGAAAGTACAGTAGCTCTTATCGGTATTGTAGCTTCTTTCTGTGCTATAATTATTGTTGTATTGTACCAATTGGCTAAAAAAGTTGACGAAAACACAAAGTAGTAATGGAATTTGATGTTTTAATCATTGGCGGTGGTGTATCTGGGATGTCTGCAGCTTTACTTTTTGGTTCTGCACAGCATAAACCCTTTATGGCTGATAAAAAAATCGGAATTATTGTGCATCAAAAAACCTCCTCTTTACAAACTGCGGTTTTTAATAATGCCTACGGAATAACTCCTGGTAAAAAAGGAAAAGAATTATTAGAAGAAAGCAAAATTCACCTAGAAAAGTTGTACCCACATATTGATCAAATTGAAAATGAAAAGGTTCTTACCATTTCAGGAGAATCACCTCTTTTTTCTATTTCAACAAACAAAAACATTTATCGTGCTAAAAATATCATAATTGGTATTGGAGCGAGTAACCCTTTTACTATTGAAGGCCTTGATGAGTATGTAATACCTCATCAGAAAGCAGCTCCTGAAAAAAATAGATTACAACTTAAAAATCAAGATTATCTAGTAAAACCGGGACTCTATGCAGTGGGAACATTAGCAGGTTTAAGAAGTCAACTAATGATTGCCGCTGGAAGTGGTGCTGCAGTTGCCACTGATATAATGACATTATGGAATGATAACACACCTGTCCAAATTCACGATGCTTTACCAAAAGAATAATTAATTATTCTTTTCTTTAAACTCTTTTGCTTTTTTTATTAAAAAGTCGAGTAAAATCATTTTATTTTCTTGTTCAATAATTGATGTTTTTTCAGGATCAAAATCACAATAAGTTATAAAATCATTCCATTGAGTTCCTTTTAATTCCAAACTTTGAAGTAAGAAAGCGTCTGTAAAATTAAAATTTACATACGTATGAAAAGAAACCCATTCTTTCTTAACCTCTTTAGGTTTGTCCTTTTTGAAAATTTTTGATAATAATTTAAAAACTTGCACAAAATCAACTCCATTTTGAATGGAACCATCAGGAATGGCAAACTTTCTTTCCTGATATTGTCTTTCAACTTTAATTATTGGAATAGTAGTTTGTTTTTTCACAACTACTTCTTCAATTAGTTGTTCTTTCTTTACCAATTGTATTGTACGGTATTTAATTTCAAGCAATTCGTCATCAACAATTATGGCTTGGAAATCATATCCGTTTTTAAAAAAAGCCAAATTGTTTTCTCTTTCAATTGGAATTTCAAATTCTCCCAAGACATTTGTCAATGAAACATTATTCAATTGTTTATTTATAACTTCGACATTTGCAATAGGAACATTGTCTTGCAGCACTTTTCCTTTCAAAAGAACGGATTGAGCGTTCGACACATTACAAAAAAAGAGAAAGAGAGTAATTTTATTGACCACATTAATTAATTTAACTAGGTCAAATGTAATGTGAAACCAAATATAAAAAAGTTAAGAAAAAGCGAATTGATGTCAATTATTTCTTAAATTATATTTCTTTCTCTAAAACTTTTTTAATCATTTTATCTTTAGGCAACGTAATTTTATAATAAGATGTATCATTGAACAATTGTCTTGAAAACTCTGCATATAAATAAGTTAACACTTTTTTTCTCTGATTTACTAAGCTTATTAGCAATCCGTTATTAATCATATATTGCTTGAACTGATTAAAATATTTTGCTTTACCGAATAACTCTTTCTTTAAAGACGCTTGGTTTAAACCATTAAAAAAAGCTCTATCTTCATCTAATTTTTCAAAGACATAATAATTTAGTAATTCTGACTGCAGCAAGACATTTATACCTTCTTCTGAATGGAAGTCTTCAAGTGGAACGAAAATGTCTGGAATAATACCACCTCCTCCATAAACAATTCGTCCTTTTTTTGTTTTAAACCTTAAACTGTCCGCCACTTTAATACTGTCCGCCTTATACAATTCTCCACTGGTAAAACGTTTTTCAAAGTCATTAAAGTAATTATTACCCTTATCCAAAAATGGCTTTTGAATACTTCTACCTGAAGGGGTAAAATAACGAGCAACTGTCAATCGAACTGCTGATCCGTCATCTAACTTCATTTCTTTTTGAACTAATCCTTTTCCAAAAGAGCGTCTACCATAAATCAAACCTCGGTCATTATCTTGAATTGCGCCTGCAAAAATTTCACTTGCAGAAGCACTACTTTCATCTATCAAAATAGCCACCTTACCCGATTCAAAAACTCCTTTATCAGTCGCATAAGAATTCTCAACAACACCTCCTTTGTTTTTGGTTTTTACAATTAACTCTCCTTTTTTCAAAAATTCATCCGCCATAGCTACAGCCATTTCTAAATATCCGCCCCCATTACCTCTTAAATCAACAATAACTTCATTCATCCCTTGCTTTTTAAGTTTCACAAGAGCTTGATGAAATTCTTTATAAGTAGTTTCTGCAAAACGGTTAACTTTAATATAACCTTTTTTAGCATTTAGCATGGTAGCTACGTCAATACTATTTATAGGGATTATATCTCGAGTAACAGAGACTGTAAATTTCTTGTTTTCAGCTTTTCTATAAATGACTAAATTCACTTTTGTTCCAACTTCTCCTTTTAGAATTTGGAACAATTTTTCATTTTTTATTTTCTTATTGAATAATTGTTGCTTATTAGCAAATAAGATTCGATCTCCAGACTTTATTCCAGCTCTTTCAGAAGGGCCATTAACTACTGGTTTGATGACCGTTAATGTATCCTTATACATGTAGAAATTCACACCAATACCCACAAAATTCCCTTCCATACTTTCATTAACTTGAGCCAAAGACTCTTTCGGGATATAAACAGAATGAGGATCTAGTTTTTCTAAAATTCCGTTAACAGTCAAATCTACTATAGAATCTGTATTTACTTTATCGACATATTCCCTATTAATTAAATCAAGTAATCTGATGATTTTATTTTTACCTATATCAGTTTTGGTGCTGGGCTGATTTATTACATTCATTTTGTATCCCAACAAAACACCTAAAGCAAAAATAGTTGCTATAAAAATGGGAATATAAATAGTATATTTATTGAAGTTATTCATCTAAGTTTGGAATGTAAGACACCTCAACGCCTGCTTTCTTTAAAAAATCTACACCAGAACAATCCTTGTATTCTTCTAAATATACTACCCTTTTAATTCCTGACTGATGAATTAATTTACTGCAATCTTTACATGGCGATAATGTTATATATAATGTTGCTCCCTCACAAGATTGTGTAGATCGCGCCACTTTTGAAATAGCATTAGCTTCAGCATGAAGCACATACCATTTAGTCAAATTTTGTTCGTCTTCACAACAATTTTCAAAACCACTTGGCGTTCCATTATATCCATCTGAAATAATCATTCTATCTTTTACAATAATCGCACCGACTTGTTTTCTTTTACAATAAGATAATTTTCCCCATTCACGAGCAATTTTTAAATAGGCTTTATCATACCTAGATTTCTTTTCTGCTTTCATCAACTCTTAATTTAATTTTGATTCCAAATTTCGCTCTCAATAATCATGGGTAATACCACACCAATAATAAAGGCAGATAAAACTAAAGCCCAATCTCTTTTTGAAAAACGAAAAACTATTTGTGCAAAATAAGCGAGAATTAAGACTACTAAAACAACAATAATTTGTGCAGCTTCTATACCGAGTGCAAATTCTAACAATGGTAGTAATTTATCATTTGCATTTCCTGCCATTACAGCTTTAAAATAATTAGAAAAACCTAAACCATGAATGATTCCAAAAAACAAAGTAATTACAGCTACAAAATTAATGCTTTCTTTTTTACCATTTTTACCAGCCGTAAACAAGTGAAACAATGCAGTTGTTAAAATGGTTACAGGAATTAAAAACTCCACTACTTCCTCTTTGATATAGACAAATCCAAATACAGATAAAATTAATGCAATAGTATGACCAAAAGTAAATAAACTTACTAATAATAATACTCGTTTCCAATCTTTAAAGACATACGGAACCATTAATGCAATTAAAAACAAGACGTGGTCATAAGCATTTATATCAAGTACGTGCTTTAGACCCATGTTAAAGTAAATCAAAAATTCATTCATTGCAATTTCTAATAAAACCCAAACTTACATTTTTTTAAGGAAATAAAAAAGCGGCTTTACACCGCTTTAACTTATTTGTATTTTTCCATAAACGATTCTGCCGTCTCTACCATATCTTTCATTCCGCAAAAGAATGGTACACGCTGATGTAATTCTGTAGGCTGAATTTCCATAATTCTTCCATAACCATCAGAAGCCTTTCCCCCAGCCTGTTCAGCTAAAAATGCCATTGGATTACATTCATACAATAAACGCAATTTACCTTTTGGTGCTTTTGAACTAGTAGGATAAATATAAATTCCCCCTTTAATCATATTTCGATGGAAATCAGAAACTAAACTTCCAATATAACGAGAAGTATATGGTCTATCTTCTTCTTCTGCTTGACAATATTTAATATAATCTTTTACCCCTTGTGGAAAATGAATGTAATTCCCCTCATTAACTGAATAGATATTTCCTTTTTCAGGGAAACGCATATTAGGATGTGATAAATAAAACGTTCCTATTGCTGGATTTAAAGTAAAACCATTCACGCCATGTCCTGTAGTGTATACCAACATCGTTGATGTTCCATAAATAACATAACCCGCAGCTACTTGATTTACTCCTGGTTGTAAAAAATCTTCAATAGTAACAGGTGTTCCTACTGGCGTTACTCTTCTAAATACAGAAAATATAGTTCCTACAGATACATTTACATCAATATTAGAGGATCCATCCAAAGGGTCCATTAAAACAACATATTTGTTATTATGGCTATTGTCGCTACCTGCTACAGTAATAAAATCATCATTTTCCTCTGAAGCAATTCCACAAACAATTTCACGATTAATTAGCGTTTGAATGAATACTTCATTGGCATAAACATCTAACTTTTGCTGGTCTTCCCCTTGAATATTTTGATCACCAGCAGCACCAACAATGTCAACTAATCCAGCTTTATTTACTTTATAGTTTACTACTTTAGCAGCTAAACGAATAGAGTTAATAATTCTTGAAAGCTCTCCAGTAGAATATTGGAAAGCGGTTTGGTTTTCGATGATAAATTCACCTAAGGTTCTGTTTCTTTCTTCCATTACGAAATCGATTGAGTTGTATTGCAGTGCAAACTTACATAATTTTACAAGAAAATTGATATAGTACTAAAATTTATTTAAACAATAAACAAGACTAATTTTCAGTTAATTGATTAATCCAACATTTTATTTTTACATCATGACATAATCAAGTAACTTTGTATAAGAATTCATTTTTTAAAACATTACAAATGCTACATATTAGAGAAGGTGTCGCTGAAGACATGCCTTCAGTGTTAGAGTTAATAAAAGAACTAGCCCTTTTTGAAAAAGAGCCCGAAGCAGTAGTCCTTACAACAGAAGATTTAGTAAGAGATGGCTTTGGAATTCAACCTTTATTTCATACTTTTATTGCTGTAGAAAATGAAGAAATTATTGGAATGGCTTTGTATTATTACCGATACTCTACTTGGAAAGGGAAAACTCTTCATTTAGAAGATCTCATTGTAAAAGAAAATAAACGTGGAACAGGAGCAGGTTTTGCTTTATATAAAGAAATTATTATTCAAGGAAAACGCGATGGTGTGAGAAGAATAGAATGGAATGTTTTAAATTGGAACACCAATGCGATAAAATTTTACGAAAAAAGTGGCGCAAAAGTTTTAGAAGATTGGCGTGTAGTTCACATGGATGAATCAGGAATTACTCATTTCATTGCACACTTATAACCTTTAAATCAACACAAGATGAAAATATTCAAATTCGGCGGTGCCTCTGTTAAGGATGCCACTGGCGTGAAAAATGTAAAACAGGTATTAGAAACAGTGGGTTTTGAAAATGTATTGGTCGTGATTTCTGCTATGGGAAAAACAACAAATGCCCTTGAAGTAGTTATCAAAAACTACTTTGACAAGTCAAAGGAATTGACTTCATCAGTACAAGATGTCAAAAAATACCATATTGAAATATTATTAGACTTATATGGCGACGAAAAAAAACCAAATTTCATAAGTGCTTATAAAGCTGTTAGCCAACATTTTGAAGATTTAGACTACTTTTTAAAAAATAATAAATCTCCTAATTATAATTTTGTTTATGACCAAATTGTAAGTTTTGGAGAACTTATCTCAACTACTATTGTCAGTCACTATTTCAATCATGAAAACCTCATTAATCAATGGTTAGATGTTAGAAATTATATTAAAACAGATAATACTTATCGTGATGCAAATGTGGATTGGGAAAACACTCAAAAAAACATTAGTAAATTAAATAAGAAAAAAGCATTGTACATAACACAAGGTTTTTTAGGTGCTGATGACAATCATTTCACAACAACTTTAGGCCGTGAAGGTTCTGATTACACAGCTGCAATTTTTGCTTATTGTTTAGGTGCTGAAAATGTTACCATTTGGAAAGATGTACCTGGGGTTTTAAATGCCGATCCCCGTTATTTTGAAAACGCTGTTTTACTGAATCAAATTTCCTATAGAGAGGCTATTGAACTAGCTTTTTATGGAGCAAGTGTCATTCACCCTAAAACCTTACAACCACTCCAAAAGAAAGAAATTCCATTATTTGTAAAATCTTTTGTTAACCCAACTCTACCTGGAACAAAAGTAAGTAAGGGTGCTGATTTAGAACCAAGAACATCTTGCTTCATTGTAAAGAAAAACCAAATTTTGATTTCACTTTCATCCATAGATTTTTCATTTATAATGGAAGAAAATATTAGTGAAATTTTTCATTTATTCCATCAGTATAAAATTAAAGTGAGTTTAATTCAAAACACGGCTATCAGTTTTTCTGTTTGTGTGGAGGATAAATTCGATAAATTCAGTGAACTAAAAGCAGTACTTTCCAAAAAGTTTAAAGTAGCTTACAACGAAAATGTTTCCTTATACACCATCAGGCATTTTGACCAATCTGCAGCTGAAATGGTTGAACTAAATAAAAAAGTGTTGGTGAAACAAATTAGTAGAGAAACCCTTCAGATTATCACCGAATAATACAAATAAAAGCTTATGTGACAGAAACTTAACACATAAGCTTTTTTTCTTCCAAAGATTTAAACTTTTCCTACTACTAGCTTAACATACTGACTTTTTCTTTGCAAGAAACATTTCACATGGCAAGAAAAGTTGATATTGTTGTTATTTCCGACGTGCATTTAGGTACTTATGGATGTCAAGCAAAAGAATTGCTACACTATTTAAAATCAGTTCAACCCAAGCAACTTATAATTAATGGAGATTTTATTGATATTTGGCAATTCAAAAAAAGCTATTTTCCTAAAAGCCATTTAAAAATTATAAAAAAAATTATTGATTTTGCTAATAAAGGAACCGAAGTCACTTATATCATTGGTAATCACGATGAGTTTCTTAGACGATTTTCCAACGTATCATTCGGTAACATTGCCTTAGTAAACAAAAAAACCTTGGAATTAGACAATAAAAAAGCTTGGTTTTTTCATGGTGACGTATTTGACGCCTCCGTTCAACACTCCAAATGGATTGCTAAATTAGGAGGTTGGGGTTATGATTTATTGATTAGACTGAATGTGCTAAGTAATTGGATATTAGTGCAACTAGGTAGAGAGAAATATTCTTTTTCGAAAAAGATTAAAAATAATGTAAAAAAAGCGGTTCGATTTATAGGGGATTTCGAGAAAACAGCTTCTGAATTAGCTATAGAAAACAACTTTGATTATGTTATTTGCGGACACATTCATCAACCTCAAATTAGAGAAATTGAAACCAAAAATGGTCGATGCACTTATTTAAATAGTGGTGATTGGATTGAAAACTTAACTGCTTTAGAATATCATAATTCTAAATGGACTCTCTTTACTTACGACAAGAAAATGTTTGAAGAAAATAAGGACTTTGAATTAGACCCATATGAACAGCAAACTATAGAAATGCTGATCAAGGACGTAATTAATTTTTAATTTATATTCGATGAAAATATTATATGCTTTTCAAAAAACAGGCAACGGACACATAGCTAGAGCACAAGAAATTATTCCAATCCTTCAAAAAATAGGAACTGTGGATTTATTAACTAGTGGAAATCAATCCCAATTAGATATCCCATTCAAAATCAACTACAATTTCAATGGCATTTCATTAGTTTACAATAAAAAAGGAAAGGTATCCTACTTAAAAACGCTTCTACAAAACAATTATTGGAAGTTTTTTAAAAATGTTTTTCAACTACATGTCAACTCTTATGATATTATTATCAATGATTTTGAACCTGTGAGTGCATGGGCTTCAAAATTAAAAGGAGGCAATTGTATTTCACTGTCTCATCAAGCGTCTTTATTGTTTGAAAATACTCCTAAGCCTAAAAAAACAGACTTAATTTCACGCTTAATATTAAAACTATATGCACCTTGCAAAATAAAATATGGTTTTCATTTTAAAAGTTACCACCCAAACCTTTTTCCACCAGTTATAAGAGGAAAAATTAAACAATTAAAGCCCCAATCATCTGAAGGAAATTTTGTAGTCTACTTACCTGCTTTTTCAGATGAGAAAATAATAAAAACTCTTAGTAAAATACCTGTAAATTGGCATATCTTTTCTAGATATACCTCAACAGAATTTTATGTAAACAACTGTAGTGTGAACCCCATTAATGAGGAAGACTTTTTATTCAAATTAAATCATTGCGAAGGAGTTTTATGCCATGCAGGTTTTGAACTTCCAGCTGAAACTTTGTATTTAAACAAAAAATTACTGGTTATTCCAATCAAAAAACAACTTGAACAAGAATACAATGCTCTTGCTTTAAAAAAGTTAGGCGTTCTAACTTTAGAAAAATTAGACACTAATCTAATAGATTTATGGACAAGAAGTCAAATTTTGATTGATTTAGAAGTAGCTAAAGACTTAGAAGAGATACTAAAAAGCCTAATTGAAAAACATGGCATTTCAACCACTCCAATGCAAAACTATCAATTAGCATAAAGAAGTCTCTATTTAATAGAGACTTCTTTATTTAACTTTTTATTTGTTCGTAAAATGGCTTGTTCATTTTTATAGTCAATCCAGGCTTGACCTTTTCTCTTTCGCATAAAATTGTCGTAATGTCTCATAAAAAAAACATTATAAATCGCTTTTAATAAATTTAACGGCTTCCTTGGAAAGGCTCTCAAACTCATCGAAAAGCCTGGTGTTACATATTTCATATAGTGCCAATAACCTTCGGGCATATATAACATTTCACCATGCTTTAAATTGCAAACCAAACCCTTAACTTGCTCTAAAGCAGGCCATTGTTCAAAATCAGGATTATCAAAGTCAATATCTTCTCTTGCTATTAGTGAATAAGGAACTTTATACATATATGGCGTGGCATTTGGAGTAAAAAGCATACATCTTTTTTCACCATGAAAATGAAAATGTAAAATATTGGAGTAATCAATATCAAAATGCATAAATACTTTGGAATTTTCGCCCCCAAAAAACAACATAGGCAATTGTTTTACTAAACGCAAACCTATATCAGGCCATTTAAAATCTCTTGCTAATGAAGGCACTTCTTTCATTAGATTATACAAAAAAATTCGATAATTTGTAGGTTTCGATTGAAGTAAATCAATATAATCGCTCATTTTCATTTTAGCATGAGCTTCATTAAATCCATCTTCATGAGACACTGGTCGATCATCATAAAGTGGGACTATTTTTTCACCCGCTACTTCTTTAATATAATTTAGATGCCATTTTTCATAGGCTGGCCAATCTACGGTCAACTGCTCAATAACAACTGGTTTTTGTTTCTTAACATATTTATTGTAAAAATCTTCTTTGCTAATAGTTTTTACACGCTCAATCTCTTCTAAAAATATTCCCATAAAAAAAGCTCTAACAAATGTTAGAGCAAATTTATAAAATTGTTAAGACAAAAATCTTAAAAAAGTGTTATTTACCTTTAATAGAAGCTTCCAAATTTCTTTCAATTGCATGTCCTGGTCTTGACCATTTTGGCTTTTCTCCTAAAGATTGAAACTTAGAATCTTCTGCTTCAACCGTTTTAGGCTGCATCAATTTAATGAATGGTTTTTGAGGCTGTAAACCAAGCATTTCAAACATTTTCATATCTTCATTTACATCTGGATTAGGAGTAGTCAAAAGTTTATCTCCTGCAAAAATAGAGTTAGCACCTGCAAAAAAACACATAGCTTGCCCTTCTCTACTCATTTCTGTTCTACCTGCTGAAAGGCGTACTTGTGTTTCTGGCATTACAATTCTTGTTGTTGCAACCATTCTTATCATTTCCCATATTTCAACTGGCTTTTGATCTTCTAAGGGTGTTCCTTCAACCGCCACTAAAGCATTTATTGGCACTGATTCTGGTTGAGGGTTCAATGTTGCTAAAGCAACTAGCATTCCTGCGCGATCTTCCACACTCTCACCCATTCCAATAATTCCTCCGCTACAAACCGTTACATTTGTTTTTCTAACGTTTTCAATAGTTTGTAAACGATCTTCAAAACCTCTTGTAGAGATTACTTCTTTATAATAATCTTCTGAAGAATCTAAATTATGATTGTAAGCATAAAGTCCCGCTTCCGCTAAACGTTGTGCTTGATTTTCCGTAAGCATTCCTAATGTACAACAAACTTCCATATCTAACTTGTTGATTGTACGAACCATTTCTAATACCTGATCAAACTCTGGTCCATCTTTAACATTTCTCCAAGCAGCACCCATACAGACTCTAGAAGAACCTGATGACTTTGCACGTAAAGCTTGGGCTTTTACTTGTTGCACACTCATTAAATCATTACCTTCAATGTTTGTGCTATATCTAGCAGCTTGTGGACAATAACCACAATCTTCTGGACAGCCGCCTGTTTTGATTGATAATAGTGTTGAAACTTGAACTACATTGGGGTCGTGATATTGTCTATGAATAGTTGCTGCATCATATAATAAATCCATTAATGGCTTATTGTAGATAGCAATAATTTCTTCCTTGGTCCAATTATGTCTTGTTATACTCATGGTTTTGTTTATTTGAGGTTTCAAAAATACTTAAAAAAAATGGTAAAAATGCAACTAATTCAACTCTTGCAGTAAAATGCATTCATTGTGAAAAAAGTAATCAAACTTTGCTTCTGCCATATTCACTTTTTGATCAATTAATCGATAATAAGGTCTTCGATTAACAGAAACAAAACTTTCAACATAAATTTCAATTGGAAATATATATTGTTCTTTTATTTTTTGACAATATTGCCAAATCATATCTGGTGAATGAGATACAATATTGATTTGCTTAGCGTTTAAATCTGCTAATATATTATGATAGAAAATTTCTTTAGTTTGTTTATTCAACACTTTGATTCTAAGCTTACCTCTTCTTTCGCTTAACATCATCCTCCAAGACAATCGATGTCCTTCTTCGGTAAACAAGACATTCCCTTTAATAAAAAAATGCCTCACTGGCAACAAAAGTTGAAATATGAAAAACGGAATAAAAATCAATTTATATAAATTTGTAAAACTATTTGTCAATGCCATTTTTCGAACTTCATTGGTCTTAAACAATGAGTAATTCATATTTTGATAATCTAGGAAAAGAACAATAAAACTCAATGCAAAAAAAGGAAAGATACCTATTTTTAAAAATAACGCATTAGACAAATGAAAAAATAAAGAAGCTAAAATAGCAAAGATTCTAGTTCGCTTCCAAAGCAAAGCTGGAATAATAAACAAATCATAAAACAAACCTAAATACGAATAGGCAAGAACAAACCATTTTTGATTAATTAATTCAAGCCAAAAAGAACTTGCACTGTAACCGCTTAGCAGAATACTAGCAAATGTACCGTTTAACCAATCTGGATATATTTTTGCTAATGAAGCATAGAAATACAAAATACCAACCTGAAATATCAATAAAAAAGGCATCCATCTTGGAACTTGAGTAGTGCTTATTTTTGGAAAAAAATGAACATCTAAACTCCATCTTTTATTAGCAGGCAAGAAACACATAATAAAGGCTATCAAAACCACAAAATAATAATGATTATTATAAAATTCCTTTTGAGCAAAATAGACTAAAGTCCAGAGAATAGTTAATCCAATAATGACCCATCTATAAAAGAAACCCAAGGCAATTAACAACCCTAGAACTCCCATAGCTACAAAATAATAATACATTTTTATTCCATGAAGTAATTCTAAAAAATCAAAACCGATAAAATGAAAAGTAAATTTAGTTTGAATAAAAACGGTATTAACCCACCCCAACAAAAGAGCCCCGAAAGACTCAAACATGATTAAAACTCCAAATAAAATTCTAAAAAGTATAAGTCCTGAATTATCAATAGAAGTATTTAGCCATTTTCGCATAGTAATTTTATCTAGTTACGAAAAAGATTTATCGTTGTTTTTTTGTCACGCTCTAGCTGTTCTTTTAACTGTTCAAAGGACTCAAATTTTTGTTCTTCTCTAATTTTTTTAACAAATTCTATGGTCAACTTTTCACCATATATGTTCTTATTAAAATCAAAAACATGAACTTCAATAGTTTTATTTACCCCATTAATTGTCGGTCGCATACCGATATTCATCATTCCAAAATATTTTTGATTTTTATAATATATTTCGACTGCATAAACACCTATTTTGGGTATCAATTTATAATCTTCATTAATAGCTAAATTAGCTGTTGGAAAATTAATGGTTCTTCCCAATTGATTCCCTTTTTCAACCGTTCCTTGAATTGTGTATTGATATCCTAAAAACTCATTAGCTAGGGCAACATTTCCTTCAAACAAAGCATTTCTAATTTTAGTTGAACTTACAGAAACTTCATCTACTACTTGAGCAGAAATCTCTTCAACTTCAAATCCAAATTGTTTACCAAAATCAATTAAATCATGAAAATTCGCTGCTCTATTCTTACCAAACTTATGATCATGACCAATAATTATTTTTCTCACATTAAATTGTTTAACTAGGACCTGTTCCACAAATTCTAAAGGAGATAAATTAGCAAATTCAACATCAAAAGGATGTATCACAAAATGATCTATTTCATTTTTCTCTAATAATGCTGTTCGCTCATGTATAGTATTCAAAAGTTTAATTTCATCTTGATTTGAAACTATTTTTCTTGGATGAGGGAAAAAAGTTAGCACTAAAGATTCCAAGTTTTCTTTTTGAGAAATAGCAACAAGTCTTTTTAATATGGCTTGATGTCCTTTATGAACCCCGTCAAAAGTTCCAAGTGTAACGACCGTTTTGTTTGTTAATGTTACTTCTTTAATATTGTGATAAACTTTCAAAATCTTATTTTTATGCAAAAATAAAAAGGATTGAATAATGTTCAATCCTTTTTTTAATTTATTATTAATTTCTAATCTATTCTTTGATAAATTTCAATGTCTTTGATGAACCACCAACATTTAAGTTTAAGAAATAAACTCCGTTAGCAAAATTCGATACATTTACATTCAAATCAGCATCAGACACAACAGCTTTGGTCATAACTTTTTGACCAATGCTATTAAATATTTCCATCTTACCTGTTTTTTCAAGTCCAGCAGGAATATTAATTGTAAAAAAGTCTCTTGATGGATTTGGATAAAGAACAACACCCTCAAGCATATTAAAACTTTCATTAACTAACGATGCATTATTTGTAAAATAATGTACAGCAGATGAACTTGTAAAAGTGGTATTATTCACTACTGTAATAGCTCCAGAATTTGTTTTAACTGTATAACTTCCCGAACCGAAATCTCCATTAATACCATCTCCATAGGAATCATTTACTGTTAGATAATAACATCCATTAGTTGGTAATGTCCAAGTTTGATTGTTAACTAATGTTTGTGTACCATTACTAGTCAAATTAGTATAAGGACCACCAGAGTATAATGTTGTTCCAGCAGCATTTTTCAATGACCACGTTGTTTCAGTTCCGTATCTATCACCTATTAAAGTAAAAGTGAAAGTTGTATAATTATAATAAGGAACAGTAGGAGCTGCACCACCACCTGTAAATGACATCACAGAAGTATTATTTGAAGCTCTTTGATCGGTTCCATTTGCAGCAGTAACTGTAACCGTCAACATTCCATCAGCACCTGTGTTAGGCAATGAAATCAAGGCGTATTTGTTTGTTGCCAACGAACCTGTCCAATTATAAGTATAATTTGTACCTCCATCTATATTGTAAGTCAAAGTTGCTGATGTTAAATTTGCAGTACCTCTGTTATATAGTGAAACTTGTTTAAGAGGAAGCCCTGGGTTAGGGTTTGAACATGTTGCTATAGAACTACCTGAACATAAATTTTCAATTTTTACTTCTGCATCATTTGCAAATAAAGGTATAGCTACATCTTTATTCGATGTCTTTAAAGATGCTCTTCTAGGCGAATTATTTAAAACCGTAGTGATTCTAGTTTTCTGATCATTAGTGAATATATTCATACATGTATCATCTGTATAATCCATGTAATTTTGTATCATATCTACTCCAGGATTTGATGGACAAGAATCTGTTCCAGTAACACAGCCATAATTGGGCGCACTTGCCGCTGGAGTATCAGCACAAAAATCTTTATTAGTTGATGTATTAGTACTAGGGCAAGTGGTATTATCTCCCCAAATATGTCTCAATCCTAAGAAGTGCCCTACCTCATGAGTCATTGTTCTTCCTTTGTCATAGGGAGCAGAGAAGTCACCAGTAGCCAAACTTGAACTTCCAAAGGAACGATAACCCGCCACTACACCGTCAGTACTAGAACTTTGTGCAGCTGTAGATAATCCAGCTAATGTAGATTCTGGAAATTGTGCATAACCAAGTAACGTAGAATCCGAAAAATTCACAGACCACATATTCATATATTGAGTTGGATCCCAAATTGTAGTTGGCTTAACAATACCATCAATATCAGTATCTGACCAAGAAGCTTGACAAAGGTTCACACGATCAATTCCATTAGTTGGATTTCCATTTGGATCTACTTTTGCTAAAACAAACTCAACTTGTACATCGGCACCTACCGCATTTGTATTGTATCCAGGAGTACCAAGCATTTTTCTATAGTCTTGAGTCATGACAGTTATTTGTGATTGAACTTGCTCATCGGTAATATTTTCATTTACTCCATAAGCATCTCCATTATGAATTACATGAACTACTACGGGAATATAAATAATACCACCTGTCTGAGACATAGACTGTTGTTGCTGAATTCTATTAGCCATCCATGCTTCAAACTGTTCTAAAGTTTCCATTTTTGGATTTTTAGATCTCAAATATTCATTATATTCATCAGTAGCACATCTTATGTGCCCTGAAGGAGAAATTTTGTCAGCAGCTATTGTTTTACCAAAAACAACTCTGCCTTCTTTTTTATTTTGACCTAATACTAAGGAAAACACTAATAAAAAGGTTAATAGAGTAATTTTTTTCATTAATTTATGAATTTTTAAGTGATTAATAAACAAATATAGAAAAAAAAATGAATTTAAGTAGAAAATTATCATCCAAACATCATGTAACAATTCAACTATGATTTTGCTTTTTTTAACATTTTTACCAAAATAAAATTCTATATTTGTAAATACTTTAACAAAATCCCAATAAAAATGAAAAAAACTTTACTTGTATTAAGTATTTCTGTTCTTTCATTAATGCAAATGAACGCTCAGAAAAAGGTTTGGACTAAGGTTGAAAGTATTGAAGGAATAAGAATTCACAAAAATGTAACTCGTGAAAGCTTTCCAAAAAAATACTTATTATACAATCTTGATTTTCAAGCCATCAAACAAAACCTACTAACAGCAGAAGACAGATTTAAACCTGATGCTAAAAGTGCTGTAATTGAATTACCAACCTCGATTGGTAAAATTGAAAAATTTAGAATGTTTGAAGCTTCTAATTTTGAACCAGATTTGCAAGCTCAGTTCCCAGAAATTAGAGCTTATGCAGGAATTGGAATCGACAATCCTTCACTTCAAGTTAGATTAAGCATTAGCCCCCAAGGAATACAAACCATGATCATGAGTGCTAACAAACCTAATGACTACATGGAAGTATATTCTACTGATGGCAGCATTTATGCTGTTTACAGCAAAACAGATACTAATATAATTCGTTCTTTCAGATGTTCAACTCCTGATGAGGTTGTTGAAGCAAACTTAAAAGAACTTGGTAAAAGCCATGCTGCTAGATTTAATGATGCTAAATATAGAACTTTCAAAGCGGCTCAATCTTGCACAGCAGAATATTCAAATTATTTTGGAGCTACAAGTTCAGCTCAAGTTGGACTAGTTTTAGCAGCTTTCAACAACACTTACACTAGAGTTAATGGTGTATTCGAAAGAGATTTTGCTATCCATCTAAACTTAGTATCTCAATCACAAAATGTAATATTCTATAATCCAACCACAGACCCATACTCAGACTCTGCAACTGGCTCAACTGGCGCTTGGAATACAGAATTACAAAACACACTTAGTACTTCTTTGACAGGTCCATCTACTACATTGTCCGCAAATAACGCTGCTTATGACATTGGTCATTTATTTGGCGCAGATGGTGGCGGTGGTAATGCAGGTTGTATTGGTTGTGTCTGTACAAACGACACTTCAAGTACTGCAGATAAAAATAAAGGTAGCGGATTTACTTCTCCTGGGGATGGCATTCCATCTGGAGATAATTTCGACATTGATTATGTAGTACACGAAATGGGACATCAATTAGGTGGAAATCACTCTTTTACCCATACAACAGAAGACAATCCAACAAATTATGAAGTAGGTTCAGGTGTAACTATTATGGGATATGCTGGTATCACAAGCTATGATGTTGCCTCCCATTCTATAGAAACTTTCCACGCAGGAAGTATTGCTCAAATTCAAGCAAATATTTTAACCAAAACATGTGATGTTGAAACTTCAATAACTCACGGCGTACCAGTTGTAAATGCTGGTAGTGATTATTCAATTCCATTCAGTACACCTTTTACTTTAACTGGATCAGCTACCGATACTGGTGGTGGGTCATTGACTTATCAATGGGAACAGTTTGACCAAGTTGATGGTACTACTTACTTAACAACTGGATCACCTGCATCAACAACAAAAGCTGGTGGACCAAACTTTAGAACCTACCTACCTACTAGCACTCCTTCTAGGACGTTTCCTAATTGGACAAGTGTATTAAACCTAAGTGCTACAACACAAGGTGCAGATATTGTTGTTGAAGCATTAAGTTCTGTAGTAAGAACATTAAATTTCAGACTCACAGTTAGAGATAACGTTGTAACAGGGGGTCAAACTGGATTTGATGATATGATTGTTAATGTAGTTAACAAGACACCTCTTACTGTTACAGTTGCCGCAAGTACTACTTACCCTGTTGGTTCTACTCAAACAGTAGTCTGGACAGGTGCAACTGGAACATCAGGACATAACACTATTACAGGAGCTACTAACGTAGATATTTCATTCTCTGCTGACAATGGGCTAACTTGGACAACATTACTTACTGGAACTCCTAATGACGGATCACAAGCAGTAACATTACCTGCTGGAATAAGTGGTGCTTATTGTAGATTTATGGTAAAAGCGAGTGCTAATATATTCTTTAATGTTTCAAGAGCCTTTGCCGTAGGAAATTATACTTACCAAGCTCAAAATGTTTGTACTGATTACCCTTTCACGTTGAATTCTGCTATATCTGAAAGTGCCGATAGTACATACCCAGGTATTTCCCTAACTATCACTGATTCATACACTATTACTGATGCTAATTTTTATGCAAGTGTAACACATCCAGAAATTGGCCAATTTAACTTATTGATTATGGCTCCATGGCAAACCGCATTAAATACAGCATTGTGGTACAACAACACTTCTTGTACTGGTGCTAATCTAAACAAATGGTTTGACACAGCTGGATCTGCTGTAAACTGCGCTAATACTAATAGTACAGGGGCATTCTTACCGTATTCTGTTACAAACATTAATAACTACAACACGAATAATAGTGCTGGAGCGTGGAAGTTTTATTTTAAAGATGTTATTGAAGATGGGAACAATTTCTCGGCAACTTTAAATTCTATTACAATTCAACTTTGTAGAAGTGAATTACTTCCTGTATTAGTTTCAGAATCATTTAATTCAATAGATGACTTAACTATATATCCTAATCCTAACAATGGAACTTTTACAATTAATTTCCAATCTGAATCAGATAGAACGGATATTAATATTCATGACATTAGAGGAAGAAAAGTATTTAATAAATCATTCGAAAACAATGGTCTATTCAATCAGAACATTTCATTAAACAATGTTCAATCTGGAATTTATTTAGTAACTATTCAAGATGGCGCTAGAAAAATTACTAAGAAAATTGTAATTGAATAAATCTTGATTGAAAGTGAACTAAAAGTCCCGATTAAATCGGGACTTTTTTATTTATTTACCATTAAACTGATTCATTGTGTTATTCAAACCAGCTAAAGCAAAAGATTTAATAATATCTGAGGCAACTTCTAAGCGTTCTTTCAACTTCTCTTTCTCTTGATCATCCCACTCTCCAAGAACATAATCAATCTGCTGACCTTTTTTAAAGGCATCACTTATACCAAACCTAAACCTAGGATATTCAGCGGTATTTAACAATAATTGAATATTTTTAAGCCCATTATGACCACCATCAGAACCTTTCCCTTTTAATCGAATACTTCCAAATGGAAGATTCAAATCATCTGTTATAATCAGAACATTTTCCTTACTAATATTCTCTTTGTCCATCCAATATTTAACAGCTTTACCACTTAGGTTCATATAGGTATTAGGTTTTAGTAAAAAAAGAGTTCTCCCTTTTATTTTACATTCTGCTAGATCACCTAATTTTAATGTCTGGAAAGCAATAGACTCCTTATTCGCAAAATAATCAAGTATCTTAAAGCCAATATTGTGACGAGTATTCACATACTCTGTTCCAATATTACCTAGACCAACAATTAAAAATTTTTTCATCTTAGTCAATTTAATTAAAAAAACAAAAATAAAAAAGGCTGAATATAATTTCAGCCTTTTTATACTATATATTTAAAGATTTTGCTTAAAACCTTCCTCTATTATCATCAATTTTAGCTCTATCTCTTAAAGCTTGAATTACTCTATATGGTGCCCCTCCTTTTGATTGTTGAGACAACTGATCTATTTGTGTATTGTAATCTTTAACAGCTGGAGCCTTAACAAACAATTTAGTTCTAACCATGTAAACACCCATATTACCATCAATTAATTTAGATGTTTTATTTGGAGCTAAACCAATTGCTGTTCCTACAACTTTAGGTTCAAAACCAATATTTGGCAATACTGGATTACCTAAACTTAAAGCAATTGCAGGTGTAATAGTCGCTCCAGTAGATTTAGCAATTGCGTCTAAAGAAGTTCCATTCATTTTCTTTCTGATTATTTCAGCTTTCTTCTCGTTCTTTATTAATGGCTCAACTGATTGTTTTGCAATATCTAATGGTAACAATCCATTATCATTTTTAGCTTTCAAACTAACCACCGCAAAACCTACATTAGGAATATCAAATCTTTTAACATTACCTTCTTTAGTATCATCATTAAATGCCCAAGAAACAATTTGTCTTTGCACACCTAAACCATTAATGTTTTCATCATATGCTCTAACACTAGCAGAAGGAGCAACTTTTAGGCCTGAAGTTTTGGCTGCTTTCTCAATTCCACTAGTAGTAGCTTCTGCTTCAAACTTATTAGCTTTATCATAATTAGCATTCTCAGTTTTCTCAGATGGTTGAATTTTTAAAGCTACAGTACCTAATGATACTGCATCATATTTAGCCTCAACTCTCATTACATGGAAACCAAAGTCTGTTTCAACAACAGCCATTTTACCAACTGGGTTGTTAAATAAGAAATCATTAAAAGGTTTAACCATTTGTCCAGGCACTACATTATCATAAACACCTCCATTTTGTTTTGAACCCTGATCATCGGAGTTAATCATTGCTAACATAGCAAAGTTTCCAGGGTTAGCTTGTACTTGTGCCAATAAACTATTTGCTTTAGCCTTAGCTTCCTCTTTTGTTAATTTAACTGTTGGAGCAGCAGATGAAGCTCCTTTATAAGCAACTAAAATATGACTAACTTTTGCATTAGCATTTCCCTTTCTACCTACTAATCTTGTTAATTTGTAATACCCTCCTTCAATGTAAGGTCCGTAAACTTGACCTGGAGCTAGATTAAATAATTGTTCTCCAAATTCAGGTGATAAGTCTTTTTTAGCTACATAAGTTGAATCAAATTTCAAATCTGAATTAGCATTAACAAACTCAGCTATATTTTTAGCACCTCCAAAACCAGATAAAGTATCATTTTTACCTGTTTTGGTATTATAAACAACCCCTCCTTTTAATAAACCATCAATTTTTGTTTTAATAGCTTGCTCATCTTCTTTAGAAGGTTTATTGTCAATCACTACAAATTCTAACGTCCTAGTGTTGTCATATTTGTATTTCTTTGGATTCTTTTTCATGTAAGCAATAATTTCCTCATCAGAAACTTTTACTTGGTCGTCACTAACCGTAGAATAAGCAACAGATACAAAGTCAAAATCAACTTTATTAGTTTCTCTCTCGTATTTTACTTTACCTTCAACTTTAGTGGTGTACACACTTGATTTGATTAATGTGTTGTAGATTTGTTCTTTAGCATAATCTTGAATATCAGTTTCAAAAGCTAACCATTGTTGCCAAGCCGCTTGATCTTGAGAGTTTTGCAATGTTTTCACATATTCTTCAAACTTCTTTTCATCAAACTTACCTGCAGCATTCAAAAATTGAGGTGCCTGAGAGTATTGTGGATGATTTTTAATTACACCCATAATTTGATCTTTCCCTAAAGTAAGACCAATCTTGTCGTATTGTTCATTTAAAAGTACTTTTCTTACTTCTTGCTCCCAAACATTATTGATTGCTTGAGTAGTAGTCATACCTTGTTGTTGTTTTTCAGCATTACTAACTTTTTGCATGAATTCTTGGTAATCAATATCAGTTCCGTTTATTGAACCAACTTTGTTAGAATTTCCACTAAATCCACCACTTTTAATCACATCTGCAAGTACAAATGAAAATAATGCTAACGCAATAATTAGGATTAGCAAAATAGAACGTTGTCTAATTTTTGATAAAATTGCCATTTTTATTTTGATTATTTTTATTCAGAGGGCGAAAATACAATTATCTATTTAATAATAAAATAGTAATGTATTTTTTTATTGCTTTTTTTGTCGATTTTCGATTCTTTTAATAAAATTTCTTCTAATTAAGAACATTATAACTAGTACAACAGAAATAAAAAGTTGTATGATATATGCCTCTTTTGAAAAAAACTTATAAACTGCACTAATTAAGAAGACAACGCCTGCTAATAAATACAAATATTGAGAATATTTAAGCCACTTCATTTATTTTCTGATATTTAATCAATATTATTAATTTCACCTCTGTTATTTTGCATGTTGAAAATTTTGAAATCTTTGCTAAAATCGATTCCTTTTCCTTCTACATAACTTCCATTATTATCAATAAACCTAAAAAAATCTTCAGTAAAAAACCATTCATTCTTTTGATCAAAATATAGCTGATTTGTTTGTAAAACCTTTCCATCATGACTAACAATCTTTACATTACCCTGTAAATCAATTATTTGTGTTCTTTTATAAGAATATGCTTTATCTGAATGAATTGTAGTAGTTCTATTGTTTTGATCATATAAAGTAACCAAGACACCTTTAGGAAACTCAACAAAAGGATTCTTAGCAGTTGAATAATCTAACATTTTTAAACTTTGTAATTTTGTTTTCACTCTACCAGAATCGGTATATTTTAGATTAATCGAATCCGCTTCTCCAGAAGGAACAAAAGTAGTTTTATAAATGTTTTGTACATCTTTCAAATTACTTTCACAGGAAGTAAAAATAAAGCAAAGCAAAAAGATGACCCAAAAACTAGTTTTCATTTATTATTCTAATTGTATAAATTCTTTTTAAACCATTTATCATTAAATAATAATCCAATATTCACAGAAAAATAATTCTCTTTAACCAAACCATTTGTATTAGCCCCTCTCACACCCCATTCAGCGCCAATAGATAAACTTGAAAAAGAACCTGTGATAGGAAAACAAAAACCAGCACTTACTGCTTTATCTCTAATGGATGTGTTATTAATAACTAAACCTGTGTTTTCATATCTAAAACCAGCTTTATATGTAATACGCTCAAAATAACTTTTATAAGAATCATACTTTGGTATAAAAAAACCTCCAATAGCTACTTTTGATGCGTTTTTATAAGAAACATTAGTGTAGTTTTCAAATCTATTTACTTGTCCACTTGTTCCTTTAAAGGTATAATCAGCACCTAAAAACCATTTTCTATTACCAATTCCACCACCTAAACTTATCTTTGTAGGCAAAATCATTTTAGTATTTGGCAAATCAATATTTCTATTAATTGCAGCTAACTCATCTCCACTTCCATTAAAATAAATCGTAGAAATTTGTCTTAAATTTTTAGATGTTAATTTCATTTCAGGCGCAAAAGTTAAACTAGCTAAATAATTAATTTTATCATTAAGCTTTGATTTATAATTTAAACCAAAATTAAGACCAACCCCAGTAACATTGGAATTATTAATTTCTCTAGTACTGTATTGTACATTATCCAAAAACAAAACAGTTTTTGCATCAATAGATCCAAATAGATATTGAACATCCATACCAAAACTCCATTTAGAATTTAATTGATATCCTGCACCTAAATATACTTTATTTACACCACCTGACCCCGTATACCTATAAGCATAGCCACCTGAACTCAATTGATCATTAATTAATCTATACCCAACAGAACTCTGAGGTAACAGACCAAAAGAAAAACCTAACTTTTTGCTGTAAGGTATCCCAAATACTAAATAATCAAAAGTTGTTTTTTGAGCCTTTTGAGATTCTTCACCTGAATTAAGTCTGTAAAAATTTGAAGTTCCTCCCACCTGTATACTAGTCAACATCTGGTTAGCATATGAAGCTGGATTAAGAACATTAATATGAGTACTATCTGAATACACACTCAATCCACCTATTGCAATAATATCATTTGTTCCTTTAAATTTAGCATCACCAATGCCAAAGAAAGAATAAGGTGAAGCGGTATTTTCTTGAGAGTATATTTGACCACTAATTAGTGTAACTACTACTAATACAATTTTTTTAATCATTTTGTGAACTATATGAATGTAACTTTTGCAAACTTTTTAATAAAAAATTTTCATCGGCAAATATGGTGCTTTTTAATTGATTAGCCAAAAAATTAGCATCACCACCTGTTAAAATTACTGTTAAATCCTGATTATTAACAGAATATTTAGAAATAAAACCGTCAATTTCTAAAATCAAACCGTGAATTACGCCAACATGAATAGCTTCATCTGTATTCTTACCAATAAAATCGTCTGGCTGTTTTTTTGTTAATAACGGAAGTTTTGCTGTAAAATTATGTAAGGCCTCATAGCGAAGACGAATCCCAGGCGAGATAGCTCCTCCCCAATATTCATTATTCTCAGAAATAAAATCATAAGTCACACACGTACCCACATCAACAATTAAACATTTTTTTTGTGGAAACATCAAAGAAGCTCCAGAAGCCAACACCATTCTATCCACACCTAATGTATGTGGTGTTTCGTATAGGTTGACAAATGGGAAAGCAAAAGAAGTATCTATTTTAATCAACTGAACGTTATTTTCAATTATTTTTTCAAATTCAGTTGTCATTTTTCCAACGGATGAATAGACCGCGTGAGTAAGTTTTGGATATTTTTCAAAAATTTTTAAAATTTTTTTTTCTACCTCATCTTGAGTAAAAATTACTTTTTCAACCAATTCAACTTCTTCAAAAACAGCAACTTTAACAAAAGAATTGCCTATGTCTATCGTAATAATCATATTGTAATTTTAGTTTAGCAAAGGTACAAAATTGATTTTTTTTATTTTTTGTTTTGGAAATAATAAAAATGGTTCTATATTTGCACCCGCAATCAGCAAGCAGTTTAGCTCAATGATTACAAGGTACCTTAGCTCAGTTGGTAGAGCAATGGACTGAAAATCCATGTGTCCCTGGTTCGATTCCTGGAGGTACCACAAAATCCCGACATAGTTCGGGATTTTTTGTTTTTATACTTTAATGATGCGAAATAGAAAAGCCGACTCAATGTCGGCTTATTTTTTTACAAGTAAGCAATTATTTCATTTTTCAATCGATCGTATTCGCCTTGAAGTATTAGCCCATTATCTAATAGCTTTTTATAATTTTGCAATTTCTCAAATAGTTCTTCTTTAGACAAATCTTTTAGTCCTTTTTCATGTGGAAGCTCTGCTTCAATTTCTGTATCAGGCACAACAATTGTTGGTTCTATTGGCATAATTTCAGTAAAACTCGTTACTTCTTCAGTAGGAACATCCTCAATTTCTAATAGCGATACATCTTCTGCCATAGTCATGTTTTCAGAAGAGTTACCTAAATTCTTCAAACGATCTAACTGCTCTTTCGAGTAAGTATACAATTTTCTAGCCTGATTTTTTGGCAAATAATCAACCGTATGAGTTAAGTCAGATTTTGTTGTAAAAGTAAAATCAGCACCTAGAATTCCTTCTTTAACAAAAGAACCAGCCACATCTTCCCAGTCATAATCCATGAATTCCATAGATAATCCAAGATTTTTAGGTTTACACAATATAATTCGTTTATTTGTAACAACTATACTATCAGGAAATACTGTGATTGCTGGTTTTTTTTGAACAGCAATATATCCAATTTCTTCATTAGACATCAACAAATTATCTAATTTAGCCGTAATTTTCTCGATCGCCCTAGGATCTTGATCTTCGTTCAATATTTTTTTTAAATTATCTATCATATTATTTCAGTTGATGGTTTATCTGTATCAAATGTGATGCCTAAATTAATCATTTTTCAATTCCTCTCTATTTTTTTTTGGTAAATGTGCAATTACTAATTCGTAGGAATGATTAATAAAGTATATTACTTTTTGGTCTGGCACATCTTGATTTACTAAGATTGTATTCCAATGCTTTTTATTCATGTGATAACCCTCTAACACTCCTTCAAATTCTTCGCGCCACTCAATTGCTTTTTGAGGGTCGCATTTTAAGTTCAAACTAGGCCGTCCTTCTTCCCAAGAAGACAAAGAGGTTAGACAAAACATTTTTCCCGCGACCTTAAAAACTAAAGTATCTTCATCAAAGGGAAAATGTTCAGTTACTGCTTTTTTTGCCAAGCAAAATTCATATAATTGCTGGATATTCATTCTAATTTATTTTTTCAAAATTATACAATACCGGCTTACTGGGTGAAGCATCATTTTCAAATGAAACAATTTGTAAATTCAATAAATAATCTCCATCCTCAACCTTATTAGGCACATAAACAAGTTCAGTAATTGTACATTCAAAACGCGCATCTGAATTCACATTATTGACATCTTTAACATTCCAAAAGGCTTTGTGAGCTAATAATTTCCCTTCATCTTGTTCGCGATCAACACTTGGTAAATCAATCAACAAATGCTCCACGCCCATTTCTCTAATAAAATGCGCAGCTTCTTCAGTTAAATAAGGCGGATTAGTATTAGAATAATTTAAATGCCTTTTTTTTTCTAAATTAGGTAATGTTCGAATTATTAAAGCCTTAGGTGATTTATTACCAATTCCTTTTTGTACACACTCTTTAGTAATTATCCAATCTTTCCCACTTGCCAATGGTTGAACAGAAATCAATTGGGCCGTGAAAAAAAAAGTTTTCAATGTTTGATTAATACTATAAAAATCTCTTGTAATATGTCCTAGGCACTCTGTATGTGTTCCATGTGCATGTGGATTAAAAAAGATGTTATTAAAATTTGTAGATGATTTACCTTCTGACACTTTTCCAATCCAATCTCCCATTTTAACAGGTGTTATTTCAGGTTGACTTTGGTACCAAGCAATCGGATTTTTACCATCTGATGTTATTGATAGAGAAATATCTATAGGTTTTGATAGATCGATTATATAATTTTCAAAAGACAATTTCATTATTTTAGAGTGTATTTCTTTTATTCCAAATTTAATAAAAATAAATCCGAAGCAATACCATCGCTTAAGAATTTTCCTTTTTTGGTGGTTGTTAATACATCTGCATCAATTTGTAAGTGTTCTGAATGAATATATTTTTTTGCTTGATCTAATAAATATAACAAATAACGTTCCCCAAATTCCCTTTCCACCCGTTCAAGAGAAACACCCCAAATAGTTCGCAAACCTGTCATAACATATTCATTATACCTATCTATAAGGGTTAATGGTTCTCTTTCACTTGGCCGTTTTCCCTCCTGAATAGCCTTTAAATACAATGCATTGTTAGCTATATTCCAACTTCGCTCTTTTCCATTATAACTATGTGCAGAAGGTCCAATTCCTATGTATTTTTTACCCAACCAATAAGCCGTGTTGTTTTTTGAAAAATAAGTCGGTTTTCCAAAATTAGACAACTCATAGTGAACAAATCCGTTTTTTTCTAATTCTTCAATAAGAACTAAAAAATGTTCTTGTGCAACTTCATCATTTGGAGCTGGGACAAGCTGTTTTTCAATTAACTTTTTTAGAGCTGTTTTCGGTTCAACAGTTAAGGCGTAACTTGAAATATGTGGAACACCAAACGACAATGCAGTTTGCACATTCTGCAACCATTTTTCATTGCTCATATTGGGCATGCCATATATCAAATCCAAACTAATATTGTCAAAATATTGAATTGCAGTTGCTAAACATCTTTTAGCATCCTCTGCATTATGAGCCCTATTCATAAACATTAAATCCTCATCAAAAAAAGACTGAATTCCTATAGACAATCGGTTAATTGGTGTATTAGCTAATTGCAAAATAACTTCATCCTTTAAATCATCTGGATTTGCTTCTAATGTAATTTCAGGTAAATCAACAATATTATAATTTTCATTTATAATTTTAATTAAAAAAATAATTTCATCTATATCTAGAACACTTGGGGTTCCACCTCCAAAATAAATTGTTTCTACTGTTTCTTTTTGAAACTCATTTTTCCTGAATATCAATTCATTAGCAATTGCTCGAATCATTTCTTCCTTCTTACGTAAAGAAGTAGAAAAATGAAAATCACAATAATAACATGCTTGTTTACAAAACGGAATATGAATATAAATACCTGACATATTTAATATAAATAAGTTGCCTTGAAGCACAACAGGCTTAGACAAACGTTGACTAATATTATTTTTTAACTCTATTTTCGTTTTGCTTCACAAAGGCATCCCAACCGGTATATTTTTTACCTAATTCTGGTCGGCCTGTATTGAAAAAATGACAAACTGCAGCGGCCAAACCATCAGTAGAATCTAAATTTTTAGGTAATTCCTTTAAACCTACTAACTGTTGAAGCATTTTAGCCACCTGCTCTTTACTGGCATTCCCATTTCCTGTAATGGCCATTTTAATTTTTTTAGGTTCGTATTCTGTAATTGGTATCTGTCTTGAAAGACCAGCAGCCATAGCTACACCTTGTGCTCTACCTAACTTCAACATAGATTGTACATTTTTTCCAAAAAAAGGTGCTTCAATTGCTATTTCATCAGGATGATAAGTATCTATTAATTCAATAGTACGCTCAAATATTTTTTGCAATTTCAAATAATGATCGTCATACTTACTTAACAACAACTCATTCAATTGCATAAATTCCATCTTTTTATTAACAACTTTAATTAATCCAAAACCCATAATTGTTGTCCCAGGATCAATACCTAATATAATTTTTTCGCTTGCCAATTTTATTATTATTTATACTTACAATTCACTACAAAATCTTAAAGAATACCCCTTAACATAATACACTCTAATATTGAAAGATTTTCGTTTCTTTGCAAAATGATTTCGATTTCTCACAAAGCTAAACAATATCTAACATTTTTCATTAAAGTCCTAATTGTTTGTTTAGCCTTTTATGTCATTTATGACAAACTTATCCACAATGAACAGATGAGTTTGCCTCAATTTCAACACATTTTACAGGATAAATTCACATTAGATTGGATCATGTTTATGCTTTTTTTGAGTTTTTTAAACCGCTTTTTAGAAATTTTAAAATGGCAAAATTTAGTTAGTATAATCGAACCCATTTCATTAAAGACAGCTTCCAAGCAAGTATTAGCCGCTCTAACAGCAGGTTTGTTTACCCCAAATGGCATAGGCGAGTACGCAGGAAAAGCACTTTATTTTTCAAAGACAAAAACCAAAAAAATTATTTTTTTAAACCTAATTTGCAATGGAATACAAATGTTATTAACTGTTTTTTTTGGTTTAATAGGCTTACTATATTTAGGTTACTTCTATTGGGTTAGTCTACTAGTTGGACTTATCATTTTACTAATTTTATTTTTTACACTAACCAAAAATGTTGAAATTAAAGGATACTCATTCTCCGTTTTAATATCTAAAATTAAAGATATTCCAAAAAAAAATCACCAAAAAAATATTTACTTAGCTATAGGCCGATACCTCACAATTTCTCATCAATATTATTTTCTCTTGATATTATTTGGAGTTAAGCTACCTTATTTAACTGTGATAACAACCATAATTGCCGTATATTTCATTGCTTCATCGTTGCCTTCATTCCAATTCTTAGATTTTGCTATCAAAGGTGGTGTCGCTTTATGGTTTTTTGACAAAATTGATGTAGATGAAATTGTTATTTTATTTATTACTACATTTATGTGGTTTTTCAATGTAGTTCTTCCTGTAATCATTGGAAGTTATTTTGTTTTCACATTTAAAAATAAGCAAAAAAACAACTTATTTATTAAGTACGATAGGTAATTGAAATTCTGTTTTAACTGGAATACCTCGCTTAATGGCTGGATTCACTTTTGGAAAATCAGCCAAACTAATCTGAAAAATACTATCCAATTGCATTCGGTCTAAAGTTATTGAATCTGATATAATAGGTTCAAATTTCACTTTAGAATCAGAGAAAATAGTTATTTTTACTTGAATAGAATCTAATTGAGGAAATAATTTGGCAATACTATCATCTCTTAATTTTTCTTGCAATTGAGAAGTCATCATTTGATAGAAACAATTTCTTTGATTTTCTTTATCCGAAATAGAATCACATTCTACAAAAGAAGGCCATTGATCTACTTCTTTCCAGTTGATTTTTTTTAGTTCTTGCTGCAATAATTCTTTTTCATCGGGCACTTTTTTATCAAAAAATTGGCACGATAGAAATGAGAAAAAGACCAGTAAAACTAAAATTTTGTTCATTTAGGTTTTATTTTAAAGTCCAAAAATACATAAATTATGGAATACGTTTTATTGATTTTAGGTTTTTGTTCAATAATAGTAGGAATTATTAGGAGTATACTTCCTGCGCTTCCAGGACTACCTATTTCTTGACTAGGTTTATTTTGTTTATATTTTGTACCTAGTATAACTTTTAACCATTATCTACTTAGCATATAACACTTTTTTTGACTTTACTTTTAAGTATAATAGACTATTTCATACCCTCAAAGGGCGCTAAAAAGTTTGGTGGGACAAAATATGATGTTTGGGGCACAAATATTGGTTTATTTCTTGGTTTTTTTATTCCCATTCCATTTGGATTTATAATTGCTGCTTGTTTAGGAGCGTTTTAGGTGAACTAATTTATAATGCTAGAGATCAGAAAAGAGCATTTAAGGCTGCAATAGTAGCTTTTGCTGGATTCTTAGCTGGCACATTTGAAACTATTTTACGGAATATTTTTATTGATAATTTACATTTGGTTAGTAATTGAAAATTGGGAAATTTGGTTTTAACACCAATGTAAAAAGGTAAAATAAAAAAAGCTCCTCATTTCTGAAGAGCTTTTGCGGTCTGGACGGGACTCGAACCCGCGACCCCATGCGTGACAGGCATGTATTCTAACCAACTGAACTACCAAACCTTGCTTTATTGCGTTGCAAATATACTATTCTTTTCAGACTTTACAAGGCTTTCAGCGATAATTTTAGAAATAAATCTTATTTGAATTGATTATCAAGTGAGTAGCAAATTTATTTTTTACAATAGAACATTAAACATTTAGAAACTGTCTAAAAAATAAAAAAGCCCTACCAAGTCTGGAGAGCTTTTCATTGGTCTAACTACTAAACCTTTCCCGATTTCTCGGGATAAACAACACAACTATTTTGATTTATATATAAATATAAATTAATTACTATTTAATTAAGGGGCAAAAAAGCATTTCGATTTCTCGAAATGCTTCCCTTATTTTGCGGTCTGGACGGGACTCGAACCCGCGACCCCATGCGTGACAGGCATGTATTCTA
>CAYNNB010000022.1:0-13209 GCA_964398425.1 uncultured Flavobacterium sp.
TCTTGTATAGATAAATCCATTTTTTGCTTGTTTTTTGAATTGGTAAAAATCATTAAAAACAAAGCAACCAAACCTAAAATCATTCCTAAAGTAAATGGACCATAACTTGCTACAATTACAGCTACATGTATCATTAACCAATAAGAATTTAAAACTGGTTGTAAGTTTGCAATAGCTGGATCCATCCAGCTCCAATGGGCTACCATTAAAATAATTGCCGTAACAAAAGCAGTTGATGCAACAGTTAACTCTGATTTTCGACCAAAAGCTAAGCCAAAAAACATAGTTGCCCAAGCTACATAAATCATACTTTCATAAGCATCCGACCAAGGTGCATGACCTGAAATATACCAACGAGCTATTAATCCACCTAAATGTAGAACAAACAATATGGTTATAATGGCATGAGAAAACTTAACCGCAATAGATACCCATTTTTTGTTACTAAATATTTTCCAAATTACAAAGACAAACATCAATAAACCTGCATATAAATACCATGAAAATAGTTTTTTAAATATATCGTATTTGTTGTATAGTATTTCTGTGTTTATTTTATTATCGGCTAGTATAACTTTTGAGCCAAATTTCTTTTGAAAATTAACTAAACCGTTCAATAATTGATCCGCCATTTTGTAATCCTTGGTTTGAGAAGCCTTCGCTAATTCATTTAGATAAAAAGGCAAAGCTTGTTTTACAAAATCTAGAGGTGTATTGGTTTTGTGACTTAGCTCCATATAAGAAACCCATTTATTATTTTTATCATTAGGAATAGGGAATATTCTCAAAATAGAGCCGCTCAACGCATCGTTTAACAAGTGTACTTTTTTATCTAAATCCATAAAATCTTTTTGAAACTGGTTAGCCATTGCTGCCTTATAGGCTTCATCGGTTTGTTTCTCAATTTTATAGTTTCCTTGTTGATCAAAAAATTGAAATAACGAAACATATTTTGCATCTTTAGGAACACCTAAAATAGATCTTATACTATCATTACCTCTTTTTAAATTTATGATTGGAATGTGTACCCAAAGTTGTGGATATTGTGTCATTGAAATCAAAACCTGATCTGCGCTTAAATCTTCAAATGTATCATTTTTAGAAACCTTTCTTAATAGTTCAGAAGAAAATGTATTTACAGGTTTCATTCTCCCTCCTATATCTTGAATTACTATTCTTCCAAATTTTTCAGCTTGTTCAGGAGCTACTATATATTTTTTTATTTCCTTCAAAGCTTCTGAAGGTGTTGGCATTTTCATAGGTGCTATCGATTTAGTATCCGCATCTGAATTATTAGTTGTAGATACTTCAGTCTCATGCTTATGTCCTTCGTGATTTTCTTGAGCGAAACCAACTAGAGAAAAGAACAAAATCAGTAGTGTTAAGGATGATTTTTTAATTTTTACTTTATCTAATTTTCGTTTTAAGTCATCAAAACGAGTATTTTTATCAAATAAAATAGCCATTAAGCCAATATACAACAAGAAATAGCCAATATAAGTAATCCATGTACCCCAAAAATCGTGATTCACAGACAAATGCGTTCCATGCTCGTCTGGGTCGAAACCTGCTTGAAAAAATCGATATCCTTTATAATCTAAAATATGATTCATATAAACACTGTCTTTAAAGGATTTTTTGGATTCATTATCTTGGATTTCTAATTTGCTTTTGAAAGCAGAATAACTTTTCTCCGTTCCTGGGTATTTTTCTGCAATAAAATCATCTAATTTAATTGAGAAAGGAGTCTGATACGTTTTGCTGCCATACATTAATGTGAACTCTAATTTACCTAATTTAAAACTTTTGGGCTCACTTTGTTTTCCTTTTTGCCCAAACAAAGTAACTATTTCTTCTTTTCCTTGAGTAGAAACTTTTAATCGTATTGCGTCATCAGTTGATTTATCTTTATAATTGTCATCAGAAGCTAAAATTAATTCTCCCTTTGAAGGAATTTCTGGTAGTACAAATTGAATACCTCCCATATTATACAATGAACGGAACATTAATGGACTTTTTTTATCCTTAGCAATTGTTCCCTGCATTTTATCAGCCATTCGCATAAAATTTCCTTCAAAAGGTGTTTGGATTTCATAAGTATCTCCTGATTTTAGAATAGTAATTGCTCCTTGTGTAGGTTTGTTAAAAGAAAAAAGAATGTTATTAATCATTTTAACTTCTCCTTCAACTAAATAGTGCTCTTTTCTTCCTCCTTGGCTTGCCTCGACTAACTTCAAATATAATTTACCTGATGAGTTCGGTTTAAAAGTTTGTTTAGCATTTAGAATAAATTCTTGTAATTCTATTGAAAAAGGCTGACCATCAAAATCATCATTAATTTCTAATGAATTATTTACAGCTTTTGAGAATAAGGCTTGTTTTTCAATTGTTTTTCTTTTCATTTCGCCTTTATACATTCCGTCTACAAAAGCAGTTACATAGGGCATATCTGAGTAAATAGTATTAGAAGATTCTCCTTCTCTGATTAACATCATTCCCTCAAAACTAATATAACGAGTTACAAAGGCACCAATAAGAATTAAAATAAAAGATAAATGTAATAATAGCGTTGCCCATTTTTCTTTTTTTTGCAATTGGTAACGATAAATATTTCCAAAAAAATTAATTACAAAAAAAGCCATGATGAATTCGAACCACCAAGAATTGTAGATTAAAATTCGAGCTGTCTCAGTGTTATATGCATCTTCTATGAACGTTCCCGCTGCCATTGCCGCAGCAAAAAGAAGAAATAGTACAGCCATTAAACGAGTAGAATAAAGCGGAGCAAGTATTTTTTGTAGCATGAAAAGTATACTTTATATAAATCAGTTGCAAATGTAACGAATTACACAGATATTTATCTTACTTTAACAAACCTTTGATAGGTGTTTTAATAAAGTAATTTTATTTCTTTAATAGAATAATTCAAAATTTTTTCATTTTCTAATTCAACTTGTAACAATCCTGAATCTGTCACATCTTTAATCATCCCCATGAAGCGTCCATTTAAAAGGTCTTCAAAAACTGCAGGTTTGTTTTTTAAAAACAGTTCTTCTCGATAGTATTTCCAAAAAATATGAGATCCATCGTTCGTAAAACGATTTAAATTAAATTTAAGTTTTTCTAAAAAAGATAATAGAATTTCTTCTTTATTCCAATTTTTTAAAGAAAGAAGTTGTAGTGAACTTGCATGTGGAAGATATTCAAAATTAGTTTGATTAACATTTATACCAATTCCGACTATTGAAACAATTTCGTTCTGACTCTTAATTTGATTTTCTATAAGAACACCAGCTATTTTTTTCTTTTCTGACAAAATGTCGTTTGGCCATTTGATGGCAACATTTGTTAAATTTAAGTCAGATAAAAATTGATGAAGCGATACAGTAATTAATACGTTCAAATCATAAACTTGTTCTATTTCGAGTAAAAAATTTCTAATTAAAATACTAAAAGTCAAGTTTTTACCTGGTTCTGTATTCCAGTTAGAGCCGCGCTGTCCTCGGCCTGAAGTTTGATGTTCTGTTGTGACAACTGTTAAATTTTCAACATATTGATTAGCTGCCAATTCTTTGAGAAAAGTATTTGTAGAATCTATGGCATCGAGTTTGATGATATGCATGAGCGCTTTTGATTTACTAAACGAGTTTTCAAAAGTAAAAACAAAATGATACCTTTGCAAAAAACGAATTAAATTAAATGGTAAAAAATAATATAAGTACTGATGATTTACTAGCTACTATCATCAAAGGAATTGAAGATGTAAAAGGTTTAGATATTGACATTCTTGATTTAAGAGAAATAGACAATCGTGTTTGTGATTATTTCGTAATTTGTAATGGTACTTCAAATACGCAAGTGAATGCTATAGTTAATTCAATACAAAAAGGCGTGTCTAGGGAATTAAAAGACAAACCTTGGCATGTAGAAGGGACAGAGAATGGAGAATGGGTGTTAATGGATTATGTTAGCATTGTTGTACATGTATTTCAAAAACACATAAGAGAATATTATAACATTGAAGGATTGTGGGGTGATGCAAAAATTACTTCATTAGAAAATAAATATTAGTCAATATGTCAGAAAACAATAAAAATAAACCCATTATTAAAGTATATAAGATTGGACCTTGGTTTTTTCCAACAGTAGTTATTTTACTTTTATTAGCAATTAATTTTTTCGACAAAGGTCTATCATCTTTTGGTTTTCCAGAACCAATTTCTGTAGCTCAATTTGAAGATTTACTGTCTAAGAATGAAGTTAAGGAAGTCATTGTTTATAATAATAAAACTGCCGAAATTACGTTAAATGATAGAGGGATTTTAGATCCAACTTTTAAAAAAACTAAGAATCCTATTTTTGATATTAAAAACAAAAAAGGACCTCATTTAGTTATTGAAAGTATTGGTTCAGCTGAATTATTTCAAAAAACCATTCAAGAAGCTAAGACAAATAAACTTTTAGTTAATTATGACTATAAAACAACTAGTGATTGGGGTGAAATTATAACATTCTTATTGCCTACATTCTTGATTATTGGTTTCTTTTACTTTATGTCAAGAAGGATGGGAGGCGGTGCTGGAGGCGGTGGCCAAATATTCAGTATTGGTAAATCAAAGGCTAAATTATTTGATGAGAAAAATGATGTAAAGATTACTTTTGAAAACGTTGCAGGTCTTGAAGGAGCTAAAGAAGAAATACAAGAAATTGTTGAATTTTTGAAAAATCCCGAAAAATATACAAGTATAGGAGGGAAAATACCTAAAGGAGCCTTGTTAGTTGGGCCTCCAGGAACAGGTAAAACTTTATTGGCTAAAGCAGTAGCTGGAGAAGCAAAAGTTCCATTTTTCTCATTATCAGGTTCTGACTTTGTAGAAATGTTTGTAGGTGTTGGGGCATCAAGAGTAAGAGATTTATTTAAACAAGCTAAAGAGAAAGCACCTGCAATTATTTTTATTGATGAAATAGACGCTGTAGGTCGAGCTCGTGGTAAAAACAATTTTTCAGGAGGAAATGACGAACGTGAAAATACTTTAAATCAACTTTTAACTGAAATGGATGGCTTTGGTACCGATACTAACGTTATTGTATTGGCTGCTACAAATCGCGCTGACGTGTTGGACAAAGCATTAATGCGTGCAGGACGTTTTGATAGACAGATATATGTAGATTTACCAGACATTAGAGAGCGTAAAGAAATTTTTGAGGTACATTTAAAGAATATCAAAAAAGAAGAAGAATTAGATACTGACTTTTTAGCCAAACAAACGCCAGGTTTCTCAGGAGCAGATATTGCAAATGTTTGTAATGAAGCTGCATTAATTGCTGCTAGAAAAGATAAAAAAGCGGTTAATAAGCAAGACTTTTTGGATGCTGTTGATCGAATTGTAGGTGGATTAGAAAAGAAAAACAAAATATTAACACCTGAAGAGAAAAGAGCTATTGCGATACATGAAGCTGGACATGCCACTGTGAGTTGGATGTTAAAATATGCAGCTCCTTTAGTTAAAGTGACGATTGTTCCACGTGGTCAGAGTTTAGGTGCAGCGTGGTATTTACCTGAGGAAAGACAAATTGTTCGGACAGAACAAATGCTAGATGAAATGTGTGCTACTATGGGAGGTCGTGCTGCTGAGAAAGTTGTTTTTGATAAAATTTCAACAGGAGCTTTAAGTGATTTGGAAAAAGTAACACGTCAAGCTAGAGCAATGGTAACTATTTATGGTTTAAATGATAAATTAGGAAATATTACCTATTATGATTCAACAGGTCAATCAGATTATAATTTTTCTAAGCCTTATTCTGAAGAAACTGCACAGATTATTGATAAAGAGATTTCAAATATTATTGAAGAACAATACCAACGTGCTATTGAAATTTTAACTGAAAATAGAATTAAGTTAGAACAATTGGCTGATGTACTTATCGAAAGAGAAGTTATTTTTAAAGATGATTTAGAGCATATATTTGGCAAAAGACCATTTGATGCGTTTGAAGAGCATAATTCTGAAACTAAATATTTTGAAATAACTGAAAATCAACAAGATGTCGATATAAATCCAGAGGTTTCTAACTCTGAAAGTACTTCATCTGAAATGACAGAATAAATAAGAGTTAAAAAAATATTAAAAAATCTTAATTCGGAAGTGATTTTGAATTAAGATTTTTTTATATTTGAAAGTTAAGAACCGTTAGAAGAAAAGAATGAATATTTTCAAGAAAATATTTGGGAATCAAGGAGAAAACGAAAACCAAGATAAAAATGAGGGGAAAAGTCCATATTCTCCTGATGAAAATTTACCCATCGACGAATTATTTACCGTCAATTTTAAGAGAAATGGTGGTAAATTTATCTATTGTGAGAATATAGGAGAAGTTCATGAAAATTTTGAAAATATTTTAGCTGAAAATGATTGGTTTGAAACTAATGTCTTATGTTTTGATTCACGATTATTTCATTTTTTAGATGAAAATAATTTAACTCATCTAGAACAAAATCAGCCTTCTTTTTACTTTACCGCCTGCGAAAATTTAATTGCTGATGAAGGTTCTATTTTATTTTCATCTAAACAATTTAAACAGTTTAAAATAGATGAATTACCTACAAATATTGTTGTTTTTGCTTCCACTAGTCAAATTCTTCAATCGAAAAGTGATGGAATGAGAAGTATAAAAAATAAATATAATGGAGAATATCCAACAAATATTACCGCCATTAAGTATTTTGAAAAAGCAACAGAAGAAGATTTTTTACATTATGGAAGTTGTCATAAGAACTTATACTTACTCCTCTTAGAAGATTTGTAAAATGAATGAAACTTTAACTAGAGCCCTTTCCGGAGGTGTTTATGTAGCTTTACTTATTATTTGTACGTTATTTTCTTCTCTCAGCTTTCACATATTATTTACTGTATTTATGTGTCTAAGTATTTTTGAATTTGCTAAAATGACTAAATTCAATTATCCTTATGTGTTTGCTCTTTTTGGTATTTTGCTTTCAGCAGCCATTTATGTAGGAAAACCAAATCCTAATAATTTTGTTTATATTGCTATAGGTAGTATGATTTTTGGTTTAATGCTTTTGAATAATCTATTTAGGAATATTTCTTTTTCAAAAAATCATAAAACCTTTAGCCATTTATTTTTATACATTACAATTCCTTTTACCCTAATTTTACTTCTACCTAATTTTAAGTATCCTTCTGAACATAGAATTGTAATAGCTATTTTTATTATGATTTGGTGTAATGATACTTTTGCTTATTTGGTAGGTAAATCAATTGGAAAAACCAAATTAATGGAGCGAATATCTCCAAAAAAAACAATAGAAGGATTTATAGGCGGTGTAATTTTTACAATTATTGCTAGTATATTAATCAGTTACTTTTATACTTTTTTTAACGTAACTTTGTGGATTGGAACAGCAATCTTGGTTTCTATTTTGGGTACGTTAGGGGATTTAGTGGAATCTAAATTTAAGAGAGAAGCTGGAATTAAAGATAGTGGTTCAATCATGCCTGGTCATGGTGGAATATTAGATCGATTAGATAGTGTAATTTTTGTTACACCATTTATATTTTTATTTTATTTAATTTATTTTAATTATGTTTCATAAAGAAGGAGGCAAAATAATTTTAATCTCAACATTTTTATCTGTTGTTGGTGTATTTCTAGCAGATTATTTTTTAAGTGAAAAATATCCCTTATTATTTAAAATTATAGGTGTTTTAATTTTAGCTTTTTTAGTTTTAATTCTTCAATTTTTTAGAAATCCAACCAGAATAGCAGATAATAGCGATAACCATATTTTAGCACCTGTTGATGGAAAGGTGGTTGTAATTGAGGAGGTTTATGAACCTGAATACTTCAAGGATAAGCGTTTGATGGTCTCAATTTTTATGTCACCTATTAATGTGCACGTTACTCGTTATTGTGTAAATGGAATTGTAAAGTATAGTAAATATCACCCTGGGAAATATCTTGTGGCTTGGCATCCTAAAGCGAGTGAAGAAAATGAAAGAACAACTGTTGTAATTGACAACAGAATCTATGGGGAAATACTTTATCGACAAATTGCAGGAGCTTTAGCTAGAAGAATCATTAACTATGCAAAAGAAGGCATGCGAGTGGTTCAAGGTAAAGATGCTGGTTTTATAAAATTTGGATCTAGAGTTGATATTTATTTACCTTTAGGAACTCCAATTAATGTTAAGCTAGGAGATAAGGCTATTGGTAATAAAACTGTTATTAGTAAAAAAGTAAATGAGTAATTTATCGTTAGATGAAAGATTCAAGGAAGCTGTTCGTATTGCTAATGAACAAATTCCTAAGCCGTCTGTACCACAAGATGTACAATTGGTTCTTTATGCTTATTACAAACAAGCACTATCAGAAAATATTAGCTATGGTCATCATGGTTATGAGTCAGATGAAGTCGTGACTGCTTTTAAACAAAATGCGTGGATGCAAGTGAGACATTTAAGTGCTGATGAAGCTAAAGAAAAATATATTGAAATCATTAATCAATTGTTAAAAGATAGGCAGTAAGCTTATCTTTTTTTAATTTTGTATCATTCAAAAGATAAAAGAATATGAAAAAGCTAATGATAACTAGTGTACTTCTAAGTACATTATTAACTTTTGCAGGTTGTAAAAAAGAAAAGGAATTGGTAGAAGTTACAATTCCAGAGCCTGAGAAGACTGATGTTTCAGCTCAAATCGGAAATCCAGAAAATGTAAGAGCTGAAGATCAAGATGGACCTTTTCAAATGATAAAATTGCCATATGCATACAATGCACTAGAACCATTTATTGATGCACAAACTATGGAGATTCATTTTTCTAAACACCATGTTAATTATTGTAATAAATTAAATGCCGCGGTAAAAGGAACGGATTTAGCTAATAAATCAATTGAAGAAATTTTAACAAAATTAGATTTAAAAAATAGCGAAGTTAGAAACAATGGAGGTGGTTACTACAATCACAATTTATTTTTCGAAATATTAGGTCAAAATGCAACTGAACCTAAGGATGCAATTTTAGAAGCTATTAACAAAGATTTTGGTTCTTTTGAGAATTTTAGAACTCAATTTTCGGAGAAAGCGAATAAATTATTTGGTTCTGGTTGGGTTTGGTTAATTGTTGATAAAACTGGAAAATTAGTAATTACAACTTCGGCTAATCAAGATAATCCCTTAATGCCAAATGCTGAAATTAAAGGAACTCCTATACTAGCTTTAGATGTTTGGGAACATGCTTACTATTTAAAATATCAGAATAAGCGAAAAGATTATGTTGAAGCTTTTTACAACGTTATTAATTGGAAAAAGGTAAATGAAAAATATAATGATGTTAAATTGTAATAATTTTATTGGATAGAAATATTGCTTATTAAAATAATGAATAAGAAAGCGCATCAATTGATGCGCTTTCTTATTTAGAATCTTTACCAGGTTTATATTTGAAACGCTCTACAGGATTAGATTTAGTAGGTTTCTTATCAGCAAATTTAGATTTTCCAAAAGGTTTTTTTGCTACAGGCTTTTTTGAAGAAGAACTGTTTTTTGGCTCTTCTTTTTGTAATGGGATTTTATTAGCGGCATTTGTTTTCAAAACCTCCATCGGATTTTTAGGATTTTCTTTAGTACCTCTCAAATAAATTACCAATCCGTTTAAGAAGTTACGTAGCACCTGATCTCCACAATCTACATACTTGGGATGGTCTTCGTTTCTAAAAAAATTACCAATTTCTCCCTTTGAAATACGAAAATCAACCAATTCTAAAATTTCAACAATTTGATCGTCTCTTAATTGTAAGGCAACACGAAGTTTTTTAAATATATCGTTATTTGTCATCATTCATTTATTAGAAAAGCCAAAGATACGCTTTTGCAAATTGTTCGCGCCATAATTTTTCATTATGTTCTCCATTTTCAACTATGACTTTTTTGGTTAACATTTTGCATTCACATCGAATTCTGTTTAAATCGTGTGTAAATTCATTCATGTCCGAAACCATATTTTCGCTTTCTTTAGTACCACACATAAAATAAAATTTTGCATTTGATTTATCCGTCGCTTTACTTAATTCCAACAATTCTTTTTTATTGATCCAAAAGGCAGGTGAAAAAACACCCGTTTTTCCAAAGATATCAGGATGTTTAAATACGGCATAATAGGCAAATAAACCACCTAATGAACTTCCAAAAATTGCTGTGTGGTTTTTATCAGATTTTGTTCGATACGATGAATTAATAAATGGCATAACTTGATTTAAAATGAAATCTAAAAATAAGTCGGCTTTTCCACCACCATATTGTTCATTTTTAAAAGGAGTTAATTCATTTATTCGCTCTTGATTTCCATTTTCTATTCCTACAACAACACAATTAGCTTTTAAACTGTCTAATGTTTCGTCAATTTGCCATTCTCCTAAAAATGAAGTTTTTGCATCAAATAAATTTTGACCATCCGTCATGTAAATTACAGGAAATTTTTTCTTTACATCTTTATTATAATTGACAGGAGTATATATCCATATTTTTTTATGATAACCCAATTTAGTTGCAAAAAGTGTTAAGGTGTCTAACTTACTTTGTGCGAATAGATTATAAGATGTAAATAAAATTAAGATGAAAAAATAGATGTTTTTTTTTAACATTTTTTTATATTTGATAAAGATTCATCATTAAAATTACATTTTTAAATGGAACCACAAGAAGAAAAATTAAATTTATTACGTGAAATGATTGCCTTTGCATTGATAGATGGTGAATTGCACGATCGAGAATATGATTTTATCGAGATGGTGGCCACAGAATTAGAAATTGATAAACCCACTTTACATAAACTTTTTGAAAATAAAGACAGTGTTCAAATACTTAAAGATGAATTCAGTCGTATTTGTCAGTTTTATCGTTTGGCTTTGTTAATGCATTGTGATGATGTTTTACATGAACGCGAACAAATTAAAATTAACGAAATAGGAATAAATATGGGACTCAATCCATTTGCTATGAAACGTATTTTAAACATGATGCAAAAATCACCCAATGGACTAATTGATGGTCAAACCTTATTAGCTTTATTTTCAGAACAATATAATTAAAAAATGAGTGCATTTTCACTCATTTTTTAATTTATAAACATCAAAGTTTTTCTTGTAAATTTTTTATTTCATCTCTGTATTTGGCGGCCTGCATAAAATCGAGTTCTTTAGCCGCTTTTTCCATTTGTTTACGTAATTCTCTTATTTTTTTCTCAATTTCTGGCTTACTTAAATATTCTATCACAGGTTCTGCCGCAACTTTAGGTACATCCATGTAATTATAAGAGGCAATTGAAGATTTTGTGAGAGCATTTTCAATTGATTTATTTAATGCTTGTGGCGTTTTATTATTTGCCAAATTGTAATTCATTTGCTTTTCTCTTCGATAATTGGTTTCATCAATAGTACGTTGCATTGAATTTGTTATTTTATCAGCATACATTATTGCTTTTCCGTTCACATTTCTTGCAGCTCTTCCCACTGTTTGCGTTAATGAACGGTGACTTCTCAAAAAGCCTTCTTTATCGGCATCTAAAATAGCTACTAATGAAACTTCAGGTAAATCTAATCCTTCACGTAATAAGTTTACTCCAATTAATACATCATATAGACCTTTTCGTAAATCTTGCATGATTTCTACACGTTCTAAGGTATCAACATCTGAGTGAATATAACGGCAACGAATAGAAACTTTAGTTAAATATTTAGCTAATTCTTCCGCCATTCTTTTCGTTAAAGTAGTCACCAATACCCGTTCATCGGCTTCACAACGTAATTGAATTTCTTCAATTAAATCGTCAATTTGATTAGCACTAGGACGTACCTCTATGATGGGGTCTAATAAACCAGTTGGGCGAATAATCTGTTCCACAAATTCGCCACCTGTCTTTTGTAATTCATAATCAGCGGGCGTCGCAGATACATATAAAACCTGATTTTGTAAGGCTTCAAACTCTTCAAACTTCAATGGTCTGTTGTCCATGGCAGCGGGTAATCGGAAACCATATTCAACCAAGTTTTCTTTTCTACTTCGGTCACCACCATACATAGCATGAACCTGTGAAATTGTAACGTGACTTTCATCAACAACCATTAAATAATCATCAGGAAAATAATCCAATAAACAAAAGGGTCTTGTGCCTGCTTGTCTTCCATCTAAATAGCGTGAATAATTTTCAATTCCTGAACAATAACCTAATTCCCGAATCATTTCTAAATCGAAATTTGTTCGTTCTTCTAAGCGTTTGGCTTCTAAATGTTTTCCAATTTCTTTAAAATAATCAACTTGTTTCACTAAATCTTGTTGAATTTCCCAAATTGCTTTTTGTAAAACATCGGGAGAAGTAACAAACATATTAGCTGGATAAATATTTAATCGTTCATAGCGTTCTATTACTTTGGAAGAAGTAGCGTCAAATGCCTCTATTTCTTCAATTTCATCTCCAAAAAAATGAATTCGAAATGGATCGTCAGCATAACTTGGGAAAATTTCAACGGTATCACCTTTAATACGAAAGGTTCCAGCTGTAAATTCGGCTTCTGTTCTTGCATATAAACTTTGAACTAATCGGTGTAAAAGTTTTGTTCTTGAAATTTGTTGATCTTTTTCAAGCGATATAACATTTCGTTGAAATTCAACAGGATTTCCAATCCCATATAAACAAGATACAGATGAAATTACGACAATATCTCTTCTTCCAGATAGTAGGGCAGAAGTGGTACTTAAACGTAATTTTTCTAGTTCATCATTAATGGATAAATCTTTTTCAATATAGGTACCTGTTACAGGAATAAAGGCTTCAGGTTGATAATAATCATAGTAAGATACAAAATATTGAACGGAATTATTAGGGAAAAACTGCTTAAATTCCGAGTACAATTGTGCGGCTAAGGTTTTATTATGAGCTAAAATTAAAGTTGGTTTTTGTACTTCTTGTATCACATTGGCTACAGTGAATGTTTTACCAGAACCGGTTACTCCCAACAAGGTTTGGTATTTTTCACCCGCATTTATTGCATTAGCTAGTTTTTTTATAGCTTCAGGCTGATCACCTGTTGGTTTGTACTCTGATACAACTTGAAAACGCATATTAATTCAATTTCTCTTTTAAATAAATTCCCGTAATAGATTTTTTGTTTTTAGCAACTTCTTCAGGAGT
>CAYNNB010000022.1:13309-32870 GCA_964398425.1 uncultured Flavobacterium sp.
TGCATTTCAATTGTCACTTCGCCGTCTCCTTTACATGTTTCACAGCGTCCACCATCTACATTGAATGAGAAATGTTTGGCTTGATAACCTCTTAATTTAGACGTATTTTGTTTCGCAAATAAATCGCGAATATCATCATAAGCTTTGATATAAGTCACCGGATTAGATCGTGAACTTCTACCAATAGGATTCTGATCAACATATTCTATATTTTTTATGTGCGAATAACTCCCTTCCAAAGCAGTAAATTGTCCGGCTTTGTCGCCTAAACCAGTCAGTTTTTTTTGTAATGCAGGAAATAAAATTTTCTTTACAAGTGTACTTTTTCCACTTCCTGATACTCCCGTAATTACAGTTAAACAGTCTAAAGGAAAAGTAACGTCAATATTCTTTAAATTATTTTCACGAGCACCAATTACTTCGATATGGTTTTTAAATTTTCTTCTCTTTTTTGGCACTTCTATAGTGTCCCTTCCCGATAAATATTTTGCAGTTAAAGAATCACAGGTTAGAATCTCCTCGTATTTTCCTTGTGCCACTAACTGTCCTCCATGAGTCCCCGCTTCTGGGCCAATGTCAATTATCATGTCAGCCGCTTTCATAATATCTTCATCGTGTTCAACCACTATAACTGTATTACCTAATTTTTTCAAATTTTCTAAAACAGTAACTAATTTTTCGGTGTCTTTTGGGTGTAATCCAATACTTGGTTCATCTAAAATATACATCGATCCTACCAAACTACTACCTAAAGAAGTAGCTAAGTTTATGCGCTGAGATTCACCTCCGGATAAAGTGGATGAATTACGATTTAAGGTTAAATAATTAAGTCCCACATCGTTTAAAAATTGTAAACGATTTTGAATTTCTAACAACAATCTTTTGGCTACTTTGTAATCGTAATCAGAGAGTTGTAATTCGTTGAAAAAAGGAATAAGTTGAATAATTGGTAAATCAACTAAATCTGAAATCGTTTTTCCACCTACTTTTACATTATTAGCTTCTTGGCGTAGGCGTTTACCTTTGCAAGTCGGACATTTTGTTTTTCCTCGGTATCTTGATAATAAAACTCTGTTTTGAATTTTATAATTATTTGCTTCTAAATCGGCAAAGAAATCATGTAAACCTGTAAAATAACGATTGCCATCCCATACCAATTGCTTTTGTGCTGCACTTAATTCAAAATACGGTTTATGTATGGGAAAATCAAAATGGTGCGAATTATTTACCAATTGATCACGGTACCAACTCATGCTTTCACCTCGCCATGGAAAAATTGCATTTTCATAGATTGATAAAGCAGTATTTGGGATAACTAATTCTTCATCGATTCCAATTATATTTCCATATCCTTCACATGTTGGGCACGCACCATAAGGATTGTTAAAACTAAATAAATGGATGTTAGGTTCTAAGAAATCTAATCCGTCTAATTGAAAATTAGTATTGAAAACGGTTTTTTCATTTGTGTCAGCATTTTGTAAATACAATTCACCTTTACCTTCGTAAAATGCAATTTGAATGGCATCTGCAATACGATTAAAAAATTCTTCTTCATTTTTAACCACGATACGGTCTACAATCAGAACTATTTCTTTATCAGTAAGTGTCTTTTCGTCAATCATTTCTAAAGTTGTCACAAAATCATCTAATCGAACCGTTTGATTGTCTACTAAAACACGTGCAAATCCTTGTTGTAATAATACTTTAAGTTTGTCAATAAGTTTTCTCCCTTTTTCTAAATGAATAGGAGCTAATAATAACCACTTTGATTCAAGAGGTAATGTTTGAATAAAGTTTACGACGTCTGAAATGGTATGTTTTTTTACTTCTTGTCCAGAAATAGGTGAAAATGTTTTTCCTATTCTTGCAAAAAGCAATTTCATGTAATCATAAATTTCAGTAGAAGTTCCAACTGTTGACCGCGCATTAGTTGTGTTTACTTTTTGTTCAATGGCAATAGCAGGTGCAATTCCTTTAATGTATTCAACTTTTGGTTTGTCTAATTTTCCAAGAAATTGTCGTGCATAAGAAGATAAGCTTTCAACATATCGGCGTTGACCCTCTGCATACAATGTGTCAAAAGCTAAACTTGATTTTCCAGAACCAGAAAGACCAGTAATCACTATTAATTCATTTCTTGGAATGGCTACGTCAATATTTTTTAAATTGTGTAATTGCGCTCCTTTAATTAAGATATATTTTTTGGGATCTAATCCAGTTATGTCTTTCTTTTCCATGCCAAAAAGTGAATTTTCGCAAAGATACAAATTATAAGTTCGAAAAAGGTGTTTGATTTGTATCAAAATGAATTAATTCAGCAATAGTTTTTAATCTAATTTTCACTTTTTTCTATTAAAATATCTTGTTTTATTGTCTGAAAACTGTTAAATTTTTAATTGATATTTGTTTTTTTGAAATATTTAACATTATATTTGTTCTTGACTAACCCCAAAAACCTAAATAGCCTATAGTAACAAAAATACTTTTTAGAATTTCTAGACCAAACTTAATTAACTCTAAAAGGTATTACTATGGTAAATCGTGTACAGCTTTCAGATGCTATTTTATTAAAGAACTACATTGACGGTGATGAATCTGCATTGGCTATTTTGATTGAAAGACATCAAGCTAAAGTGTATGGCTTTATTTATTCTAAAGTGGGAGATACAACTATAAGTGATGATATCTTTCAAGATACTTTTATTAAAGTTATTAAGACTCTTAAAACAAATGCTTACAATGAAGAAGGTAAGTTTTTACCTTGGTTGATGCGTATTGCTCATAATCAGACTATTGATTTTTTTAGAAAGAATAAAAAAATGCCTATGCAACGAGAGACAGAAGAGTATAGTATTTTTAATTTCATGTCAGATTCTGCTCAAAACATTGAGGGTAAATTAATTGAGTTTCAAGTTGAGAAAGATTTAAAGAGATTAGTAGAGTCTTTACCTAAAGATCAAAGAGAAGTTTTGAAAATGCGCTTTTATGATGATTTGAGTTTTAAAGAAATTGCAGATATTACAGGGGTAAGTATTAATACAGCTTTAGGTCGAATGAGGTATGCCGTAATTAATCTCAGAAAATTAATTGAAAAAAATAAAATAATTTTAACGAATTAATACAATAAATTATTTTGATTTGCGTTATAGTAGAAACAAAAACTATTATATGGCAAAACTTTACTCTAAGAAAAAAGAAGCTACTACCAAAAAGCTTTTACCATCTAAAACAACGGTTGATTTAATTTTGAGTTATTCGAAAGCATTGAAAATAGTGAGGGCTGGTAATCTTACTTTTGAAAGTCTTTCAAACTAAGAAAGGCTCCAAAATTTATTTTGGAGCCTTTTTTTTATAATACTCATTAATTACCGTTTTCCTTCCAATGGTTTTGGTTATTATGTCTTTTTCTAAATCCCAACCTCGTGCAGGAGAATATTCTCTTCCATACCATATTATTTGAAGATGTAAATTATTCCAGCATTCTTTGGGGAAAATTGTTTTTGCATCTTTTTCTGTTTTTTCTACACTTTTTCCATCTGATAATCCCCAGCGATACATTAATCGATGAATGTGAGTATCAACCGGAAAAGCAGGTGCACCAAAAGCCTGACTCATAACAACACTTGCCGTTTTATGTCCAACAGCGGGTAATTCTTCTAAATCTTTGAAATTTTGAGGGACATTGCCATTGTGTTTCTCTATTAATATTTTAGATAATCCATAGATTCCTTTTGATTTCATTGGCGATAATCCACAAGGTCTTATAATATCTTGGATTTCTTCCACGCTCATTTTAATCATATCATAGGGATTATCAGCTTTTGCAAAAAGAAGTGGTGTAATTTGATTTACCCTTACATCTGTACATTGCGCTGAAAGTAAAACAGCAATTAATAATGTATAGGCATCTTTATGGTCTAATGGAATTGGAATTTCTGGATAAAGTTCATTTAACTTATTTATAACAAATGTTGATTTCTCTTTCTTAGTCATTTTTGTATTTTTGATTGCATAGTCCAAAAATAACAGATAACTTTAATATCTAAAACTAAAATTTAAAATAAATGACACATTTAAAAATAGGTGATGCAGCTCCTGCTTTCTCAGGAATTGATCAAAATGGAACCACTCATTCGTTAGCTGATTACAAAGGAAAAAAGTTAGTTGTTTTCTTTTACCCAAAAGCTAATACTCCGGGATGTACAGCAGAGGCTTGTGATTTAAGGGATAATTATGAACGTTTTAAAGCTAATAATTATGAATTACTAGGTGTTAGTGCAGATAGTGCTAAAGCACAAAAAAAGTTTGAAGAAAAATATGACTTTCCATTTGCGTTATTAGCTGATGAAGAAAAGAATGTAATTAATACCTTTGGAGTTTGGGGACCAAAGAAATTTATGGGTAAAGAATACGATGGTATACACAGAACCACATTTGTAATAAATGAAGAAGGAATAATTGAAGATATTATTAAAGAAGTAAAAACGAAAGCACATGCTGCTCAAATTTTAAAATAAAAAAATCCGACTTTAGTCGGATTTTTTTATTTTGCTAATTCTTTTGTTTTTTCGTAGCCAAAAAGTTTGTCTTTTTTGATGATTTCGGCAATTCCTTCTGGTAGCATTTCTTCCCAACCAGATTCACCTTTGCTAATCATTTTTAAAACTTTTCTAGAGAAAATTTCTAAGATTTTGTCATCATATAATTTAATATCAACAACTTTACCATTGAATTTAAAGAATTTGTATAATTCTTTCATTCTTGGATGTACTTTTAGGTTGTCAGAATTAATGATTTCTCCAGTTTCTGGGTCTTTCATTGGATATAAATAGACTTTTAAATCGCGATAGAATAGTTTTCCAAAAGCTTCAAGTATTCCTCCGGATAAATGGCGGTAGTATTTTTCGTCAAAAATATCAATCAAATTACTCACTCCCATGGCTAATCCCATACGTGATTTGGTGAAGCTAGAGAAGTATTCAACTACTTTAAAATATTCTTGGAAATTAGAAATCATAACGGTTTGCCCTAAAGAACATAATAATTCAGCTCTATCTAAGAAATCTCTTTCATCAATTTCACCCTCCGCTTTTAAATTAGATAAAGTAATTTCAAAAACAACAAATGTGTTTTTGGTGTCTACTTTGTTTTCTTCAATAAACATTTCATAGGATTGTCGATACATATCTATATTTACCTTGGTAACAGGCCTAAAACTTCCCCTTAATGCTAAAATGTTTTTCTTGTATAAAACAGCAGCAGGCAAAACATTTTTACCTTCTGGATTAAACATAACCGCATCCGTCATACCATTTTTAACTAATTGTAAAGACATTAATCGATTGTCAACATTAGCAAAGCGAGGACCAGAGAAATTAATAGTGTCAATTTCTAGTTGATCTTTGTCTAAATGGTCATATAAATAGCGTAATAGTTTTTTAGGATCGTTATGCTTGTAGAAAGCCCCATAAATTAAATTTACCCCTAATATACCTAGTGTTTCTTGCTGTAAACGAGCATCGTTTTCTCTAAAGCGAATATGTAAAATAATTTCATTATAATCTTCGTCAGGCTCAACTTGGAATTTAATTCCTACCCAACCATGACCTTTAAACTGTTTTGCAAAGTCAATAGTTGCAACCGTATTAGCATAACTAAAGAATATTTTATTCGGGTGTTTATCTCTTTTTAAACGTTGTTCAATAAGTTTTACTTCATGAGTTAACATTTTTCTAAGACGACTTTCAGTTACATATCGTCCATCGTTTTCCACACCATAAATAGCATCACTAAAATCTTTGTCATAAGCAGACATAGCTTTAGCTATAGTTCCAGATGAAGCACCAGCTCTGAAAAAATGTCTCACTGTTTCTTGACCAGCGCCAATCTCAGCAAACGTACCGTAAATATTTTCATTAAGATTAATGCGTAAAGCTTTATCTTTTATCGAAGGAATTTGTTCAATTACCTTGTCTCCTCTAAGTTTTATTTCGGTTGTCATTTTGTTTTTTTACAATAAACGTATGTAGGGCAATTTATTTTATTAGGCAAAGTTAATAAATTATAAGGTTTTAAAAAGTCAATTTTAGTATTTTTGCTAAAATTTAACGAGGTGAAAGTTTATTTTTTAGGTACGGGTACTTCGCAAGGTATTCCAGTCATCGGAAGTCATCATTCGGTTTGTTTAAGTGACAATCCCAAAGACAAACGATTACGTGTTTCAGTATGGGTGTATAGTGATGATTTTTCTGTTGTAATAGATTGTGGTCCAGACTTTAGACAGCAAATGTTAGTAAGTAAATGTCCTAGATTAGATGCTTTGTTGTTCACACACGAACATGCTGATCATACTGCTGGATTAGATGATATTAGACCTTTTTATTTTGCTCAAGGAGATATTTCCATTTATGCTCATAAACGTGTATTAAAAAATCTAGCTCGTCGCTTTGATTATATTTTTGAATCTGAAAATAAATATCCTGGAGCACCTTCAGTTAAAGCTAATGAAGTGAAGGTGAATGGTTCTTTTAAAGTTAAACAAGTTGAAATTGAACCTATCAATGCTAGTCATGGTAATTTGCAAGTTTTTGGATATAAAATAGGAAATTTTGTTTATTTAACCGATGTGAAGTCGATGGATATTTCCGAAGTAAATAAAATAAAAGGTATAGCAGTTTTAGTAATTAATGCTTTGCGATTTGAACCACATAATACACATTTTAACATTGAAGAAGCATTAGATTTCATATCTTTGGTGCAACCCCAAAAAGCATATTTAACTCATATTAGTCATCTGATGGGGTTTCATGATGAAGTGCAAAAAATGTTGCCAAAAAATGTGTATTTGGCCTATGATAATTTAGAAATTGAAATTAAATAGTTATGAAAAAACACCTTTTACTTTATGGTTTTTTATTTTCTTTGTTGATTAATATTTTTCAATATGTCAATTCTAGTAAAATATTGAATAAGAGTGAACAAGTTGTACAAAATTCAAGAAAAGAAGTTAAAATTGCTCGTGATTCTATTAGTCACTTGCTAGAAGCCAATGCTTTTTCTTTAGAACAAAACTCGGATGCGCAAGAGTATTTTTATCCCGCAGATTATACAAAGGTTCAAGCAAAAGTGAAAGAAGATATTATGGAGTTGAATTCCGCAAAAGGAGGCAATAAATTAGTACCCTATGAACCAATAAATGGGACTAATTTTATAATTGATCAGGTGAAGTTTCTGAATCATAGATGGATTATTGCTAATTATTCTGATGGAAAAGTTTGGGGTGAAATTTTGGTAAAATATTTTTACAATGAAGATAAACCTTCCGAATTTGAAACGATTGAAACGGTAATTTATACCAATAAATGATTTCAATTATCTTAATAGCCCAAAACTAAGAAAATGAAAAAAATAGTACTCCCTTTACTGTGTATTATGGCAAGTTTTTTATCTTGTGATTATATTTTAAAATCATCAGGAAAATCAGAGAATATGGTTGAGATTGATTCGTTGAGAAAAAATCAAATTATTGATGACAAAAATGAGCATGGATGCGATTTAAAAGCAGGTTACAAATGGTCTAATTTGGATGAAAAATGTATTCGTGTTTTTGAAGAAGGTTATCGATTAAGTTCAATTGTAAAAGACTCTTTAGGAAATAGTAAAAATGCTTATTTTTTCATTGCAGATGACAGTTTACGTGCAGAAGTTTTTCTGCCTGATTCTAAAGAATCTATCGTGTTAACTAGAGAAGACGAAGGGGAGAATTTTAAGTTTAAGGATTTTGAATTAAAGCAAAAAGGAGGTTATGTACTTATTTATAATGATAATGTATTATTTAAACCAGCTTTAGCGAAAGATTTGAAAATTATTGAAAGTGATGAGCCAGAAATGAAAGGAAACCCTGAAGGAATGAAAAAAGATACTACTAAATAAAATACTAATGAAATATGAAATTTTAAATTTAAGTTTATCTATTCTTACACTACTTTTTTCAATTAGAATGGTTTACTTTACTTTTAAAGAACCTTCAGATTCATTTAGCACAAATTTTAAAGGTTATATTTTGGGTTTTATTTTATTTTTCTCAAGTTTTCAATCTTTAATTGGCAAGTTTAATTTATTTATAACTATTTCAGAAATATTTAAATCTAGTTTTAAATTAAAAACAGAAATTAAACAATTCTCATTTGCATTTTTCGTATTGTTTTTGCTAACTGTTTTAGTAATTCTTAATTATTTAAGAATGAAAAGGTGTTTTCCTTTTTCTAAGGTTCCTAGTTTTCCTGAAACTTCTAAAATAAAAAATACAATTGATTGGATTTTATTGTTTTTAGCTTTTTGTACTGTGATTTTATATTTAATTTTAAATTAATTCTGCTCCAGCCAATTTTTAAAATCCCAAAAATTTTGTGGCGCTACGCCATGACCTACCGGGTATTCTTTGTAGGTGATAGATAAACCTAATTTTTCTATGTAAGGTTGGGTTTTTCTAGCCCATTCCACTGGTATTACTTGATCTACACTCCCATGTGAAGCAAAGAATTTAATGTGTTGCATCTTGTTTATATCAAATGATTCGGGTAAAAGCTTTTCATTGAAATACCCACTTAATGCTACTATTTTAGAAATTTTTTCTGGGTAGGTAAAAGCCATACCATAGCTAAGAATTGCACCTTGACTAAATCCAATTAAGCTAATTTTTTGTTTATCTATAGGTAGTTTAGAACTAATTTCATCTAAAAACTGTGCAATTAAATGAATAGATTCTTTCGCCTGCTGATCATCTGAGAATTTATTTTCATCTGCATCAAAATAAATGGCATACCAAGCAAATCCAAATCCACCTTGTAAAGCATAAGGCGCCTGAACAGAAATTACATAATGGTCTTCTGGTAATTCACTAGCAAAAGAAAATAAATCTTCTTCATTACTTCCATATCCATGTAATAAAACCAAAGCAGGATTTTTTTCTAACTTAATTTTTGGTTCTCTTACCAAATAGTGTAAACTCATGTTTTATAAATTTTTAAAAAGATTCTGAAAAGTTAGTCCAACAATAGGGACTAATTTTTTTTCACGATTAGCTGCACCAATAAATCCAATTACAAGTAAACCCAATGTTAATACATAATAAGCAACAGAGACAATCCAACTATCAAAGTAACCAATAAAATAACTAAATAAATGAAAACTTAAATTGATACCCAAGCCTTGACGAATATGAAAACTATTAAATTCTGTTTTCTTTTCTTCAGTATTCATTAAAATAGCCACAATAGAACCAATGATGGTAATATAAGCCATAATTGCAGGTGTATTGTTTTCTTTCATATGTTTATTTTTACTTCTTATGTTTTATGATACCTTTTAATAATAGGTATTCAGTTATTGTCAATAAATTTATTGATAATAACGATTTCAATATTTACAGGTTTGATTTTTCTCCATTAATTATGCCATAAACTTCACCCTTCATTTTTTTACCTAGCATTATAGCGTTTTTAGAGAAAGATGTAATATTTTTTGGTTCAAAAGTCCAATCAGTTGTGGGGTTGAACAACGTTAATTTTGCTTTTGTTCCTGTCCTAATTGGATTTTCTTTTAATAATCCTAAATGATGTGTGAGTTTTTCAATAACTACCTCTACGGGTAATACTTTTTGCAATGCACCAAAAATACTTTCCAGACCTATAGAACCGTCATCAGCTAAATCATATTCTAATCGTTTGTTTTCTACATTTACAGGACAATGGTCGCTTGTTATCACGTCTATAGTTCCGTCTAAAACCCCTTCGATTAACGCTTGTCGATCTATTTCTGATCTTAAAGGAGGCATTAAACGTGTATTTGAGTTAAAGTTGGTCAGTTCTTCATCGGTTAAAACTAAATTATTTACCGATACTCCACAACTAACGTGTAATCCTTTTGCTTTTGCTTCTTTAAGTAATTCTACCGATTTTTTTGTAGAAATCATAGGCACATGCATTTTACCATTAGTGTAGGCCAATAAAGATAAATTTCGTTCCAAGTCTAATTCTTCAGCTAAAGCAGGTATTCCTTTCATTCCTAGTTTTGTGCTGACGATTCCTTCATTTACAAAACCTTTGCCTTTGATGTCTTTATTCATTGGAAAGGCAAAAATTGTTGCATCAAAATCTTGGGTATATTGCAATGCTATTTTTAAGAGATTCGCGTTTGGAGTTGGTTTTTTATAGTCACCAAAAGCAATGGCTCCTGCGTTTTTCATGTCAAATAGATCAGCCAAATCTACTCCTTCAGCTTTCTTAGTCATACATCCTACAATATGTAATTGTGTGATTTCTTCTTGAGCTTTATTTTGCATTAAATGAATCACCGATTGATTATCAATGGCTGGGTTGGTGTTTGAATGTGCAAAAACATCTGTGAATCCACTTTTTGCGGCAACTTTTAATCCATTTTCAATGGTTTCGGTTGTTTCATATCCTGGTTCTCCAAAAACAACCGAGGTGTCTATCCAACCCCTTGAAACGTAAAGATTTTCTTTTGTAATGACATGATCGTTTTCTTTTGGAGTTATATCTTTTTCTATAGCTGTTATAACTCCATTTGTAATTTCGATATCAATTTTTTGGTTGTGAAAGGGGTTATTTTTGTCAATCAGTGTTGCGTGTTTAATTAAAAGTCTCATTTGACAAATTTTTGGATTAGTAGTTCTGTTAGTAATAAAAGTAGTGTTGCTAGTATAAAAGACTTCCAAACTTCACTATTTGTTCGATTGGAATGTATATCGTTATAAAATGTACTGATGGAGTTTATAGTTGTACAATTATCAAAAAAATCGTTGTTTATTTCGGTTAAATTACTTTCTGATCGAGGGTAATTAAAACTGATGTTTTTTAATATTTCTTTGTCTTTCAAAACCGAATAATTCCCAGCTTTTTCAGGATAATTTCCAAAAGTTAATTTAATTTTATTATTCAAAATTTGCTGCATAGGGATAAAACTATTTTCAGCATTTGAAACACTTAATACATTGTCTTTAGCAATGGTTTCATTGATAATTGTGAAATTATTTTCACGAATGATAAATCCGTTTAATCCTGTTTTATTGTTGTTTTGTCCCATGTTGTAAAAGGTAGGAACAATTAATGGAGAATTTTGGAAATTAGAATTTTGTTTGTCAATTGCTGCACTAAAAAAATATAGATTTCCTAAACGATTTGTAAGATTACCAAGGAAAATATTTTGATCTTCAAATTGTAAAACAGGTAGGGCTTTTCCATTTGTTGACCAACTTGAGGAAACTTTTGGATATTGGAAATTGTTTACTTTTTTCTCGAAAACATTTACATAAATTGGGTGGTTAAAACTAATTTTTGTAATCTGTTTATCTGAGGTTTTAGAATTGAAACTTATTGAACCAAATGTTTTTAAGAATGAGTTATATGATGTGGTATTACCTTCTACTGCGGGAATAAATACAATTGTTCCGCCTTTTTCATAATAATTTTTCAAGGTGGTAGTTAGCGCTGTTGGAATTTCAGGAATTTCATTAAGTATGATGGCGTCTTGATTTTCTATTGAACTGTAGTTTAAAGTAATTAGTTCAGAATTGGAAAAATTGAATTCATCTGAAGTATAAATTCGTGACAAGAAATTGTTTTTTTTAGGTTTCCCAATGGCTAAAACACTCGATTTTTCAGGTTTTGAAATACTAAAATAAAAAGTGTTGTCATAACTTAAAGCATTATCCTCGATTTGAACATAACCATGAAAATTATTTTTTGGAATGGTGAAAAATATTTCTTTTTGAGGTTTTTCTTTTGAAATTAAAGATTTTGCAACCAGTTTTTTACCATTATACATGGCAACTGGAATGTCGGCTTGTAAATCACCATAGAATTTAAACTTGATTTTTAATTCGTAAAATTGATCCAAAATTTGACTAATTTGAACATGCTCAATAGTAGCATTCTCGGTTTCATTTGCTTCTAATTTATGAATGTAAATAGAAGAGTCCTCATGTAGTGAAGCCTTTAATTGATCTTTTAATCCTACAGCATCAGTAATAAATAAAATATCTTTAGGGACACCAGGTTTTTTAGCTTCAATTCTAGCCATAATAGTCTGTGGATAGAATGGGGTAGATGAATAGTTTAGATTCTGTAAATCCTTTTGAATACTTTTAATATCACTATCGTAAAAATTTTGATCATTGGTTATTACTGATAGTTGTTGATTTTCTGGGGTATTTTCTAAAATATCTTGAATGGCACGTTTCAATAATTCTCCTTTGTTACCTTTAGCTTGCATTGAGAAAGAATTATCTAGAACTATAATTAATTCATTGTTTTGTTTGTTTGCCTCTTTTGATTTGAAAAAAGGTTGAGCAAAAGCAAAGATTAAGGCTGTTAAAAGAAGTAATCTAGTAGCTAACAATAACCATTTTTTGATTGTTGAACTTTTACGTGTTTGAATTTCTAGTTCTTTGAGCAATTTTACGTTAGTAAATTCTTGTTTCTTAAAGCGTCTTAATTGGAATAAATGTACCAAAATAGGTACAATCAATAGCAATAAAAAGTATAAGATTTCTGGATGTTTAAATTGCATTTTTTAAAAAGATTTTTCAAAAATAAGAAAAATTGATAATATAATGGGCGATGTTATTCAAAAATAAACCCGATAAATGATTCAATTATCGGGTTTGGATTTATTTTTTCTTTTTCTTTTCGGCTCTTTTGCGTTCTACAGCTCTATTTCTAGGTGCTGTTTTTCTAGGTTTTCTTTTTCCAGGTCCACCTAGATTGATTTTACTATTTTTTTCAGATTTGTCATGAAAAGCAGCCCCTTTTTCAATGGTCTTCTTTTTAGATGTTACTTTTGGTTTTTTAAATTCTTTTTCAAATTCTAAACGTTTTTCTTCGATTTTTACTTCTTCCGGAATTTTAAAAACCTTTATTTCTTTATTCATTAGAAGTTCAATTTCTAAAAATTCTTCTTCTTCTTTTGGACTTACTATTGTTATAGCAATTCCTTCTTTATCAGCACGGCCCGTTCTTCCTATTCGATGTATGTATTGTTCTGGAGTTTCAGGTAATTGTAAATTGATTACATGGGTAATATCTGAAATGTCTAAACCACGTGCCATAATATCTGTTGTAACTAAACCACGTAATTCGCCATTTTGGAATAATTCCATAGTATTTAAACGGTAATTTTGTGTTTTGTTAGAGTGTATGGCACCAAATTGGTCAGGAAAATCTTCTTCTAAATGTTCTAAAACAAAGTCAGCTAACCGTTTACTGTTTACAAATAGTAAAATTCGACTATATGTTTCTTCGGCTAAAAAATGCTTAACTAGATTTAATTTTGTTAAAAAATTAGGAGTTTTATATAAACGTTGTTCAATTTTTTCTAATGGTGTACCACTCGGTGCAAGAGAAACTTCTTCCGGGAATTCAAAAAATTCATCTAATACATCATCTACTTCCTCTGTCATGGTAGCAGAAAACATAATATTTTGTTTTTTTGCTTTCATCATAGAGAGAATAGAGGTTAATTGAACTCGAAATCCTAAATTCAAAATCTCATCAAATTCGTCAATGACTAATTTTTGTATCGTATCAAATCTCAACACATTATCTAAAGCTAAGTCCATAACACGTCCGGGTGTGCCAACAACGATGTCTAAACCTTCATATACCGCAGTTTTTTGGGTATTGATATTTACTCCGCCATATACAGCTAACGAGCGTACACTCATGTATTTAGTTAATTTGTCTATTTCTTCCTTGACTTGTACCACTAATTCGCGAGTGGGAACTAAAATAAGGACACGAGGAGTGTCTGTTTTTTGAAACTTCCATTGTTTTAATATAGGTAACAAATAAGCAAAAGTTTTACCAGTACCCGTTTGAGCAATTCCCATGACGTCTCGCCCCGACATCACATAAGGAAATGCTTTTGCTTGTATGGGAGTGGGGTTTGTAAAACCTAAATCGTCTATTGCTTTTTGTAAGGATGCAGGTAAGTTTAAATCTTGAAAGGTTACCATAAATATATTTTTTGGCAAAGATAGTGTTTTTGTGTGTATTAGATTGATGTTGTTAGATGAAGGTCATCTGAAGGTTGTAGAAATAGAAATAATTTTAATAGATTTGATAAATTTATAAAAGTTAAACATGCAACGAGAACTAATTATTACTAAAGACGGTTCTACAAGTTTTTTTGTTCCGGAGTTAAATGAAAATTATCATTCTTCTAATGGTTCAATAACAGAAGCTCAACACGTATTTTTAAAACACGGAATACATTATTATTTATCACGTAGTCCAAAAAGTCAATTAAGTGTTTTGGAAATTGGATTTGGTACTGGTTTAAATGCTTGGTTAACATGGTTAGAGGCTGAAAAAATGAATTTGTTTATTTCTTATGTTGGTGTAGAAGCATATCCTATAACTAATCAAGAGGTGGCAATGTTAAATTATGCTAAAATTCTGAATCATGAGGATAAAAATGCTAAATTTGAAAAGCTACATGCTATGAGTTGGAATGAAAAACATCGATTAGACTCAAGCTTTGAGCTATTAAAAGTCAATCAGTTTTTTGAAGATATAGATTTCGTAAATCAATTTGATATTGTTTATTTTGATGCTTTTGGTTTTGATGTACAACCGGAATTGTGGAGCGTTTCTATTTTTAAAAAAATGTTTGATAGTTTAAAGTATGGGGGATTGTTAACCACTTATGCATGTAGGTCAGTGATTAAGAAGAATTTGCAAGAAGTTGGTTTTACTACTCAAAAGTTACCAGGTGCACCAGGTAAGAGAGAAATGTTAGTGGGATTAAAAATTTAGAAATTTTTAACTATAAAATTTTATAAAAATTAATTTTTGTATTAAATTTTTAAGTAAATTAGCAATCAGTTCTTCATAATTGTTTAATTTTAAAATGAAAAACTATGCCAAGACAAATTTATTTGTATACCAAGTCTATTTTAGAAAGAGTAAGCTTTGACGCAAAGTTATTTTGTAAAGAGTTAGAAAAAGCAACACGAATGTTGTTACCCTATGAATTGGATCAACTAAGGGAATGGCTGCTTAGTTTTACACAAGAAAAACCAGAATTAAGACAATGTATTGTCTTTATTGAAAACTAGTAATTTTAAAAATATAAGCCTCCCATATGTAATTGTGGGAGGCTTTTGTTTGTTGTTTATCTAGAATAATTTGGAGCCTCTTTTGTGATGGTAACATTGTGGGGATGACTTTCACTGATACCGCTTGAAGTAATTCTAACAAATCTTCCTGTACTTTGTAAAGTAGGGATGTCTTTAGCTCCACAATATCCCATTCCAGCTCTCAAGCCTCCTATGAATTGTTGCATACTCTCGTTTAATTCTCCTTTGTAAGGTACTCTGCCTACAATTCCTTCGGGTACTAATTTTTTTACATCATCTTCTACATCTTGGAAATAACGATCTTTAGAGCCTTCCTTCATTGCTTCAACCGACCCCATTCCTCTGTAAGATTTAAATTTTCTTCCTTCAAAGATGATGGTTTCTCCTGGTGATTCTTTTGTTCCAGCTAACATAGAGCCTAACATAACACAATAGGCACCGGCTGCTAAAGCTTTTGGGATGTCACCCGTATATCTTATTCCGCCATCAGCAATAACTGGAATTTCGGTTCCTTGTAAGGCAGCAGCAACTTCTAATACAGCCGAAAATTGGGGGAAGCCAACTCCTGCCACTACACGAGTTGTGCAAATAGATCCAGGGCCTATACCTACTTTTACTGCATCCGCACCATTTTCAACTAAATACAAGGCTGCTTCTGGTGTAGCAATATTTCCAACCACAACATCTATTTGAGGGAAGTTTGATTTTACTTTTTTTAATACTTCTACCACTCCTTTTGTATGTCCATGAGCAGTATCAATAATAACTGCGTCAACCCCAGCATTCACCAGGGCTTCGGCACGTTGAACAGCATCTCCTGTAACACCAATAGCTGCTGCAACTCGTAAACGGCCAAATTTATCTTTGTTAGCATTAGGTTTTTGAGTCAGTTTTGTAATATCTCTAAACGTTATTAGACCAATTAACTTAAAATTAGTATCTACGACGGGCAGTTTTTCAATTTTATTTTCTTGAAGAATTTCTTCAGCTTGACTTAGTGTGGTTCCTTCTGGTGCTGTTACTAAATGTTCCGAAGTCATTACTTTAGTAATTATTCTTGTATTGTTTTTTTCAAAACGTAAATCACGGTTGGTAACAATTCCTTTTAAAGTCCCATTATTGTCAACAACTGGAATTCCTCCTATGCTGTATTCTTTCATTGCGGCTTTTGCATCACCCACATTAGCAGTTAATGGTAAAGTAACAGGGTCTATAATCATGCCGCTTTCTGCCCGTTTTACTTTACGAACTTCAGCTGCTTGTTGCTCAATGGTCATGTTTTTGTGCAATACGCCAATACCTCCTTCTTGTGCCATAGCTATAGCCATTGCGCTTTCAGTAACAGTATCCATTGCAGCGGAAACTACTGGTACATTTAAAGTAATATTTTTACTAAATTTAGATTGAATAGAAACTTCTCTTGGAAGTACTTCAGAATAATTGGGAACTAATAAAACGTCGTCGTAAGTTAGACCTTCACCAATAATTTTTGTTGTGTGTGCTTTCATGGTGCAATTTGTAATTAAATTGCGAGCAAATTTACTAAAATTTTAGTAACAATGTTTATTTATTAATGGTAAAAATTAAAAATCTTTAATGCCTCGTTATAAGCACTTTCAAAACTAATGGCATGACAATTTGTTTCAGTTTTCTGGGAAGTAAAATAAGAAAGTAACTTTTCTGTAGGCATATTGCCAGTTAAGTCGTCTTTTGCCATGGGACATCCTCCATAACCCTTAATTGCACCGTCAAATCTTGTGCATCCCGCTTTATAAGCGGCATCTACTTTTTCAAACCAAGTGTCTGGTGTGGTGTGAAGATGTGCACCAAATTCAATGTTTGGATATTTCGGTATTAGATTAGAAAATAAATAATCTATAATTTCTGGCGTGGAAGAACCAATGGTGTCAGATAAGGATAAAATTTTAACTCCCATGGAAGCTAGTTTTTCTGTCCATTCACCTACAATTTCAACGTTATAAGGATCACCGTAAGGATTGCCAAATCCCATGGAAATATAAGTAACCACCTCTTTGTTTGTTTGATCAGCAATTTCTAAAATTTCTTGGAGAGTAACTAAAGATTCTGAAATGGTTTTGTGCGTATTTCTCATTTGAAAATTTTCAGAAATCGAAAAGGGAAATCCTAGATATTGAATTTCTTTATGTATTGATGCATTAATGGCGCCTTGCGTATTAGCAATAATAGCCAATAATTTGCTTTTTGTTTGTGATAAATCAAGTTTTGCCAACACCTCGGCGGTATCTTGCATTTGCGGTATCGCTTTTGCTGAAACAAAACTTCCAAAATCAATAGTGTCAAATCCTACACGTAATAAGGCTTGGATGTATTGTACTTTTTTTTCAGTAGGAATAAAAGTTTTGATACCTTGCATGGCATCTCTAGGACATTCTATAATTTTTATTGGTTTCATTGAGGTCAAAGATAACGAAAAGTTTATTTTTTGCAACAATGTTTAGCAAGAAAACGTATTCTTTTATTAATAATTTATGGATTAGAATAGTCTTAAAAGCTAATTCAATGACTGTTAGGATAATCGGGAAAAAAAATTATAAAAAACATATTTTTATTTATACTTTTGTCCGACAAATTAAGAATAGAATCATGGTTAAAGATTTATTTGAAAGAATACAACAAAATAAAGGTCCATTAGGTAAATGGGCTTCACAAGCAGAAGGATATTATGTGTTTCCAAAGTTAGAAGGAGAATTAGGACCAAGAATGAAATTTCACGGGAAGGAAATTTTGAATTGGAGTATTAATGATTATCTAGGATTAGCAAATCATCCTGAGGTTAGAAAAGTAGATGCTGAAGCTGCCACTCAATATGGTGCAGCTTATCCTATGGGAGCACGAATGATGAGTGGACATACTACTTTACATGAACAATTGCAAAATGAATTAGCTGCCTTTGTTGGTAAAGAAGCGGCTTATTTGTTGAATTTTGGTTACCAAGGAATGGTTTCAACTATTGATGCATTGGTGACAAAAAATGATGTTATTGTATATGATGTTGATGGTCATGGATGTATCATTGATGGTGTTCGTTTGCACATGGGTAAGCGTTTTACCTACAAACACAATGATGTTGAAAGTCTAGAAAAGAACTTGCAACGTGCAACTAAAATGGCAGAAGAATTAGGTGGTGGTATTTTAGTTATCACTGAAGGTGTTTTTGGAATGAGAGGGCAACAAGGAAAATTAAAAGAAATTGTAGCCCTAAAAGAAAAATACAATTTCCGATTATTAGTCGATGATGCTCATGGGTTTGGAACATTAGGTAAAACAGGAGCAGGTGCAGGTGAAGAGCAAGGTTGTCAAGATGGAATTGATGTGTATTTTTCTACCTTTGCAAAATCAATGGCTGGAATAGGTGCTTTTGTGGCTGGTGACCAAGATATTATTGATTATTTGAAATATAATTTACGTTCCCAAATGTTTGCTAAATCATTACCTATGATTTATACTGTTGGAGCATTAAAACGTTTAGAAATGTTGCGTTCAATGCCAGAATTGAAAGATAAATTATGGGAGAATGTAAATTATTTACAAAATGGGTTAAAATCAAAAGGATTTAATATTGGAGATACAAATACTTGCGTAACTCCAGTTTATCTTGAAGGCTCAATTCCTGAGGCAATGGTTATGGTTAATGACTTAAGAGAAAACTATAATATTTTCTTGTCTATAGTAGTATATCCTGTAATTCCAAAAGGGATTATTTTATTAAGAATGATTCCTACAGCTTCTCATACTATTGCTGATATTGACGAAACATTAGCTGCTTTTGAAGCAATCAGGGAGAAGTTAGTAAATGGTACATACAAGGCATTAGCTGAGGCTAATGTTGAAAATGTTTCCTAGTATAATAGAATAACAACACTCATATAATGCGTCTACTTATTAAATATAGGCGCATTTTTTATTTAACTGAATTTCAATATTTTGTTTTATTATTTGTAGCGATAAAACAATTAAGTTTAAAAAAAATAAAGGTTTAGTTAAAATAAAATTGTTTAATCCTATTTGAAATTATATATTTGTCCGTTTTAAAAAAAATAACTAAATATTAACTATAATGCAGAACAAAGGACTAATTAAATTCTTTGCTATCATTTTCACTCTAGTAAGTGTTTATCAGTTATCATTCACATTTGTAGCAAATGGAGTGGCTGAAGATGCAAAAGCTTTTGCGAAAGGTGATACTAAAAAAGAATTAGCGTATTTGGATTCAATTGGTAAAAAAGAAGTGATGAGTTTAGGATTCACTAATTTTACCTACAATGAAGTAAGAGAAAAACAAATTAACAAAGGTCTAGACCTTGAAGGTGGTATTAACGTAATCTTACAAGTATCAGTTAAAGATATTTTGAAAGG
>CAYNNB010000023.1:0-20186 GCA_964398425.1 uncultured Flavobacterium sp.
TAGCGCATCTGATTACGGCTCAGAAGGTTACAGGTTTGAATCCTGTCGAGGTCACGACTTTTAAGAGTAAAAATCTCTTAACCCACATTAAAACCCGCTATTTGCGGGTTTTTTGTTGGACATTAATGGACTTTAAAGGACAATATTGGACAACTTTATTCCCCTAATTATTCCCCTTTGTAAATTTTCATAAATCTTTGAAGAATTCACCCAAAGAAATTTGGTGTATTTCTAATACCTTAATTAAAGTCTTTAATGTAATATTCTGACCTGATTCTATTCTCCAATATTGAACTCTATTTAGTTCGTTTTCGAAGGCAAATGTTTCATAACTTGTATAACCTCTTGATAATCTGAGTTCTTTAAGCTTTTGAGATATTTCCTTGATTTTTAAATCTATATTTCTATCTAAATTTTCCATAGAGCGGAAAATTGGAAATAATGTCGCTTAAAATTTACCGCATATATTATACAAATTACTATATTAGCTGAAATTTTTAGTATGGATAGAATATTTTTTTCAGCATTATTTGTAATATTATTTGTAAATAATACAATTGGACAAAAGGTTAATAATAAAGTTGGTGATTCAATTTATGGTGATTTTAATGGAGATAAAAAAATTGAATATGCTTATAGAAAACTAATAAAAAAAGGAGTTGGAAATCCTTTAGAAGATGGTTCTCCTGATGTATATGAAGTTTGCTTTTCTGATGCTAATATTAAACCTATAAAAGATGATTTTTATTGGTTTATACTTATAAATGAAGGAGATTTAGATAATGATGGTTCAGACGAATTAAGTGTTCGTGAAGACCCAATGAATGGTTGTTTGGGGCTTGTAAAAACTTTTACTATAAAAAAGGAAGAAACTTATTATTTAATTGAACCATTTTCTTTTTATAGAGGTACTTGCGATAATGAAATAAGTATTAATCCAGAAGATTTAGTAGAAAAAACAAGTAATGCAGTATATTACTATGAATATGTGACAAATGATAATTATGTAGTTAATTATAGCGGAAAAAAAATATTTGGTAAAAAAAGCAAGGCTTTTGATTTAAAAATAATACAAACCGAAAAAGAAACTTTAAAATCGAATAAAAAAAACAACGATACTTTAAAAAACTTAAAATCTGATAACGATAAAACTAACTCTGATAATGAAACTAATAAAGGATTAGAAGAAAGTCCTTTAGTTGGGCGAAAAATTAGATATAAGCCAGTTGTAGAAAATACTTGCAATGAATTCGGTAAAGTTATCATTGAAGTTATAGTAGATAGAAATGGTAATGTATTAAATGTTATTAATAGTAATGGAACTAAAGCCAGTTCTTGTTTAATTAATATTGCTAAAATTAATGCTAAAAATACAAAATGGGAATCCGATTTAAATGCCCCTGAAAAACAAATTGGCTACTTAACTTATAATTTTTCTTTGAAAGAGTAAAACTCTCTTAACCCCTGTAAAATAAGCGACTTTGACTAGGTCGCTTTTTTATTACCCAAAATCAAAATGTTAAAATTGGAAAATCGCCAAAAAAAAAAATTGGTTTCCGAGTATTATGTAAAGAAAACAAGTTTGAATTATTAATTTTTTAAATTTTAAATACCAATGAAAAATTCGTTTTCGGTTAAAGCTATTTTAAGAAAAGAGCAACCAAGAAAAGATGGAACTGGAAGATGTCCTATTTACTTTCAGATTATTTATCGTGGTGGAAAAACTAAAACACCATCTGGAAAATTAATTCACCCTAGTCAATGGGACGAAAAGAAAAAATGCCCAAAAGATTCATTATTAAAAAATGTTCTAATGAAAGAAGAAAGTAGAATTTACAAGATTCTTTTAGAGATGGAAAATAATGATGAAGTATTTACAAAGGAAACTATCTTGAAGAAAATTAAAGGAGAAGATAAAATTATAATCAATAACGACTTTTATTTCCATTTTGATGAAGTTCTTAATAAAAAGTTTGCTATTGAAAATATAGCTATTGGTACACAAAATCATTATAAAAATTTGAGAAATAAATTGAAAATGTTTAGACCAAAACTAACACTTGATGAAATAGATAAAATTTTCATTGAAGATTTTATGTACTTCTTAAAAGTAGATTTAGAGATTGGTAATTCTGGAATTAATAATCATATAAAAAATTTTAAAGCTGTATTAAATTTATTAGTTGATGCTAAAAAAATCACTGAATGTCCTACTAAAAAAATTAAAAAATTACACGAAGAACCACGAAAGAATTTTTTAAATCCTGATGATTTAGAACGATTAAGAAATGCCGACTTAAAATTAGGGAATTTAACTAAAGGATTGGAATATACAAGAGATTTGTTTTTGTTTAGTTGCTATACAGGATTGAGAGATTGCGATATAAAAGTTTTGAAGAAAAAAGACATTGTTGATAATAAGGAAATAATAAAGAGGCAAATTAAAACTAAGACAGAAGTTACTATTCCTTTCAATAATTACTGGCTAAAAATCTTGAAAAAATATGGTTTTGATAAAAAGAAAGACGATGATTTAGTATTTGAATTAAAGAGTAATGCGGTATTAAATAGACATTTAAAAATCATTGGAAAAATTGCTAAAATTAAGAATAAAATTAATTTCCATGACGGACGACATACATTTGGTTCTATACTAGCTCTGAGAGGATTTCCGATTAATTATATATCTGACGCTATGGGGCATCGAAGTATAAAAACAACTCAAATTTATATGAATACTGATAAAGATACTTTGAGCAAATTAATGAAAAATGTAAAATTTTAATCTATGGAAACTAAAATACTAATAAATCAAAAATTGATAAAAAGAAAGATTCTTGAATTGGCTAAAACAAAGAAAGAACTGAATATTGAAAAAGGTAAAAATATGGCTGAAATTATTAAAGTGATGAAGCCAAAATTACCGACTGATATTCTAACAAAAAAAATGATTATGGAAGAATATAATTTACATGAAAAAAAAATCTATCGAATGCGAGTTGAGAAAGGACTAAAATCTTCAAAAGCTGGATTAGGCAGATGCCCATTTTATATTGTTAGAAAAGACTTGGAGGATTTTTTATTAAAAGATAAATATGACAAATAAATTGAAAAAATCATGGATAATAATACAACATACATAGATAATTTTATTTCAACAAGAAATCGAGTAAAAGAATGGACTGAATATTTTCCTAAACCGAAAGAAGGCAAAAAACCTTTGCCTAAAAAGTATAATTATTTCAGAAGAAGATTGTATAGTGAAAGAGGAAATAGCTTTTTATTATTGTCTTTACGCTACGATGACGAAGAAGACATATTCAGATTAAGAATAAACGGAAGTTTAAAAAAATGGTATTTCAATGGTAATACCCTTGATAATTTAACTCTACCTCAATACCAAATTTGTATGAAAAGAATCGCTTTGGAAACAGGTATCACATACGATGATATGCTTGAGGGTAGAAATACTAAAATTGAATCAGGAGTAACGATTTGTTTGAAAGCTAAATTTAAAGATTTATTAAAATGTTTTGTTTGGTATAAAGATTTTGAAAGAGAAGAAAAAAGCGATACAACATTGTACTTTAGAGGTAAATTCTACAGCTTTATTCTATATGAAAAGGCTATCGAAATTAAATCCAAGAGCCATTATAGAAAAGGTCGATATATAAAAGCTGATAAACCCCTTGAATTTACAAAAACATATTTAAGATTTGAAGTAAAAGTAAATTCTGTTTGTGGTGTTTCTTTTTATAAAGAAAAGGCAAATACCGTTGAAAAAATAATTGAAAATTGGAACGAAATTATATTACAAATCCAATCCTTTTTTGAAAGTATAGAATTCATAAATTTTGAAGATGCCAAACATGAATTTGAAAATATGACCTATTCAGATTTGAAGAAGTTTTTAATGGTTGTAGCTATTAAATCGTTAGGTTTTCAAAAAGTATTTGAATTGTTTAATAAAATTGATACTGGAACAAATAAAACAAAGTATCGTAATGAAGTTTTTAGTCTTTTAAGAAGTTTTGTTTCTGATAATATTGCTTTAAGAGAAGAACTTTTATATGAATTTGAGAGCAAAATAAATAGTTTACTCTATAATAAGATTAATAGTTATTCTAATAGTAATAAAACCTTAATATAAGAATAAGCCAAACTTAATAAACACGATAATAAATAAAAAATCTTTTTAGAGCCAAATTAAATTGATAAATAAGCCAAAGCGGAGTTAAGTAAACAAGGTCAATTACTTTCTCTGCTTTGTTTGTTTTAGACTTTTATTTATTTTAATTAATTATTGATTGTAATTAATTAAAAAACTATCTTTAGCCGAAATACGAAATAAATTTCAATATGTTTACTTTAAATATTAAAAATTATAGAAGTTTTAAAGACCAAACCTTTGATTTTTCCAAAATGAATATTTTAATTGGAGAAAATAGTTCAGGAAAAAGTAGTTTAATAAAATTCTTTTTAGCTTTAAAACAAACTTTTGAAGTACCTAATAATAAAGAAAGTAATTTTACTTTAACTGGTGAATATGCCGATTTAGGTAATTATAAAGAAACAATTTATTATCACAATGAGGATTTACCTTTAGAATTTGGTTTTACTTTTAAAGATTATGATAGTTTTTTTAGAAATTTTTTATTTTTAATTCAAAATGATAGAAATAATAAAGAAAAATTAGAGTACACAAAAAAAATACTATCATTAATAAATCCTAATCCACAATCTATTAATAAAATTGAATTTTCACTTACTAAAGAGTTAGATAAACATAATAGAATTTCTACATTAATTACAAATTCACATTACGGAAATTTAAAAATTATTCATAAGCCTAATTCTAAAAATAATAAAATTAATACTCTTTTCGGGCAATATTGTGCAATTGAATTTTTATATAACATAACAGGAGAAACTTTTGTTTTAGAGGATTTGACTTATGAAAAAGATGGGTTTTTAAGTTTAATTACATCTAATAGTTTACTAAGTTCAATTGTAAAGTATCATAATAAAAAAATGGAAGATTATGAAGAAGATAAAGAATTCAAAAATGATGTTGACAGGGTTTATTACACTATTGCTTATATGCTTGTAAGTCAAAATTATTTAAAATTTTATATTGATAAAATTGATTATGTAAATCCAATTAAAACATCACCAAATAGAATTTACTTGTCTAAAGATGATAAACAGGCACAACATATTAATGATATTGAAGATTTTGTAAATTTCTTTAGTAGAAAAAATAATAATAATGACAAAATTCTTCCTGATTTTATTAAAGTTCTAAATCAATTTGGAATATTGAATGATTTGGAAATCCTAAAAGATGATAGATTACCTGTTAGAGAATTAAGAGTGAAGATAAAAAACTTATTGAGCAATATAAGTGATGTCGGCTATGGAGTTTCTTTACAGCTACCTATAATTCTTAAATGTTATTTAGCGGAAGTATTACCTGAAAGAAGAGGCTCTATAATATTTATTGAACAACCCGAAGTTCATTTACATCCTAAACTCCATGCTAAATTAATTGAAACTTTATTTAGTCTATCCAAGCATACTTCTTATTTTATTGAAACTCATAGCGAGCATATAATAAGAAAGATGCAAGTATTGGTTAAAGAAAAGAGTAATAAATTCAGCCCAGAGGATGTCACTATACATTATATGATTAGAAATGAAGAAGATACTAATGTAACAGTTCATTCTATCGAAAAAAGTGGTAGATTAAATCCAATTTTTGCTAGTGGTTTTTTTGATAATTCTTATATTTTGTCTAAGGCATTGTTGGATTAATTATGGATTTATTAGTAACGCCTAAAATAGTTTGTAATTATATTCTAAACTTGAATAAGATTAATAAAACTGAAGAAGAAAAAATTATTAATTTAATTTTTGAAAATAGTAATAATAAATTTTTATTAAATAAAAAGCTTTTAGAATTTTATGAATCTGAATTTATTCCTGATAATTATGAATTTATTAAGTTTCAAGATGAAATGGTTAATTTACTTTACACTAGGGGAATAAATAAAGGTGCTAATGAAGAAGATTTAATTAATCTATTAGGAGAAACTGAAAAAAAATATCTAAAAGAAAAATCTTGTCATGAAGTATATATTAATTTATCCGAATGTGCTGAAAACTCATTAAATAATGATTTTAGTGCTATTTTAACCAATTATTCTAATTTAAAAACTAAAGATTATACTTTCTATTATTTAGCAGCATATAATCCCATTAGTTTAACTAAGAGACATTATGATTTTAGTGATGAAAATGAAATAAAATCTTTTTTAAATTCAATATTTAAACTTAGAACCACTAATGAATTATTGATTTTTGATAAAAATATTAACCTAAATCATCCATATTATAATGATTTAAAAAATAAAAGTTTGAGAATAAATTATTACACTCTTAAACATAGAAATTTTGATGTTGTGGAAAGAAAAAATCAATATCATACTTTAAAAAGTTTTTTTAATAATTGTTCTATGTTTGTATTTCGAGCTCCAAATAGAATAATTCATGAAAGAAGATTAATATTTAATAATATTATAATTGAATTTGATAATGACCCAGCAAATTTATTACTTAATGAACCAAATTGGAAGATTGATATTTTTGTATGTAATAAAATAAAAAATCAAATGGAAATAAAAGGGAGAGATTTATTTGTAAGAGATTACACAACATAGATTTTTCCCTAATTATTCCCCTTTAAAAATTTACAATTTGGAAAAATGTAGTAAATTTGTGGAGTAAAGGCTTAAAGTTACGACCCTGTCGAGGTCACTAAATTAATAAATTAAAGGCGAATATTTTACGTGTTAAACGTAAATTATTCGCCTTTAGTTATTTACGTTAATCGACAAAATCATATAATTATGCTTTTACAACCTAAAAATGCAATTTACTACTCACAAAACTACTCACAAAAAATGATTGGGAAGTTGTTCTATAAAATTAAGATTAATTGATGTTTATCAACAGAAATAAAAAACATATTCAATTGGTGTAAATATTTTTGCATGTAAAAAGAAATTATATAAATTAAAGTCACAAAAAAACGCCTCCATGTTTAAACAATGGAGGGCGTTAAAACAAAACAGAGCTGTAAAAATATTTAAAAGCAGTACTTGTTATATTAAAGAATTGAGTATTCAATTATTGGATTTCCTCTTTCACCTACATCATTAGTCATAGCAAGAAAACGAATTTTATAATAATTTCCAGTAATATCTTTTACTATATAGAATCGATCAGTTTTTACGCTTGGAAGTGTTGATGGACCACCTCCATTTCGCCAGTTAGAACCAATAATTCTCTGATCTGTTACTGATGAAGTAAAATTATTCTCGGTAACATTTACTTTCTTAAAGTCTTCATATGTAATACCATCACTTGTTAATACTTGGTATACTTTTGTACCACCATGTACGTTTGATGTAATAAAATCTGAATATCCATAAGTAACTTCGGTACCAAAATTTACATAGTTTGTAAAGGTTGTAAAGTTTAAATCCCAATTTGTTTTGTAGGGTTCAATAGTTAATGTAGTTCCTGAATTTATACTGAAATAAACAAAGTTATAATTATTATCTTTAGAAATAATTTTTTCTTGATAAGTTGATGCACTTAAATCTGCATATTGGATTTTATAATTTGTACCACTTCTTAAGAAACGTACTTTTTTCCAACCCCTTGATGTTCCATCAATACTAACAGCCCCTAAGCTTGGGTTAGTTGTAGATATTTCAAAACCAAGATTAACTAAATACACTTTATTTTCAGTATCCGTTGCTGAAACTTCAGCAATAGCTGTACCAACACCATTTCCACTTCCTGTTAAAACACCTGTTGGATTATCGCAATAACCATTACTGGCTGGATTTGTTCCAGCGCCTACAGCCACATTTGTATCAGCAGTTTGGTTTAAAGTAATATCTGAAGTTTCTAGTTTTTTTACTGCCATTTTCACAGAACCATTAATGACAACTCTAAATTCTGAACCAGAGTAAAAACCAAAATCCCAAGTATCTCTTCGTTTAGCTGTAAATTGCTCAGTACTTAAATCTAAATAAACTTGATTTGGTTGGTTAGGTCCTCCGACTGTAGGTTTTAGAATTGCACCTGTTGATGGGCTTGAAGGGGCAGCTGCGGGTATTTCATCTTCGTTAGAGCACGATGTGGTAAGAATAAAAAGTGTTGATAATAGTATTAATTTTTTTTTCATGATAAAAGTTATTAAAAGTTTAAATTATAGGCGAGTTTAAAAAAATAAGAGCGTCCATAAGCAAGCATAATTTCAGATGCCGATGTGTGTGCACTACTTGTATTACTTTTTGTTTGATTTACATTAGTTAGGTTAGCAATATTTCTTACACCAATTGTTGCTTCAATTTTCTTTTTTAAGAAGGTTTTTCTTAAAGAGGCATCTATCCAATTACTTTCATCAATTGTAGATAATTCATATTCAGAACTACCAGCTACAAATTGCTGAGTTCTTCCATTAAACTTATAGTAAGCAGTAAAAGTGGTTTTCCAAGGTTGTAAAGTATATGAAATGCTACTATTTAGGTTTAAAGAGTATAAAAATTTATCACTAGGTTGTGCAATTTTAGTTTTGATGCTTTGTGATATACCAATTAATGCTGCTCCAACACTAAATGACCAGTTTTCATTTTTCAATTGATGAATTGTAGATAAATTCCACATTCTGTATTTATTAATGTTTATATACTGGTATTCAGGATTTCCAGTGTCATTATTAAATTGAATCAAAACCATGTCAATTCTGTCTTTAACTTGTAAAAAACTTGCTGAAAACGAGTTAGATAAATTTATTTTTGGTATTATTAGAGTACTTTTTTTAAAATTAACTTCATAGGATGTACTTTTTTCAGGTATCAAATTTTCATTTCCTGTGAAAAAATGTCCGTCAAAAATCATTTTTGAATATAATTCTTCAAAAGTTGGTGTTCTAAATGATTTTCCTAAAGAAGCTCTCCATTCTATACCTTTATTTTCTATTACATATTTAATGCCAAGTGATGAAGCTTGTTGGTTTTCAAAATTAGATTGGAAAGAATAGCGATAACCTGATCTAATTGATAATGATGGGTTAAATTTAATTTCAGTTGAAGCAAAAGCATCATAGTTTTCGAGAACTTTTTCAATAGGTTTAAAAGTAGAATTTGCTTCTTGAACTAAAGCAAATCCAGTATTGTGAACAGCTTCATAGCCAAGTTGTACAGAAAAAATAGAGCTTTTAAAGAAATTACTCAAAGTACCCGTGGAGTACAATACTTTCATACCTTGGTCTTTTGTCTCAGAATTATTTGATTCTTTTCTTGTTGATAATATGTATCTATAATCTTCAACAATTCTTTTTTGTTCTTGTTGTGATACAGAAACATTGAAATTCAACCTTTGAAATAATTTTCCAGTGGCATTAGCATGATGGAAAAAACGTTGGGTTAAATAGTTTTTATCATTTGCATATCTATACGAACCTAGCTCGTCGTTATATCCTGATTGAACCGTTGCGTTGTAATAATTTACTATTTCATCCAAAATTTCAAATTTATAGAATGCTCTAAAATCATTTTTTTTATACGCTAGTAGACCAGAACCATTCCATTGTTCTTTTGGTAACCAACGATAGCCTCTAGTTTGATCATTTTCAATATAATTTTGCCCTTTTTTATCACTTAAAAAGCCTTGAAAATTATTATGATTTATTCCCGTACTAATAAACCAATTGGAATTAAAATTATGATCAATTTTTAAAGACTGTATGTATCTTCCTTCTTTAAGCAAAGAAAACTCAGAACCAATACTTTCTTGTTGTGTAACAGCATGAATATTCCATTTTTTTGAAGATGATTTTTTTGTAATAATATTTAATATACCACTCACGGCATTGGCACCGTGTGTAACACCCATTGAGCCTTCTACAATTTCTATTTTTTCAATATCATTTAGATTAATTTGTGATAAATCAGTATTATTACCTAAACCACCTTCATTAGCCAAAGGCACATTATCTACTAAAATTTTGAAATATTGAGCATCTAATCCAAACATTGAAACTGTTGAACGACCAGTTTTACTGTTAGGTGTGGCCATAATGTTTAGATATTGGTTTAAAACATCAGCTAAGTTATTTGCAGCCAAGTTTTGAATATCTGCTTGAGTGATGACACGAACATTGTAAACCGATTTTTTAATAGATTGTGGTTCAAATTGTGCCGTTACAACTATTTCAGATATTTCCTTAGTTTTCAGAGTATCTTTAGTTTGATTTTGTGAAAAAACTTTAGAAAAAGTTAATGTTGTAAAATAGATAAAAATGATTTTTTTCATTGTTACGAAGAAAGTATAATATGTTTTCTCTGTATAAATTGAAATTATTTGATTATAAATAAGTCAATAGTTTTATTAATTTCGTCTTGAGAAGCTGTTGTTTTCAACGCTTGTAAATGCATAAATAAAGGTTTGTTGTCTACATACTTTTCTAATTTAATGTCTTTATTTTTTTTAAATTCCATTTCCCATTTTATACGAACTTTTTTCCAAAAATCTTTATTATCGGTCCACCATTTTTGAGCTGCTTCACATTTCAAATCTTCAACTTTTTTATAAGTATTAAAGCCTTTCTCTTCAGCTAAAAGATAATCTTTTCCTTCAGAGTTACGAATAATTTTTTTATTATCCTGATCATGAATCCAGCCATCTTTTGAAAGTTCATGTCTGTTCGTTCTTTCAGTAATATTGTAATCATCTCTTTTAGTATATTCTCTTCTAGGAAGTGGGGCATTTGTAGTATTCTCCCAAAAATGTCTACCGTCTACATGAATCCATGAAGCCGAACCTTCATATCTTGGTTTATCATCTACTTCATATACTTTTTGAGTCCATTGATTTTTTACTTTATTTTTTGGAAGTTGTTTATATTTCCAATCCTCATTACCATTGTATTCAAAAAAATCAGTGTTTTCGTAAATCCAATCTTCTCTCCAGTGTTTTACAATTGAATTTTTACCCACAATTAGCAAATGTTGCAGAACTAATTTATAGTCAGACTCTTCAACAATTTGAATCCATTCTAAAGCATGCTCCCTTTTTTTTTCAGAAGGAATGTAATTAGCGGTGTCTTTAGGATAACTAAATGTTTCACTAAAATTGAACGTAACTTCATAGCATCCACATAAGTTTTTGATTGATTTTTTGTCTTCTGAATTTTGTCCCAATATTAAACTTGTTAAGCTTAATGTAAGTAAACTAAAATAATGTTTCATCTCTTATTGTTTATTTAGATTAATTAAAAATAATGACAAAGATAGAAATAAAGTAAGTGAGTAAATTTTAGTTATTAGAAATTAAAGTTTAGTTTATGGTAATTTTTTTGAATGCTTTTTGGGATTTACACCAAAATAGTTTTTATAGGCTTGGCTAAAACTACTAGAAGACGAATAGCCTACTTCAAAAGCAATAGTGTTTATTGATTTATTAGTGTTTTCAAGTAAGAACTTAGCTCTTTGTAAGCGATTAATCTGAATGTATTCAAATAAAGTATCACCAGTATATGCCTTAAAGCTTTTTTTTAAGTAGCATTGATTGGTTCCAATTAGAGATGCTAGAGCTGATATTGATAGTTTTTCATTTAAGTTTTGAATGATATGTTGTTTTATTATTTCAAGTTGTTCTTTATTTAGGGGTAAAGTACTTAATGAACAATTTTTACAATTTACTTCTTGAAGATCTTCTTGAGTTTGATGAATTAATTGTAGAATCAGGCTCTCTATATACAATTGTCTTTTAATCCCTCTGTATTGACAGTGAATTAATTCATATAAGCGGGCTTGTGTGTAACAACAAATAGTTTGTTTTTCTATAAAAGGTATAAAAGGTTCTTCATATTTTTTGAAGTAGTTATTTTGTATTTGTATCTCTACATGATATTGATTCTCATCTAAATTCAAGAAATATTCTTGAGAAATTATAATGTATTCAAGATAAGTTACTTCTTCATTGTAAAAAGATGAATAATGACCTACTTCATCTGTTTTTATTTTAGATATTTTTAATAATATGTGTTTATTGATATTTTCCATGAGTACAAAAATAACAACAATATTTAATTAGATTAAATAAAAATAAAATATTTTATCTTTCTTCATCCTATTCATTAGGTAAATCATCTGAGTCATTTAGAAAGGTGAATTTTTCACATGTGAATGCTCTGTTCTTATGAGTTCATATTCAATGTTATATGAAGCTAAGAGGGTTGTTATTTTATCTATATTACTAATTTCAAATGCTAAATGGCATAAACCTCTAGCTTCAGGTCTTGAAACTCTTTTAGGAGAATCGGGAAAAGAAAACAGTTCTATACAATCAGACACTATGTAAAGCTAAATTTAATTTAAAAGATGATCTTTCCTTTCGTTATACCTTTGTATAATGGTCAAGCCTAAAATTTGAGTATAAAAGTACTTCGACTTTTCATAATCAGAACAAATAATGGCTATGTGATGTATTTTGTTTAACAAAATGTAATTTGATTGTGTATAGATAAGTACTGTTAGTAAAAAACTGAATTAAAGTTCCTGTTTTTGTTATGAATATAGTAAATTAGTCAAACAAATCTAAAAAGAAAGCATGAATCAAAATCAAACACTACCAACAATAGATTCTAAAGAGAAGCAACAAAAACTAATTTTGAGTCTGTTTTTTGATGCTATTGGGATGATATCTTATAGCACACCTATTTTTGGTGAATTTTCCGACTTGATTTGGGCGCCAATCTCTGGGGTTCTTTTGATTCTGATGTTTAAAGGAACCATTGGGAAAATTGCTGGTTTATTTGGTACTATTGAGGAATTATCTCCTTTTACAGATGTAATTCCCACGTTTACAATTACATGGTTTTACACTTATGTTTTGAAAAAGGAATAGGGCAGTAGTGTCTTATTTTGTCTTTTATTTTAATTTACTTGAGTAATACGTTCTTAATTTAGCTAATTTAGGTGCAATTACCATTTGGCAATAGCCTTGTTCCTTATTTTGGTTGTAATAATTTTGATGGTATTCTTCCGCTAAATAAAAAGGAGCTTCTGGCTCGATTTGAGTTACAATAGGATTTGGATATAATTTTTCTTTTTCAATGAGTTGAATGTATCGCTGAGCTGCTTGTTTTTGCGCTTCACTATGATAAAAAATTGCACTTCTGTATTGAGAACCAACATCTGCCCCTTGTCTATTCAAAGTAGTAGGATCGTGAGTTGCAAAAAAGATTTCTAGTAAATCCTCATAAGCTACTTCTTTCGGATTAAAAGTAATTTGAATAGCTTCTGCATGACCAGTATTGCCATTGCATACTTCTCTGTAGGCTGGATTTTTGATGAATCCACCTGTGTAACCAGATACTACTTTTTCTACACCTTTTATTTCTAAAAATAAGGCTTCTGTGCACCAAAAACAACCTCCTGCAAAAGTTGCCAATTGAACCGAATCATTCATAATTACTTTATTCTCTTTACTTTTAACAATTTTATTTTGTGCTTTAATATCTTTATTTCCACATGAGAAAAAGAAAGTAAGAGCACTTAATGCGATTAATTTTTTCACTGCTTTTCTTTCAAAGTTACTATTTCTTTTGAAATAAAATTACGATTTAACTAATGTTTTAGAATTGTTTTTAATTCTATTTTTTCTTCGTTACTTTGTGCAAATTGGAATTATGATTCGTGCTACATCTATTAATAAACATTATGGGGATTTACATGTTCTTAAAAATGTAAGTCTTCAAATTAACAAAGGGGAAATTGTTGCCATAGTAGGCCCTTCTGGAGCTGGTAAAACCACTTTACTGCAAATTTTAGGTACCCTTGATTTACCAAGTAAAAATGATAAAATCAACAGTAGTTTAGAGATTCATGGCGAAAATATTTTTAGTTTTAAAGACAAAGAATTATCTAGATTTAGAAATTTAAATCTGGGGTTCATTTTTCAGTTTCACCAATTATTACCTGAATTTACAGCTCTGGAAAATGTTTGTATTCCTGGTTTTATTGCCAATAAGGCAAAGGCAGAAGTAATGCAAGAGGCTATTCGATTATTGACTTATCTCGGACTTGAAGATCGTATGCATCATAAACCAAATGAGTTATCTGGTGGACAACAACAACGAGTAGCTGTAGCTAGGGCACTTATTAATAATCCAGCTGTGATTTTTGCCGATGAACCATCAGGTAATTTAGACCATACTTCAGCTGAAAATTTACATCAATTGTTTTTTCAATTGAGAAATGAATTTGGGCAAACTTTTGTTATAGTTACACACAATGAAGAATTAGCAAATATGGCTGATAGGAAATTGGTTATGATTGATGGTGTTTTACAAAATCAGGAGCAGACTATTTAGTTTTCATAACACATTTCCTTCCAGCTGTTCGCACTACAAGGTAGTTTGCTTCCATCTGGGCTATAAAAGACATATATTTATACCATGACGCCATCCGAATTAAAAGATTTTTTAGATGAAAAAGTAAACCTATACAACCATCCTACGTTTATTGAATCGGATCCAATTCAAATTCCGCATCGATATACACTAAAAGAAGATATAGAAATTGCAGGTTTTTTGGCTGCTACAATAGCTTGGGGAAATCGAAAAATGATTATTAATAGTGCCAATAAATTAATGGAAGTTATGGGCAATAGTCCATATGATTTTGTAATGAGTCATCAAGATACTGATTTGAACCGTTTAGATACATTTGTTCATCGTACCTTTAATCATGAAGATGTCAAATATTTTATTAAAAGTTTAAAAAATATTTACCTTCATCACAACGGATTAGAAGCTGTATTTGCAAAAAACGCAACAAAAACTTCTACACAAGAAGCTATTTCAAAATTCAAACACGTTTTTTTTGAAATGCAACATTTACCAAGAACTACAAAACATGTTTCCGATCCTTTAAACGGTTCTGCGGCAAAACGCATCAACATGTTTTTACGTTGGATGGCTCGAAAAGATGCAGCTCGTGTTGATTTTGGAATTTGGAAAAGCATACCTATGTCGGCCTTATCTTGTCCATTAGACGTTCATTCGGGTAATGTAGCTCGTAAATTAGGATTGTTAAATCGAAAACAAAACGATGCTAAAGCACTACAAGAATTGGATGAAAATCTGAGAAAATTAGATAAAGACGATCCCGTGAAATACGATTTTGCCTTATTTGGATTAGGGGTTTTCGAAGGGTTTTAATCCTAAAGAAAAAATAGTGGAGAATACCGGATTCGAACCGGTCGCCTCTACGCTGCCAGCGTAGCGCTCTAGCCAAATGAGCTAATCCCCCAAAACAGTTCAAATATAATTATTTTTTTTTAAATTAAAAGTAAAAATAAAAAATCCCGACATTTGTCGGGATTCCTATTTATAAATAACTTGTCTTATTAAGATAAAGCTGCTTTTACTTGGTCTGCTGCTTCTTGGAATTGAACTGCAGATAAGATTGGCATACCTGAATTATCAATTAACTCTTTAGCAACCTCAGCATTTGTTCCTTGTAAACGAACAATGATTGGTACTTTAATTGCATCACCCATGTTTTTATAAGCATCAACAACACCTTGCGCAACACGGTCACAACGAACGATTCCTCCGAAGATATTAATTAAAATTGCTTTTACATTTGGATCTTTTAAAATGATACGGAATGCAGTTTCAACACGTTTTGCATCAGCAGTTCCTCCTACGTCTAAGAAGTTAGCTGGTTCAAAACCAGCATATTTAATTAAGTCCATAGTAGCCATTGCTAAACCGGCACCGTTTACCATACAACCTACAGTTCCATCTAAATCTACATAGTTTAATCCAGCTTCTTTAGCTTCTACTTCAATTGGTCTTTCTTCAGTAATATCTCGCATTTCAGCTAAATCAGCATGACGGTATAATGCGTTGTCATCTAAAGTAACTTTAGCATCAACAGCCATGATTTTATTATCTGAAGTTTTTAATACTGGATTAATTTCAAACATAGAAGAATCAGAACCAATATATGCTTTGTATAATGCATCAACAAATTTTGTCATTTCTTTAAAAGCTTCACCAGACAAACCTAAGTTGAAAGCAATTCTTCTAGCTTGGAAACCTTGTAATCCGTATGCTGGATCAATTTCTTCAGTAAAAATTTTATCTGGAGTATGTTCTGCTACTTCTTCAATATCCATTCCACCTTCAGTAGAATACATAATCATATTACGACCTGTACCTCTGTTTAATAAAACAGACATGTAGAACTCTTTTGTTTCAGATTCTCCAGGATAGTATACGTCTTCTGCAACTAACACTTTGTGTACTCTTTTACCAGTAGGAGGTGTTTGAGGTGTAATCAAATCCATTCCGATGATTTGTCCAGCAATTTCTCTTACTTGATCTAAGTTTTTGGCTAACTTCACTCCACCACCTTTTCCTCTTCCACCTGCGTGAATTTGAGCTTTGATTACATGCCAACCTGTACCAGTTTCTGCAGTTAATTGTTTAGCTTTTTCAACTGCTTCTTCAGCATTGTTTGCCACATGACCACGTTGCACACGCACTCCGTAGCTAGCTAATATACTTTTACCTTGATATTCGTGTAAGTTCATAATATGTATGAGTTAATCTTGTTTATAAAGTGGTACAAAAATAGGAAACTAATTTATAATGGACTAATATTTAATGATAAATTTAGGTAAATTGGTATAGTTGAAAAAATCAAATATTGTTTTTTGTAACATTTTGTTGTTTTTTGTTATAATTTGTTAAATTGTTTTATTAGGCAAAAAATAGGACTATTTTTGAAAAAAAAATAAATCATGCAATATCAAGATTTAATTCAGTTAGGCAGTCAGTTTGGTACTCCATTATATGTTTATGATGCTGAGAAAATTATTAATCAATGCCAACGTTTAACTAAAGCATTTTATAAAATAGAGCGCTTTAAAATTCACTATGCGGTAAAAGCTCTATCAAATATTTCGATATTGAAATTAATTAAAAATCAAGGTGTCGGACTTGATACAGTTTCGATTGAAGAGGTGCGATTGGGACTGCATGCTGGATTTTCTCCAAAAGATATTATTTATACTCCTAATGGAGTTTCTATTCAAGAATTAGAAGCTGTAGCAGCAATGGGTGTTCAAGTTAATATTGATAATTTATCAATATTAGAACAATTTGGTGCGAAACATTCACAAGTTCCAGTTTGTATTCGAATAAATCCACATGTTATGGCAGGTGGAAATGCGAATATTTCTGTTGGACATATTGATAGTAAATTCGGAATTTCTATTCATCAATTGCCTCATATTTTAAGAATTATTGAGAACACAAATATGCATATAAACGGTATTCATATGCATACTGGTTCCGACATATTAGATATTGATGTATTTTTATATGCTGCTGAAATTTTATTTGAAGCAGCAAAACATTTTAAATCATTAGATTTTATCGATTTTGGAAGTGGCTTTAAAGTGCCTTATAAAAAAGGAGATATTGAAACCAATGTAGAAGAATTTGGAAGAAAATTAACCAAGCGTTTTTTAGCCTTCGAAAAAGAATACGGCCGAACGTTAACATTAGCTTTTGAGCCGGGAAAATTCTTAGTGAGTGAAGCTGGGTTTTTCTTAGCCAAAGTAAACGTTGTCAAACAAACGACTTCTACTGTTTTTGCAGGAATTGACACTGGATTTAATCATTTAATTAGACCAATGCTTTATGGATCAGAGCACTTCATTGAAAATATTTCTAATCCAAAAGGAAAAGAACGTTATTATTCTGTTGTAGGATATATTTGTGAAACGGATACATTTGCTAATAATAGAAGAATTCAAGAAATTCATGAGGGCGATGTTTTGTGCTTTAGAAATGCGGGTGCCTATTGTTTTTCGATGTCATCTAATTACAATTCGAGAATAAAACCTGCAGAAGTTTTATGGCTCAATGGGAAAGGGCATTTAATTCGGGAAAGAGAAACATTTGAAGATATTTTACGCAATCAAGTAGAAATTGAAGTATAACGTATTATAATTTTTGAACTAAAAAGCTCATCATTTGATGAGCTTTAATTTTAATTCAATATTTCTTCTAAAATTTCTGATTGCGTTCCATTAGGCATTGTTATTTTTAATTTTTGAGCTAATGTTGGTGCTATTTGAGTTATATATTTTTTAGCATGGCTTTCTCCTTTCGAAATGCCCCAACCAAAAAATAGTACAGGTACATGAGTATCATAAGAATAAGGTGATCCATGTGTGGTACCGGTGGTTGAATATTCTACATATGCAGGTTTAAGTAAAATAATTAGTTCTCCATTTTGTTTTGGGTCATAACCACGTTGAATTGCTTGAAGATAATTATCAGAAACAGATGCTATTTGAATTTGTTCTTCAGTGTAAACATTTTTTACGTAATCTTGAGCTAACAAAAAGTTTTTCACAGATGTTTTTACTTTTTCAATATCTATACCTTTTGTTTTTAATTTGACTTTATCCAGAAAAATATTGTAATTAGAATAATCTAATAAATAATTGTCACCAAACTCTTTTTCTAGGTATTCTTTTATTGATTGTTGAATATTTTTTGAGTTAAGATTATTTACATTGTATTTATTGTCTTTAAGATAAGTTACATTCTCAGCGCCAGCATGATCGGCAGTTAGAAAAACCAAATATTTTCCTCTTCCAACAGTTGTATCTAAATAATTTAATAGATCTGCCAACGTTGCATCTAATCTTAGATAGGTGTCTTGTAATTCAATAGATCGAGGTCCTAAAACGTGTCCAATATAATCTGTTGACGAAAAACTAATAGTTAAAAAATCAGTAGTATCATCTTTGCCTAGTTCTTCATCAAGAATTGCTCTTTTTGCAAAATCCGCTAATAAATTATTACCATATGGACTTGTTCGTAATATACCTGCATCATTAGCCTCAAACATTTCTTTCATATTATAAGGGAAAAAAGGTGTTTTTTTGAATAATTTTCCCTCATACGGATTATTATCGCTCAGACTTTCATTGTATGTTTCTTTAGGTTTAAATAGGTCCCATCCTTTTTCAATGTAGGTCATATAATTTTTCTCAGCATTGAATTGATTCACCCAGTTAGGTAATTCTTTTCCGTAAAATGAACTTGAAATAAATTCACCTGTTTTACTATACCAAAATGCCCAATTAGCAAAATGTCCAGCAGGTAAAATGGCTCCACGGTCTTTAATGCTCATTCCAATAACTTTTCCTTTAAAGTTAGTGGCTAATTTTAACTCGTCTGTTATAGTAGTAGCTTGCAAATTTTTTGGTGACATTCTGCCTTCACTTTCTGTGCCATTACCTAGTAATTTTGCAGTTTCATCTTCTGTACAATATAATTCTTTACCAATTTCTTTGTTGAACCATTCATTTCCAACAATTCCATGTACTGCTGGAGTTGTTCCTGTAAAAACTGAGGCATGACCAGGAGCAGTGTAAGTTGGCATATAATTATAATGGGCATTATGGTAAGTGTAACCTTGATTCATTAAGCGTTTAAAACCATTATCTGAAAAGTCATTTGAAAACCGATATAAATATTCCATTTTCATTTGATCTACTACAATTCCTATAACTAATTTGGGTTTTTCTTGTGCCCATCCAAGGACAGTAAATAATGAGGCAACTGCTAAATTTTTCATGATTTTTTTTGTAAAAGTAAAAATAATTTAATTAATATTTAAATGACTAAACTTGTCATTCCTTGGATTAAAGAGAAAATTTATACAGAAATTGGAACAGACGAATTAGTTTTTAAGGCAATCAATCAAGTTACAGAAGAAATGATAGCCTACTATTCATCCTTTTTGATGGTGATAGACGAACTTCAAGATTGTTGATGATTTTAATTTTATTATAACAAGGTTAAGTAATTGCGAATATTAAAGGTTCTTAGAAAGTAGAATGGAATATTACAATGTGTTAGAAGCTTGTCAAGTTAACAATAGCAAGGAAGATTTTTTGGTTTTCATTGCTCAAACAGAAAAACATTGTTTGAAAAGATATCTTTTCAATCATTAAGCAATAGCAAATAAAAATTGGGTTTAACTTTAAAAGTCAAACCCAATTGTAATTTG
>CAYNNB010000023.1:20286-29788 GCA_964398425.1 uncultured Flavobacterium sp.
CAATAGCAAATAAAAATTGGGTTTAACTTTAAAAGTCAAACCCAATTGTAATTTGTTTTTTATTAATTAAATTATTGTAAACTCGCTAAACTTTGTTCTAACGTTGCAATTTTAGCAAGAGCATCTGCTTCTTTTTTACGTTCATTAGCAATAACTTGTTCTGGAGCACCATTGACAAATTTTTCATTAGCTAATTTTCCTCGCACAGAACGCAAGAATCCTTTAATGTAATTTAATTCTTCGTTTAATTTAGCAATTTCAGCTTCTAAATCTAAGTTTCCACCAACAGGAATAAAATATTCATTTGATTTTACACGATACGATAAAGCACCATTTACTTTTTCACCTACATATTCTAAATCAACAATATTTCCTAATTTCATAATTACTGCATCAAAATGAGTTGATGCTTTTTCATTATTAACTACTTTTAATTCAATAGTTTCTTTAAACGGAATGTTTTTGTCTTTTCTAATATTTCGAATTCCTGAAATTACTTCAGTAGCCAATTCAAAATCCGAAATTATTTTCTCATCAAAAGGCTTCATTTCTGGCCAAGATGCAATAATCAAAGCGTCTTCAGGTGTTCTTTTAGCAATATATTGCCAAATTTCTTCTGTTAAAAACGGCATGAATGGATGTAATAATTTCAAATTTGCCTCTAACATTTCAATTGCTTTGTTGAACGTAGTTCTATCAATTGGTTGCTGGTACCCTGGTTTTATAATTTCTAAAAACCAAGAACAGAAATCATCCCACACCAATTTATAGATTGCCATCAAAGCATCTGAAATGCGGTATTTTTCAAAGTTGTCTTCAATTTCAACTAAGACTTTTTGTAATTTAGCTTCATACCATTCAATAGCCACTTTAGATGATTCAGGTTGTGCAATTTCTGCTACTTCCCATCCTTTAATTAAACGGAAAGCATTCCAAATTTTATTCGCAAAACTTTTACCTTGATTACACAATTCTTCATCGAATAAAATGTCATTTCCAGCTGATGAACTCAATAATAATCCAACACGAACTCCATCAGCACCAAATTTTTCAATTAAGCCTAATGGTTCAGGTGAATTTCCTAATGATTTTGACATTTTTCGTCCTTGTTTATCACGAACTAATCCAGTTAAATACACATTCGAAAATGGTTTTTCTCCCGTATATTCATAGCCAGCAATAATCATACGAGCCACCCAGAAAAATAAAATATCTGGACCCGTCACTAAATCATTGGTTGGATAGTAATATTTGAATTCTTCATTCTCAGGATTCATCATTCCGTTAAAAACAGAAATTGGCCACAACCAAGATGAAAACCAGGTATCTAACGCATCGGGATCTTGACGTAAATCATTAGTTGTTAAATTAATATTTGAGGTTTTTTCTTTAGCTAAAACCAAAGCGTCTTCAATAGTCTCAGCAACAACAAAATCTTCTTTCCCATCTCCATAATAATAGGCAGGAATTTGTTGTCCCCACCACAATTGACGTGAAATATTCCAATCACGGATATTGTTTAACCAATGCGCATAGGTATTATTAAAACGAGAAGGATGTAATTTAATTTCATCTGATTCTAAAACAGCTTTAATGGCTGGTTTTACCAAATTATCCATTTTCAAAAACCATTGATCTGATAATCTGGGTTCAATTACAGCCTTTGTTCGTTCAGAAGTTCCAACATTATTTACATGGTTTTCTACTTTAGTTAAAGCTCCAATAGATTCTAATTCTTTTTCAATGGCTCTACGAACTTCAAAACGGTCTTGACCTTCATAATGTAAACCAAATGAATTTAAAGTAGCATCTTCATTGAAAATATCTATTATTTCTAAACCATGTTTATCTCCTAATGTTTTGTCGTTAACATCATGGGCTGGGGTTACTTTCAAACAACCTGTACCAAATTCCATATCAACATATTCATCGAAAATAATAGGAATTACACGGTTACAAATTGGAACAATAGCTTTTTTTCCTTTTAAATGGAAGTAGCGCTCGTCTTCAGGATGAATACAGATAGCTGTATCACCTAAAATGGTTTCAGGGCGAGTTGTAGCAATGGTCACAAATTCCTCGCTTCCTTCAATTTGGTATCTCAAATGGTATAATTTTCCTTGTCTTTCTTCATAGATTACCTCTTCATCAGACAAAGTAGTCTTGGCTTCAGGATCCCAATTTACCATGCGGTATCCGCGATAAATCAATCCCTTATTGTATAAATCAACAAAAGATTTGATTACAGAGGCTGACATATCATCATCCATAGTAAACTTCGTTCTATCCCAATCACATGAACAGCCTAACTGTTTTAATTGTTCTAAAATAGTTCCGCCATATTTTTCAGTCCAATCGAAAGCATGTTTTAAAAACTCTTCACGTGTAAGGTCTGATTTGTTAATCCCTTCAGATTTTAATTTAGCTACTACTTTAGCTTCAGTAGCAATGGAAGCATGATCCGTACCTGGAACCCAACAAGCATTAAAACCTTTTAGTCGAGCGCGACGAATTAAAACATCTTGTATGGTATTGTTTAGCATGTGTCCCATATGCAATACACCTGTTACATTAGGCGGCGGTATAACAATGGTGTAAGGAGTTCTGTGGTCTGGGGTAGAATGGAAATATTTGTGTTCCATCCAATAGTCATACCATTTTTTTTCTACTTGTTTGGCTTCGAATTGTGCAGGTATCATTTTTTATAAGTTTAAAAGTTTGATATTAAAAAGGTAATCTAAACAGATTACTTTTTTTAGTTATTACAAAAGTTAATTAGGAAAATAAAAAGTTTTTCCAAATCAAAATTAAGATTTAGAATGTAAACAGACATTATTGACTCGCTCCTTAAAAATAGGAGTAAAGGAATTGCAACGATATCTATTAATTTGGTACACTTTTTGTAATTATTTATGCAAAAGTAGTTATATCAACAGAATAAAAAAAATGAAATTAGGTTTTGTTGACTCAATGAAAACATTTATTTTTACAGAAGTTAAAAAATAATTACAATGAAAAAAAATATATTTCTATTGATTTTATTTCTATCAGGATTAGTCTCTTTTGCTCAAAATGGTGCTAAAATTGAATTTAAAGAAGAGACAATTAATTATGGAACTGTAACTAAAGGCGAAGATAATGGAAAACGTATTTTTGAATTTAAAAATACAGGAAATGAACCTCTTATAATTAAAGATGCGAAAAGTAGTTGCGGTTGTACAATTCCTAGCTTTCCTAAAAATCCTATTCCTCCTGGTGGATCTGATAAAATTGAAGTGCAATATAATATGAATCCTGGACCAATTAGTAAAACTATCACGGTTACTACAAATGCAGTAAATAAGGAAAATGGAATGATAGCTTTAAGAATTAAAGGGATGGTTATTGTTAAAGAAGAACCTAGTATAATAGAAAAGAAGAAAGAGGGGCCTAGGTTGTAATTATTAAAAAAATAATACTGTAACATAAACTGTGTAAGTAAATAAAAAATGGGGTTGTAAAATCCCATTTTTTATTTTAAGTGATTCATTAGAAGAATTGATAACCTAATCTTATTGCACTTTGGTTGAAAATAAAATTATACTTATTTCCACCTACACTGCTTAGTCTATGTCCATTATATAATTTAAATTCTGCAAACATTTGTTTGTATTTATACCCAATTCCAAAATCTAGAGTTAAACTCTGTGATTTAATATTTTCAAAGGTAAATTCACGACTAATATCAATACTAGTGTTAACTAAATTATAATTAGCTGAAAGGTTCACAAAAATTTTATTATCTTTTTTGAATTCAAAATATTTTCTAACCCCTAATGGCAGTCTAATTACACTAGCTTTGGTATTAATTTCATAATTTGGATTAATAAATTCTGGCTTGTGTACACTTATGTTATCTTTGTAACTTATATAGTTTGGGTTAAATATAATAGACCAACTATAGTTATTAATTGGGATTAAAAATTCTAATTCTATTCCACCATTGAAAATGGTTTTGTTTGGTGTAGCGTAATTTCCTCTAATGTTACCAGTATAAATATCATAAGATGTATGAATAAAATTACTTTGAATGAATATTCCAAAATTATATTTCATTTTTTTATTTTGAGAAATTAGCTTGGCTTTTTCTTCGCTTCCTCCTAAACAATTATTTGTTTCAATAAAATATTTAATTAAACTTGTTGTTTTATGTTTTAAATTAGGAATAGAAGTTTCGGTAGTTTCACATTTAAATTTATTATTTAATTGTTGTTTGAATGTTTCATCTAGTTCAATATTACCATCTTCATTATAGTATTCTTTATAAACTAATTGTTCTATCTTACCATCAGGATCGAAAAAAAAGCGTTCATAAAAATTATTTTCATAGTAGTATAAATTAATTTTTCCCTCTACCAAAACTTTTAATAGAATTTTTTTTTCTACAAATTTAACGTTTGGATCTTTTGAAATATTTTGAAAATTTGACATTGTTTCATCAACAAGTACTATTTTGTTGATAAATTTCACTTTATTTTCAATTGAAAATCCTGCTATTTCGTTGGTACTTATTGTTTGAGTAGCTGTATTTTCGTTCAACTTAAAATCGATTGAGGATGGATTAAGTTTCCAATCAACATTTTTAATTAAACATTGAATTTGATTACCCTTATTGTCTATGTAGTAACCAGGTTCAAATTTACTTTGAGCAAAATGTAAACTAGTACTCAATAGGAATAGATAAATAATTATTTTTTTCATTTTTTTTGTCAAATGTAATTAAAAACTTAAATAAAAAACACATTAAGTACTTTTTTTTATTCTTCTTCTTTTTGTCCCATCATCATTAAGTAGGATTTTAAAAAGCCGTCTAATTCTCCATTTAATACACTATCCGTATCAGTTGATTCAAAACCTGTTCGAACATCTTTAATTAATTTATAGGGATGTAAAACATAGTTTCTTATTTGTGATCCCCATTCAATTTTCATTTTGTTGGCTTCAATATCAGCCCTCATTTCCATTTTCTTCTTTAGCTCAATTTCGTATAACTGTGATCGTAACATCTGCATCGCTCTTTCACGGTTATCATGTTGTGAACGTGTTTCAGAACATTGAATTTGAATTCCTGTTGGTTTGTGGAATAATTGAACCTTAGTTTCAACTTTATTCACATTTTGTCCACCTGCACCACTAGATCGGGCTGTAGTAATCTCGATATCAGAAGGATTAATTTCAATCTCAATAGTATTATCTACCAATGGATATACATAAACAGAAACAAAAGAGGTATGACGTTTGGCATTACTATCAAATGGAGAAATTCGAACCAATCGATGTACGCCGTTTTCACCTTTTAAATATCCAAAAGCAAAATCTCCTTCAATTTCTAATGTAACGGTTTTAACACCGGCAACATCTCCTTCTTGAAAATTCAGTTCTTTAACTTTGTACCCTTGTTTTTCGGCCCACATTAAATACATTCGCATCAACATACTTGCCCAATCACAACTTTCAGTACCACCAGCACCAGCCGTAATTTGAAGGACAGCACTTAGGTTGTCACCTTCTTCAGAAAGCATGTTTCTAAATTCAATGTCCTCAATTTGAGAAACTGTTGAATTGTAAATGGCATCAACTTCTTCTTCAGTGGTTTCTCCTTCTTTGAAAAATTCAAAAGTTAATTGTAATTCTTCAGCTAAATCAACACACTTATTGTAATCATCAACCCATTTTTTCTTCGATCTAAGATTTTTTACCACAATTTCAGCCTGCTTTGGATTATTCCAAAAGTCTGGAGCAAAGGTTTTTTCTTCCTCGTTTGTGATTTCTATTAGTTTGGCATCAACGTCAAAGATACCTCCTTAACGCAACCAGGCGATCATTAATGACCTTAATTTGTTCAATGTTTATCATTTTTTCTTAATTTTACAGCGACAAAAGTACTCTATTCATTCGATTTATGGAAATTAATTTATTCAGCGATACAGTAACAAAGCCAACGCCAGAGATGTTACAGTATATGTTTCATGCAAAAGTAGGAGATGATGTGTTTAAACAAGATCCAAGTGTCAATGAATTAGAGGAAACTTTGGCTGATTTATTTGGTAAAGAGGCCGCTTTATTTTTTCCATCGGGAACTATGGCCAATCAAGTGGCTATTAAATTAAATACCCAACCTGGTGATGAAGTAATCTGTGATAAATGGTCGCACATTTATTTATATGAAGGGGGAGGTGCTGCGGTTAATAGTGGGGTTTCTTTTGCTTTATTGGATGGAAACAGAGGTATGATAACCGCTGAACAAGTAGAAGCAGCTATCAATGATCCTGAAAATATTCATTTAGCAAAATCGTCTTTGGTTTCCATAGAAAATACTACAAATAAAGGGGGTGGTGCTTGTTATGATTACGACGAATTAGTAAAAATTAAAGCCGTGTGCCAAAAACATAAATTACGATATCATTTAGATGGTGCTCGCTTATGGAATGCCTTAGTAGCTAAAAAGCAACATCCAAAAATTTATGGTGACTTGTTTGATACAATATCCGTTTGTTTGTCAAAAGGATTAGGTGCACCAGTAGGCAGTGTGTTAATTGGTTCTAAAGACGATATTAAACGTGCACTTCGTATTCGAAAAATATTTGGTGGCGGAATGCGTCAATCTGGATATTTAGCTGCTGCTGGAATGTTTGCCTTACAAAATAATATCTCACGATTAGAAGAAGATCATAAAAAAGCGAAAGAAATTGCACAACTTCTTATGACTAAATCTTGGATTAATAAAGTAGAATTCGTAGAAACGAATATTGTGATTTTTACAGTACGAGAACCTTTTACAACGTCTCAGGTCATGAATAAATTAAAAGAAAAAAATATTTATATTAGTGATATGGGGCAAGGTAAACTTCGATTTGTAACGCATTTAGATTACAAACAAGTGATGCACGATTATGTATTAGAGGTAATTCAGAAAATAGAATTATAAAATTACTTAACTCGTTAATTGAAGTTCTAAAGCATAACAAATTTTTTCATTTTTTGAAATAGAAAAATCAATAGTAGTATCTTTTTTACCAGAATAAATTTGAACAATATCTAATAAATTAACTTCTTGTAAAAAGTTGATATCAAAAGATTTAATTTTTTGATTGAGAATAATTTCAGGTTCTAATGTGTCCAAACACCATTCTAAATATTTGACATTATTAACATGATTAATAATATCTATATCCGATAATTTAACTACTTTTTCTGCTATAATTTCAGTATGTAATGGAAGATTTATTTTAGTTGTTCCTTTATTAGTTGCGTCTATAGCAAACTTTTCAAAATGTTCGTGTGGAGAGGCTAAGTTTTCTGGACGTCTTGTTTTAGTATTGATTACCACCCAAAAAGTTTCGCAACCTGCAATTTTTATTCCATTTAAATACAATTCTAAACAGCGGATTGAACGGGAATTTTCTAACGATTTAATCCAAGTTTTAACCACAACTTCATCTTGCCACTTTGGTAATTCTGTTATTTCAACTCGCATTCTACTCAACACCCAAGCTTGATGATGTTTTTGCATGTCAGCATAGCTAATTCCACCTAACTCGGCATGTGTGCCGGCAGTGAGTTGAAAAAAATTACATAAATCAGTGAGCTTTAAATAACCGTTTGGGGTACAATTTAAAAAAGTGATTTTATGTTTTTCTTCAAATAGTGAAGTAAAGTTGGGTGCTATGGGCATTATTTTAATTTAGAGTTAATGTAGTCTATGATTATTTTTCTATCACAAAGATAGTCAAACCAAATGGTATTTTCACTTCGTTTAAACCAAGTCATTTGACGTTTTGCAAAGCGACGGGTATTCATTTTAATTTGTTCAATAGCTTCATTTAATGGAACTTTTTTATTGAAATAGTCAAATAATTCTTTATATCCTACAGTTTGTAAGGCATTTAAATTTTGATGTGGAAGTAAGTTTTCTACTTCTTGAATCAAACCATCAGCTATCATTATATCTACTCGTTGGTTTATTCTTGAATAAATTACTTCTCTGTCAGCTTCTATACCAATAATAATAGGTGTGAAGTTACGATTGTTTTTTCGCTTGCCAATAAAACTCGAATAGGGAAGACCACTACCTATACAAACTTCTACAAAACGTTTCATTCGTTGTGGATTTTGAAGTGTTTGCGGATTTTTAGAAAGTATTTTTTGATAATAGGTTGGGTCTAATTCGCTCAATTTTTCTTGTAGAAATTTAATACCTAATTCTTCGTATTTTTGATTGATTTCTTCTCTAACAGAGGCATCAATTTCTGGAAATTCATCAAATCCTTTTAAAACAGCATCGACATATAAACCTGAACCACCCACCATTATTTGGATGTTGTTTTGTTGAAATAATTCATCTAATTTAGCTAGTGCTTCTTGCTCAAAATCACCTACAGAATAGTGTTCAAAAATGGATTTGTTTTGAATGAAATAATGTGGAGCAGCGTTTAATTCTTCTTCGGAAGGAACTGCGGTTCCAATTTTCATTTCTTTAAAAAATTGACGGCTATCACAAGAAAGTATAGAACAACCAAAATGTTGAGCCAAAGTAATACTTAAGGCTGTTTTCCCAATAGCTGTAGGGCCTATTATTGTTATGAGATAGTTTTTAGTTTCTGGTTTCAACTTTCAGATATTTAGTTTCTGAATTAAAATTTTGCTTCAAGTTTTAGCTTTTTTTGAGTTAAAACTTCTGTATACGTAATACTTTATTTTTTCTTAAGTACATCTGAATAATCGTTTTGGTATCTCGATTACTTTGCATGGGAATTATAATGTTTTTTAGTACTTCTACATTGGTAATTTGATAGTTTAAATCAAAAAAACAATACCCTTTATAAACCCCATTTTCTATTAATACAGCACTGCGTTCTTCAATGCTTCTGCCTTTATCTACAATTACCATATTGTCGTTTTCAAATTGCATGTTTTTCATGAATTCTTCCACTCTGCAATTATAGTCTTCTACCTTTTCTTTTTCAACACAGGCTCCTTTACATTCTTTTATCTTGTATTGAAAACAAGCGGCTTTAGATTCATACAAACCATTTAGTTTTTGACACAATTGGTATTTTTCCGTAATTCGGAATAAAGCATTTTTACCTTCCATTAATGAGGTGAAGGAAGTCAGTTCTTTTTTCCGACCATCTGCTTTTTCAACACTTAATCGAAGATAACCTAATGCATCTTTAGAAGCATAAAGTGCCCATTGAAATATACTTTTTCGTTGTGCTCTATTGTAAACGGGTTTGTTTATTTTTATTTCTTCACTTTCTTTTAACAACGCAATCAGTTCACTTCCTGTTTCTTCAAAAGTAACCGCAAAAACATCGCGTTGTATTTTTTTACTTTTTGAGGAAGTTCCAGTAAAATGTTGGTTGACTCTTTTTTTAATACTTTTACTTTTTCCAATATAAATTAAATCACCTTTTTCATTATGAATATAGTAAATCCCCGTTTTGGAAGGTAAATTTTCAAC
>CAYNNB010000023.1:29888-31335 GCA_964398425.1 uncultured Flavobacterium sp.
ACCACATCATGGCCATCAAATTTATAAATAGCAATTTCGGTAATACCTTCTTGATTGTATTGCCCACCAGTGGTTTCTATGTCGAGTATTGCGTACATGTTCAATGTCAAAGACAATTTCAATATCAACTTCAAAAACAAATTTCAATTTTAAATATTGAAATTTGTTTTTGCCCTTGTAATTGTCATTGAAAAATTATTTTTTATTTATAATCATTTTAGAGGAAATTGCAATTAATTCCTCTGTTTCATTTAAAAGAAATGTTCTATTTTTTTCATTTCCTTCATTTATATATTCTAATATTTTTAATGAATTTCGTGATTCTTTTAATTCTTTTACGACTAAAGTTAACTTGAAAATGAAATCTTTATCAGTAAGTGTGCCTTGCGCTTCTCCAAAATTTAGAGCTGCACTACCTGAGGAACGAATTAATTGATTTTTATAATATTCATTCTCAAATGATTTTTCTAAATTCCTTGTAAAATAGATACTTTCACCAGCAAATCGAACTAACCGATCTTCAAAATTGTATATTTTATCAATAAAAGGATTTTTATTTTCCATGATTGTACAATTTATAATTGCAATTGCTTTTGAAATTTTATTACCTATGTTTTTTATTTACTATTGCTATTGCTATTGAAATTGTTATTTTCTATTGCCAAATATACTACTTCCAATTCGAACCATGGTACTTCCACATGAAATAGCCAATTGATAATCGCCACTCATACCCATGGATAACGATTGAAGTTTAATGTTCATCGTATCAATTTGTTTGTATTTATCGAAAATCGTTTTCAGCTGTTTAAATTCTTTTTCAATCTGGTTTAGATTATCAGTGAAGGTAGCCATTCCCATTAAACCTACGATTCGGATATTTTTAAAGTTCTCATTGTCATTCTGAACTTGTTTCAGAATCTCATCTAATTCTTGTTCATCTAATCCAAATTTACTTTCTTCTTCTGCAATATGCACTTGTAGTAAACAATCAACAACTCGATTATTTTTTAAGGCTTGTTTATTGATTTCTTCCAATAATTTTAAACTATCTACACCATGAATGAGACTTACAAATGGAACAATTAATTTCACTTTACGCGATTGTAAATGTCCGATGAAATGCCATTCAATATCTTTAGGCATTTGTTCGTGTTTGTCGACTAATTCTTGTACATAATTTTCACCAAACACACGTTGCCCTGCTTCATAGGCTTCCATTAAATCGGAAATTGGTTTCGTTTTAGAAACCGCAACTAATGTTACATGAGCAGGAAGTTGGGATTTTATGTTAGTTAGGTTTTGAGTTATTGACATTTAATGTATTTTAATTTTTAAATCTTAAAATAATTTAATCATTTTTATAATTCATATACTACCAATCCACTTCTAAACTTTGGTTCAATATAGGTTGATTTTGGAGGCATAATTAAATTGTGATCGGCTA
>CAYNNB010000024.1:0-30898 GCA_964398425.1 uncultured Flavobacterium sp.
GCTAGTGGAACAATAAATTATATTCGGGTTAGGGTTTCCAATTGTAGTTCTTGTAACGCCTCACCTTGGAAAACCTATTCATGGAACATAAACGCCATACCCTTAACAACAACAATAAATCATAATTAAATATTTAATCAATTCAAATTAATTCAACCGTATGAAAACAAATTTAATTCAGAAACTAGTTTTAATAGCTACATTGCTTTTAGGATTTAATTTTTCAACAGCTCAGCAAACCATTTGGCAAGGCTGTACTTCTACAACTTATTCAGTTACAAACACAACGGGTTCGTCTTATGCTTGGTCTGTTGCTCCATCCGTTGGTACTATTACTGGGAATGGTACAAATGCAATTGGGATTGACTGGACAGGAGTTGCAACAGGTACATATACCGTATCAGTAACTGAAACAAACAGTAACGGATGTCCAGGAACACCACAAACGGTATCGGTTTCAATAATTACAACTCCAACAGCAGCTGCAACTGTAACACAACCAACGTGTGCTGTAGCAACAGCTACTATTGAAGTAACAAGTCCAACAGGTACAGGATACCAATACAGTATTGACAATGGAGCTACTTGGCAAACAGCAACAACATTCCCTAACATTGCAGCAAATAGTAACCACACCGTTATTGTTAAAAACCAAACAGGATGTTTAAGTATTGCTACACCAATTACTGTAAATCCACAACCTGCTACACCAACTACTTCTCCTATTACATTTAACTAGTTTTATAATGCAAAACTATAAAAATAACAAAGCTATTTCACTAACTGGTCATCAGTTAGTGAAATACTTTATTGTTATTTTTAGTTCAATTTTTACTATCCATTATGCACATGCGCAACAAAATATTTGTCAGGGCAGCATACATACTTATGTAGTTGATGGTAGTGAAAATGGCGGAACAGGTACAACAGGATCAACGTATCAATGGGCGGTAACTAATTCGCAATTTCAAGGCGTTATCTCGTTGACTTCTCCTCCTGCCACTAATGCTATTACAATTGATTGGTTAACTACTCCTTCTGGAAATTATACATTAAAAGTAGTAGAAACAAACAGCCAAGGATGTACTAGTGTTCAAAATTTACAAATAACAATCTATCCTAAGCCAGCAATTCATTTGACAGATCAAATTGCTTGTGTTCATCCTGTAACGGGTCAATTTATTCAACCATTAACGATAAACACAGGACTTTCGAGCACAAATTATAATTTTGAATGGTTTCATGATGGTACGGCTCTTTCAAACAATACACCAAGTTTAACCGTAAATACACCTGGTAATTATTCCATTACAGCCACACAAGTAGCGAGTGGATGTTCTACAAGCACAAGCACCACAATTTCGGTCTCATCTGCACCAATAGCTGGTCTATCAGTCAATGAGCCATTCCAAGCTACACAAACCATCCACGTCATTATCTATAACGGTTCGGGTGATTATGAATATGCATTAAACAATGGTTCTTTTCAAGATTCACCTTATTTTACCGTTCAAGAACCTGGGGATTATGAAGTTATTGTTAGAGACAAAAACTTTTGTGGAGAAACTAGACTTGTAGCACATGTTATTAATTTTCCACCTTTCTTTACACCTAACAACGATGGATTTAATGATACTTGGAATGTGATAGGCTTACCTTCTCATTTCAATGCAAAAATTTCAATCTTTGATCGATATGGAAAATTATTATTCCAATTCAATCCAAAAACATCTTATTGGAATGGTCAATACAACAACCAGCCTGTTCCTTCAACAGATTATTGGTTTACCATTGACTATACAGACGATAAAAATAACAAGCATAGTTATCAATCCCATTTTTCACTGGTTAGATAAGAATATTTTAATTTTTAACCAAGACGAAGCCCTTTAATGTGTGAATTATTAAAAATTAACAACGTTTTTTGAATTTTTAAAATCTTACTTTCTATTTTTGATGATTCAGTATAATCATCAACTAGATGCATCTTTCTTTTGAGGAAATAAAATCACATTTTAAACCTGTTGTACTTAAAAAAAATGATTTTTTTGTAAAACAAGGTGCTGTTTGTGCTTATTTTTGTTTTATTGAAGAAGGTATTCTTCAACATGCCATTACCATTAATGAAGAAGAGAAAACCACTTACTTGTCTTTAAAAAATTCATTTACTTCCTCATTAAAAAGTTTTTTAAACCAAACTCCTTCAAGAAAGAACATCAAAGCTTTACATGATTGTAAAATTTGGGTGGTAACTCGAAAAGAATTTGAAGATTTAATGCAATTCAACACCGCTTTCCAAACTTTTTATTTTAAACTAATAGAAAAACAAATCTGTTTGATTGATGATTACCGTATTGATTTGTTAGCTTTGACACCAGAAGAACGCTATTTGAAACTTTTAGAGAATGAACCAAAATTATTAAATGAAGTTCCACTCCATTACTTAGCTTCCTTTCTTGGTATTTCTACCCGCCATATGAGTCGCATCCGTAGAAATATTACCTGATCAAATTCAAGCCATTTGGCTACTTCCCATTTCCACTGAACTTACTATATTTGAAATTCATAAAACAAACACACATGAAATACTTACCTATTAACAGCCAACTTTTTATCAAGAACAGAAAAAACTTCATGTCGCAAATGAAGCCTAATGCTGTGGCTGTGTTTAATTCAAACGACATTTACCCCGTAAGTGCAGACAGTACCTTGCCGTTTGCACAGCACCGAGATATTTTTTACCTATCAGGAGTTGACCAAGAAGAAAGTATTCTGTTATTATTTCCAGATGCGCCTTACGCTCACTTAAAAGAAATACTTTTTTTAAGAGAAACCAATGAACATATTGCAATTTGGGAAGGGGAAAAACTTACTAAAGAACGTGCCTTTGACGTTTCAGGGATTAGCTCCGTGTATTGGTTACAAGATTTCAAAAAAGTGTTTAAAGAAGTAATGATGTATGCAGATACCATGTACATCAATACAAATGAACATTATCGCTCATCAGTTGAAACAGAGACGCGTGAAGATCGTTTCATAAAATGGTGGAAAAACGAATATCCTGCACATAAAGTAGAAAAATCGAATCCTATTTTACAACGCTTACGTTCTATTAAAGACCCTATTGAGTTAGACTTAATGCAAACCGCTTGTAATATAACTGAAAAAGGAGTTCGAAGATTACTAAACTTTGTAAAACCAGGTGTTACTGAGTATGAAATTGAGGCTGAACTAGCGCATGAATTTTTACGCAATCGCTCTAAAGGATTTGCATATACTCCAATTATTGCCTCTGGAAAAAATGCTAATGTATTGCATTACATTGAAAACAATCAAGTTTGCCAAGCGGGCGATTTAATTTTATTAGATGTAGGTGCAGAATATGCCAATTACTCATCCGATTTAACACGTATGATTCCCGTTTCTGGTCGATTTACTGACCGTCAAAAAGCCGTCTACAATGCCGTACTAAACGTAAAAAATGAAGCTACTAAAATGTTAGTTCCTGGTACACTTTGGAAAGAATACCACGTTGAAGTAGGGAAAATCATGACTTCAGAACTATTAGGTTTAGGTTTATTAGACAAAGTAGATGTTCAAAATGAAAACCCTGATTGGCCAGCTTATAAAAAATATTTCATGCATGGAACTTCGCACCATTTAGGTTTAGATACTCACGATTATGGTTTATTACACGAGCCTATGCAAGCAAATATGGTTTTTACAGTTGAACCAGGAATTTATATACCAGAGGAAGGATTTGGAATACGTTTAGAAGATGATGTAGTAATTCAACCTTCTGGAGCGCCATTTAATTTGATGAAAAACATTCCGATTGAAGCCGATGAAATTGAATCGATTATGAATAGCTAATTTAAAATTCAATTATTAATTCTATTTTGACAATAAAAACGACTTACAATTGAGTGAGTCGTTTTTGTTTTTTCATAAACTTAATTTTACTTTTGTCATATGATAAAAACATTATACAAAAACACTACAATTGCTTATACAGATCAAGGAAAAGGTACTGTTGTTGTTTTATTACATGGTTTTTTAGAGAACAGTACAATGTGGAATTATTTAGTACCCGTTTTAACTAAAAAAAATCGTGTAATTTGTATAGATTTATTAGGTCATGGACAATCAGACAGCCTAGGCTATGTTCACTCGATGGAAGACATGGCGGATGCTGTATATCATGTTTTACATGAATTAAAAATTAGAAAAGCGGTTTTTGTTGGGCACTCCATGGGAGGATATGTTGCATTAGCCTTTGCTGAAATGTATCCTGACATGATGAAAGCTCTGGTTTTATTAAATTCAACTTCAAGGGCAGACAGTGAAGAACGCATTTTAAATAGAACAAGAGCCATTAAAGCAGTAAAACAAAATTACGTTGCTGCCGTTCGCATGTCAATTGCTAATTTATTCAGTGAAGAAAATAGAGAACGATTAGTAGAAGAAATTGAATGGGTTAGAAACGAGGCATTGCAAACACCACTGCAAGGAATAATTGCAGCCCAAGAAGGAATGAAATTAAGAAAAGACCGAGAAGTAATATTGCACTTTGCTCCTTATCCTATACTCTTAATTTTAGGTAAAAAAGACCCTGTTCTTAATTATGAAGAAAACAAAGAACAAATCATTGGCACACAAGTAGAATTGGTAAGTTTTAATGACGGCCACATGAGCCACCTTGAAAACAAACTCGAATTAGAGAAAACCATTATCGCTTTTTTAAAAAAATTATGATATTATTATAGTTTTTCTTTAAACGATAATTGATTATTCAATATTTCGGCTATTAAGACAACTAACTCCTCTTTAAATTGCTGTAAAATTTCTTTGGTTATTGTAGTTTGTGAAACTACACCTCTGCCCTTTCCAAATCCGAAGGGCATAAAACCTGCTCTCATATTTTTAAAAGAAATAATTCCCACCTCAATTGGGTCGTTTAGTAATGGTTTATTGTCATACATCAAAGCATAGCATAGTAATTGAATAATCTTATCATGCTTTAAATCAAGAGACAAACCTTCAAAAGTGTTGATTTTTAAATTATTAGCCATAACCTTTCCTGTCTTATAATCGATAATACGAACAGAATTATTTCGTCGTTCAATACGATCCACTTTGCCCGCAATTTTTACAGGATAGGGCAAATTATCATGCGTAATAACCGTTTCATGACTGGCTTCTAATGACAGAATAAAAAGTTCATCACCCGCTTCAATAGAAGCTTTTTCAAGGAATAAAAAATTTTGAATATTACGTTTAGCTACTTCAAAAGCAATTAGATTTTTACCCTTATTTATTTCGCCCTCCTTATAAATCTCTATAAATTTTTCTTTTGTAAAATCCTCAATTTGAGTCATCATTTGATTTATATCATCAACAGAAATTGGAACAGTTGCCCCAATAAAAGGTGTGTACATTTTTTCCAAAACTTCGTGAATAATTGTACCCAACGTATTAACCGCAACATTTTCTTCCACTTCTTCGTTTTCCTTAACGCCTAAAATGCGTTGATAATAAAACTGAATAGGATTACGTAAATAATTCGTTAAAGAAGACGGTGAAAAACCTCTGTCAGTAGCAATCTCTTTTAGTCTCGATAAAATTTTTTCTGTTTTTACAATCTCAATAGGTTGATAGGCTTTATCTGGTAAATAAGCATTATAAGCTACTTTTTTATAAGTATGTTGTGGCAAATGTTCAATATCTAATTGTGTCAAAAAACGGCTTTTTTCTCCTGCATCTAATCCTTCAGAATAGTTGTTATAAAGTAAATAAATATTTTTTGCACGTTGTAACAATCGGTAAAAATGGTAGGTAAAAATGGCATCACGTTCTTTATAAGTTGGCAATCCCTTCTCTATTTTTACATCATATGGAATAAAGGATTGCGCCGATTTACCTGCGGGTAATTTTCCTTCATTAAGTGAAGTTATAATCACATTTTCAAAATCCAACACCCTACTTTCTAATATACCCATAATTTGCAATCCCATTAAAGGTTCACCTTCAAAAGACACCTCTGCTTGATCAATTACTTGTTTATATATAGTAAACAATCCTTCGAGAGAGGTAATTCGTCCGAAATTTTCTTGGTAATTCCCAATTTGAATTAAAACCTTATATACCGAGTAAACAAAAGCCTTGGTAATTTTATCTTGTTCATTATCATTCTGCAACGAGGCTTTTATTTCCAAATTGATTTGTTGTAATTTCAACAATATATCAGTCACAGAAACATCCCAATTTTGGAAAAGTAATTCAAAAATAGAAGAGGCTTTATGTTGGTTTGAGTTTTCATATAATTCTTTTAAACGAGAAGCTGTAATGAAAGTAAGGTTTGATTTCTTGATTTTTTGCACCATCTCAAAACCTTGAATTAAAGGTTCAATTAATGGGTTGTTAATTATTTCAAGCACCTCCTTATAGTAGAAAACACCTTGCTTGTTATTGCGTTTAAATGCATTAACATGAAGTTTAAACAACTTGTGAATAAGAATTTGAGCTGGATTATTCACACTTGAATACCCCATTGTAATATTAAGATTTTTTACTGCTTCTGGTAATGCATTCAAAACCGGAATAAGTAATTTTTCTTCACTAAGTACTAAGGCGGTTTGTTCTAGTGTTGCGGTTTGTTCTGCTATTGATTCTATAATTTTCCCAGCTATTTTTGCTTGGCCAATTGATTTGGGTGTGCTAATAACCTCGATCTTTTTCTCTTTTGAAAACTCATCGAAAATCCAATTAAATGGTTTTTGTTGTAAGTATTTCCAAGATTTTTTAATTCTTCTTAAAAAATAACCAGCATCATGGTAATCGTCATTCATGAACACTTGATCAATATCCCAATAAACTTCAGCCTTTTGTTCTTCCAATAAATATTGAATGATGATTTCTTCGGCTTTATTTAGAGCATTGAAACCAGCAAAAACAAATTGTTGATTTGCCAAATGCGTAATAAAATGATGTTTATTTTGAACAGCTTGTTTATAGATCAAACCAGAATACCCTATTTTCTTTTGCAGCAAATGATTAGTAAAAGCTTGATAATACACTGGCATTTGTTTCCAAAATTCAATTTGTTGTTCAATCAATACCGTTTGTTGCTCTTTATTTGGTGTCCAGTGTTTGATTCGTTCAATCTCTAATAAATAAGAAAAGATATCATTAGGGTCAACTAAATAGCGATCAATTTCATTGAAGTCTTGTAATAAAGTTTTAGCCCAATTAGAAAAACGCTCAAAATCTTGTTGCTTATCTTCAGGAGTACTTTGCAAATAAACAGAATAAAATTCAAATAAAAGCTCTATGGCATCTAGGCTTCTCAATCCAGATATAGTTTCAATTAAACTTTCTATACTAATAATTGAAGGCGCAAAAAAAGTAGATGTTGACTGTTGCTTTAAAGCTTCAATTAAAAAAAGTTTCGCTCTTTTATTAGGAAGAACTACAGTAGTCTGTTCTAACAAATGCGTTGGTTTTTCTAATAGTTGTTGAGCAATATGACCTAAAAATGTTGTATTCATGGTATAAATATAAAAAAAACGTCCCGATAAATCGGGACGTTTCACTTATAATTTGAGTTAAATTATTTTACTAATTTCACTTCAACTCTTCTGTTTTGAGCTTTACCTGCTTTAGTTTTGTTAGAAGCAACTGGTTTAGTTTCACCGTAACCTTCAGAAGTTAATCTGTCAGCACCGATACCATTTTCAATTAAAAATGCTTTAACTGCTGCAGCTCTTTCTTTAGATAACTGTAAGTTAAATGAATCTTTACCATCTGAATCAGTATGACCTTCTAAGTGGAATTTAGCTGAAGGATACTCTTTTAAGATAGCAACCATAGCTTGTAATACAGCGAAAGTTTGTTTTTGGAAAGATGCTTTACCTGTATCAAACAAGATTGTTTTTGCATAATCATTTAATTTTTTCATAGTATCATCAGATACTTCAGGACAACCATTATTAGCTACAGTACCTTTAACTGTAGGACATTTGTCGTCTTTATCTAAAACTCCGTCACCATCAGTATCAGGCCAAGGACAACCAGCATTAGCTTTTTCTCCTTTAACTGTAGGACATTTGTCATCTTTATCAGCAACACCGTCACCGTCAGTATCAGGACATCCTTTTAATACTTTTAAACCAGCGTCATCTGGACAAGCATCATCACCATCTGCAACACCGTCAGCATCTCTATCAGGACAACCGTTTAATTCTGGCAAACCAGCTTCAGTTGGACAAGCGTCAGCTGAATCTTGGATTCCATCTAAGTCAGAGTCAGGACAACCATTAAATTGAGGTAAACCTGCTACATCTGGACACGCATCTTCTTTGTCGATGATTCCATCATTATCAGTGTCTTTAGCTCCAAATTTGAATTTAAGACCTACTTGGTGGAACATATGAGTAGGAACGTCTACATTAGCAACTCTTGTATCATCAAATGAGTGCTTGTAAGTAGAAGCAAAAGATAAACCTACATTTTTAGCAAACCATAAAGTTAAGCCTAAACCTCCATTTACAGTTCCTGCTGAAGCATCACCGAAGAAAGTGTAACCACCTCCAACGTGAGCTGATGGATCTAACCATTTTGATTTTAATAAATCCATAAAGCTATAAGAAATAACTCCATCGATTCCGTAATAGTTTAAATCCCCAGGATTAGCAACATCATAAGTATTTAATGTTCCAGGAACTTTTTCAACCCATCTTGAAATTTTGTTGAAAGATCCTGTTACTCCAAAATTAAATCCATTCCCAACGTTTCTAGTTACGTTAACATAAGATACTGAAGGAACAATGTTCCAATTATCTTGTGCATTAAAAAACTCTGAGAATTGTTGTTTAACTGGTGATGAAGCGCTAACTTTAGTGTCAACAGCATTAACACCAAATGATACCGCCCATGGGTTTGTGCTGTCTTGAGCATTAGCAGCAAATCCTGCTAATAATAACGCTCCAGCAAATAGTTTGTTAAGATGTTTCATACTTTTATTAATTTAATTACAATGCGTTATATTAGAACAAAAGTAATATGTTTTTTGTAATCCGCAAAACAAATGTACATTTTTTCCTTATTTGTAGTAAATTAAACGATTTTTACTGAATTATGTTCAATTTTTTTCCTACATTAATGAATGCTTCAATTGCCTTATCCAAATGTGCTTGAGTGTGAGCAGCAGACAATTGCACTCGAATTCTAGCTTTATCTTTCGGCACTACAGGATAAAAGAAACCAATTACATAAATGCCTTCATTTAACAATTCATCAGCCATTACTTGCGATAGTTTAGCATCATACAACATTACAGGTACAATAGCCGAATCACCATCAATAATATCAAAACCAGCTTTTTTCATTCCTTCCTTGAAATAATTGGTATTCCACTCTAACTGATCTCTTAAAGAATAATCTTTCTTTAATAACTCAAAAACTTTTAGAGACGCCCCTACAATTGCAGGAGATAATGAATTAGAAAACAAATAAGGTCTTGATCGCTGACGTAATATTTCAATAATTTCTTTTTTTGCTGTGGTATACCCCCCCATTGCTCCACCAAGTGCTTTTCCTAAGGTTCCTGTAATAATATCTACACGACCCATAACTCCTTTTGCCTCTAATGTTCCTTTACCTGTTTTGCCAATAAATCCAGCCGCATGACATTCATCAACCATAACCAAGGCATCATATTGATCTGCCAAATCACAAATTTTATCTAATGGTGCCACCAATCCATCCATTGAAAAAACGCCATCTGTTACGATTAATTTGAATCGATGTCCTGCTTCACTTGCTTTTTTTAATTGCATTTCGAGATCTTCCATGTTGTTGTTTTCATAACGGTATCTAGCTGCTTTACACAATCTTACACCGTCTATAATGGAAGCATGATTTAAACTGTCTGATATTATACAGTCTTCCTCACCTAACAAAGGCTCAAAAACTCCGCCATTTGCATCGAAAGCGGCTGCATATAAAATAGTATCTTCTGTGCCATAAAAATCGGCAATTTCTTTTTCTAACTGTTTGTGAATGTCTTGTGTGCCGCAAATAAAACGAACTGATGACATACCAAAACCGTGTGAATCTAGAGCATCTTTTGCTGCTTGTACCACCTCTGGATGCGATGATAATCCTAAATAATTATTAGCACAAAAATTGAGAACTGTCTTACCGTTTACCTTAATTTCTGCTCCTTGTGGTGATGTAATAATACGTTCTCTTTTGAATAAACCATTGGTTTCAATGGTATTTAACTCATTTTGTAAATGTTGTTGAATTTTTCCGTACATGCTGTGTCGATTGTAATTATTTTTTTATTTATTCGTTTTTTGTACCCAAAAATGATTTTTGCATTACAAATGTATAAGTTTTAATTCATCTCCTATATACAAAAGTATTTTTTTAGAAACGTTGTACTTCATTTGCTCAATGATTCGAGCATAATTTTGAATCTGTTTTTCATACTTTGGTTGATGTTCTCCAGTTTTATAATCCAATATAAAAGCCATATTATTTTTAATTACCACTCGGTCTGGTTTGACATTAAATTCGTTTGGTGCAATAATGTGTTGTTCATTAAACACCTGAGCTTCATCGTCAAAAAAATCGACTAACTCTGGGTGATTTATAATTTGATTAATCATGGTACTAAAACGCTCTTTTTGTGAATTTAGAAACAAGCCATTTTCAACTCCTTTTTGTAATGCAAGTACAACATCTGATTTATGCTGAATTAAAGCTAATAGTTCATGAACAATATTACCAAATGTAATAGCCTCTTGTTGAGTTGTTCCCCACATTAATGCTTCTTTTTTTGCGATTTTAATTGCTGAAAAATCCAATCGTTTTTTAACAGTTTCTATCGTTTTCTGATTGCGTTGAAATTCTTCAGGCAAAGATATACGTTGAGGACTACCAAAATCATATGTTCTTTGATTTACATTGAAAGACCCTTTACTTTGCAAGTAGTTTGTAAAATAAGTCCCTACTGTATGTTGACTACTTAGCAAACCTTTCGATGTAATTTTAAAACTAGAAATCACATATAATTGTTCCTCTGCACGAGTCAAGGCTACATAGATAACGTTAATCATATCTAAAAGCTCCTCTTGAGATTTACTTTGAAACACCTCTTTTGTGTCCTCATTTATCGTTTCTAATTTCTTTGATTTTTTTACCAAAGTTTGTGTTAAACCAACCTCTTTTTCTTCAACAGGAATCCAAACTTTTGGATCAATTGGACGGGTACTGTCATCAGCAAAAGGATAAATAACCACAGGAAACTCCAGTCCTTTCGACTTGTGAATAGTCATTATTCGAACCGCTTGCTCCCCTTCTGGAGACGGAATACTCTGTTTGAAACCTACACGCTCCCAGTATTCAAGAAAATCAGAAGTACTAGACTGATATTTCATATCTCGTTCTAATACCAAATCTAAAAAATATTGCACATAAGACACATTGGTTTGTTGGGGTAAAAATGTTGCTATAATTTGTTCTACAGCTTCATATAATGCCTTTTTTCTAGAATCAGCAAACGAAATGGAATAGTTGTATTGCAACAAAAACTGTTCTAATTCTTGTTCAGTCAAGTCCTTAGCTTGTTCAATGAAATCGTGAATAGCCTCGGGCATAACGGTCTGTTTAGCAACAAAATACAACCAATTTATTTTTGATTCTTGATTAAAATGACTATCTAAATAAGTTAAAAAATGAATGATAAATTTTACTTCTGATGCATTTTGAATCAACAAGGTTTCAGAGGATAAAATCGGAATATTTTTCTCCGTAAGGTAGTTGGCCAACAAAATTCCTTGCTTGGTTTTACGTGTAAGTAAAACGATATCATTATAATCAAAACCCCGTCCTTTTACTTGCTGAATAATTTCAAATGTTTTAATCAAATGTTTTTTATCTTTTTCAGAAACGCCATCTTCCTCCTCAAAATCATCTTCAACAGCTACATCATCTTCTAAAAATTGTATAGAAACAAACCCTCCTTTTTTTGAATTTGTTTTTTGTGTCGCCGTTTCTTGATATAATTTAAAATAATCTTCATTGGAAAACTCGTGTGCAAGTTGCTGAAAAAAATCGTTATTAAATTCGATAATTTGAGAATAACTCCTATAATTAGTATCCAAATTTTTAACATCTTTAACTTTATTTGAAAAAGGATTTTCCTCTCCACTCAATCTAATAAATTGCTCGGCCTTTCCACCTCTCCACCTATATATAGATTGTTTTGGATCGCCGACAATCATTAAGGTTCCTTGAGTTCCATCCAAATCTTCACTTGCCAAAGCATTGTCAATAAGTGGAATAAAATTTTGCCATTGCATTTCAGAGGTGTCTTGAAATTCATCAATAAAATAATGTCGGTATCGATCACCTAACCGCTCATAAATAAACGGGGCAGGCTGGTCTTTTATTTCGTTATTAATCAACGTGTTAAAATCAGAAATAGATAACACATTTTGATCTTCTTGCAACAGTTTGTATTCTTTATATACCGTATGAATCAATGATAAAGGAACCAAATTACTAACAACTAATTCATACAAATCATTATCATTATGTAAGGTGTAAACTTGAGCCAATAAAGTTTTCCATTTTGGACTTAACCTTTCAATATCATTTCGATTTTTTGATTTTGCTGGTATTTCTATCTCACGATCAGTAACATAATTATAATCATATGCTTTATCATTAGCATTAAAAATGTTTAAAACATGACGGTGAAACGTTCCTCTTGAAAAATCAGATTCCGTTATTGAATTCATTTCAAAATCTTTAATGATTTGAAGTGAAAAATCTTTAATTGCCTCTTTATTTGCTTTTATTTTAGATTCAATTTGCTCTGCTATTTTACCAAAATCAGCTACACTCTTATCTTGAAGTTGATTAAACTTAAAAAAATGTTCTTCTACTAAAATAAGTTTACACACTTCATATAAATCTTGGGTCACATCCCAATTTTTATCATCATCTATTTTAGATTTAGCAAAATTAACTAATACTTGTGTTAACTCTACTTCTTCACCTGCTCTAGCAATCACAGTATCTATGGCGTTTCGAAGCAATGTATCTGTTTCTAATGTAACGTCAAAATTTGAAGGCAAATTTAAATCATGAGAAAAAGTTCGTATAATTCGATGTGTAAATTTATCTATTGTGGAAATATCAAAAGCAGCATAATTGTGTATGATTGATTTTAATATTTGTTTTGCTTTTTCTTTAATCGAGACTATATCGGTACTAATTTCGGCGGCAATTTCCTTCATAAATGCGTCGGTCTTACTACTTACTTCGTCCTGTGAAAAAGCAATTAGGTTATCTACGATTCTCGATTTCATTTCTTCCACTGCTTTATTAGTAAAAGTAATGGCTAAAATTCTTCGGTATTTATCTTGGGTTGGGGCTTGAAATAAAATTTTCAAATATTCTTTAGTTAATGTATAGGTCTTACCAGACCCAGCAGAAGCGTTGTAAACCTTAAAACTCATACGCTGATTTCTTTTTATAATGAAACTATAAGAAGTTTCTATTTTTATTTCCAAAGTTAAATTTATAAATTTGAAAAAAATAATTAATCATTTTAAATTTAAAATATCATGGCTTTTGAATTACCAAAATTACCGTATGCATATGATGCATTAGAACCACATGTGGACGCTAGAACCATGGAAATTCACCACACAAAACACCATAATGCTTATACTACCAACTTAAATGCTGCTATTCAAGGAACAGATTTAGAAGGGAAAACCATTGAAAATATCTTAATTAATTTAGATATGAACAATATGGCTGTTAGAAACAATGGAGGTGGTTTCTACAATCATAATTTATTTTGGACAGTTATGTCTCCAAATGGAGGTGGACAACCAACTGGAGAATTGGCCGATGCTATTGAAAGAGATTTTGGTTCGTTTGAAGCTTTTAAAGCAGAGTTTGCTAAAGCTGCGGCTACTAGATTTGGCTCAGGATGGGCATGGTTGTGCGTACATAAAGGTGGAAAATTAGAAGTATGTAGCACAGCTAATCAAGACTGTCCTTTAATGCCTGGAATTGCTTGTGAAGGAACACCTATTTTAGGATTAGACGTTTGGGAACATGCATATTATTTACATTATCAAAACAGAAGACCTGATTACATTGACGCTTTTTTCAATGTAATTAATTGGACAGAAGTGGCTAGAAGATATGCTACTGAAAAGTAAAATTTTTATTCCTATTTTAATCAAAAAGTCGCTCCATACAAGAGCGGCTTTTTTTGTCATTTATTGAATTCGAAACTGTATCTTTGTTATTTATTCGCGAACTGAAATGAAGTTTTTACCGGTTATTTTCTTTTTTTTGAGTTTTGGGATGTTTGCCCAAAAAAAAACCACATCTTCAGATGAGTTAACAATAAAATTAATTCAAAACCTAGTTAGAGTTCAAAACAACAACCGCTTTTTAGTAACAGACCACAATTATTCCTATTATGAAAAAACAATTGTATCTGCTGAACCCGATTCTATTTCTGCGGTAGTTGACACTATTTATAAAAACAAGAAAAAGAATAAATTTTCTATTGACTCTTCTAGTTATAAATTCAAACGCCTAATTACCAAACAACATTTATATCAACTAGAAAAACTGGCAGATGTTTCCATTAAAAACAAACAAAAACGAGAGGAGATTTTAAGTATAAAAATGGCAGGATTGAAACAACCTATTTATGAATTAATGGGTCAGGAATTTATGCCAACAAATTTCAATGCAGATGTTTTAAAATTTTTGACTTTTAACATTAAAAACCCATTAAGTGTTAATGGAAATTCAAAATATAATTTTTACCTAGATTCAAAATATCAATCAGCAAATTCTGAGTTAGCTAAATTAAATTTTAACAGCACTTCATTATTTAGAAAAAATAAAGTCACTGGATTTTACATCGTTAACAAACATACTTTTGCCATTCAAAAAGCTGTTTTCCTTATAAAAGGGATTATAAATCTTCAAGCGGAAACTTATTTTGAAAAATGTGAGAATTCTAAGAAAGAGTTTCCAGCTTCACAAAATTTATTAGTAACAAAAGGCAATCACAAACACAATATTGATATTCTTGGTGCCTCCATCCGTTTTGATGATACTCAAAAAGCAGCCAACCAGAAATATGACTACACGCAAGATTTATATTTAAAAATCACTCGTAAATTTTTAAATTATAATTTTGAAAAAATCCCGAAAAAGCAGCCTTACCAAATTCAGATTGATAAAAATGCATTAAATAATCAAGCCCTTTTTTTGACTTTCTTCGAAAAAGACTCACTAGATTCACGTTCGGGCAACACTTATAAATCTCTTGACAGTTTAGTAACAACTGAACGTATTGAAAAGAAAATTTATTTTGGAAAAAAAATAATCAACGGACAAATTCCATTTGGATTTATTGACCTTCAAGCACGACATTTATTCAAATACAATAATCAAGAAGGATTTAGACTAGGTTTAGGTTTCGCTACAAACGACCGTTTTTCCAATTGGTTTGAACTTTTTGGTTATGGTGCTTATGGAACAAAAGACGGTGTTTTTAAAAGCCAAATAGGTTCTGGTTTCAGAATATCTAAAAAAACTGATACTTGGGTTTATGGATCATTCACAGATGACATCACTGAATTTGCCGACCTTACCTTATTAGCGGATAACAAAAAATTTAAACTCTATGATCCTCGTCCATTTAATATCTCTACCTTTTACAGTCATCAAACCTATGGTTTAAACTTTGAATCCAAAATAATTCCTCAAGTGGAAACTATTTTAAATGTAGCAAAATCAAGAATAAATCCTTTATTTAATTATGTTTTTCAACCTAATGGGCAATCTGTTGAACTGTATAATTTAACACTTGCTAGTTTAAGTTTAGAATGGTCTCCTTATAGTATATTTTTACAATCACCACAAAACATACTAGAAGTAGAAAAAAATTATCCTAAATTTTTAATTGAATTGACACAAGCTTTACCAAATGTATTAGAAAGCAATTTAAATTTTACTAAAATCGATACACGAATTCAATTTGAAAAAAAATACTTGTCTGGTCACAAAACAACTTTATTATGGCAATCTGGTATCAGCTTTGGTCAAACCCCTTTATCGCATTTATATAGTGTAGCACCAAATAATTTAGATAAAAACAATCTTTTAAAGCGCATCACTTTTGCGAGTAAAACATCGTTTGAAACCATGTTCTTTAATGAATTTTACTCTGATCGTTACACATTTTTACAACTCAAACATCAGTTTCACAAAATTGTTATTTCTAAAAGCATTAAACCAATTTTTATCTTAGCTTCAAAAGCTGCTTTTGGCAATTTAACACATCCAGAATACCATTCGGGAATTACTTTCAAAACCATGGAAAAAGGTTTTTTTGAAAGTGGTTTAGAAATTCAAAATATTTTTAAAGGATTTGGAATTTCTTCCTATTATCGACATGGTCCTTATCAATTACCGAGATGGGAAGACAATCTTGCCATTAAAATTTCTTTTACTTTGAATTTAGGCCTATAATTACATCCTATTTATTCATTGCTAATAGAAGAAAATTAAATGATTATAGAACATTTATTAGTATCTTTGCATCTTATTTTTTAACACTTTTATCCGAGATAAAAGAATTAAATACTTGGTAATGAAGAAATGGTTGTCAACCAGTTTTTGGATTTTAATATCACGATTTTTACTTAGAAATAGATTATTAGTCATTTTAATGATTGCAGCATTCACAGTATTTATGGGAATGCAATGGAAATATATTCGCTTTACACAAACTGAAGCTAATTTATTACCTGACGATCATGAAGACAACATTGCTTACACTAATTTTTTAAAAAAATTTGGTGAAGAGGCTAATTTAATTGTGTTCGCGGTAAAAAGTGACGAAGTTTTCAAACCCGAAAATTTCAAGGCTTGGAGCGAAATGATGAATAACATTCAGCAAAATAAAAAAGAAGTTGATTTTGTTATCTCATTCAAAGAATTGAAACAATTAGTCAAGAACGATTCTACACAAGCATTTGAGTTAAGACCTTTCATCGATCAAAACAAATTAAACGAAGTTAATTATTTACAAGACAAAAGAAAAGAACTCATTCACGACCTTCCTTTTTATGAAAGTTTGTTATTCAATAAAAAAAGTGGCGTTGTTAGAAGTGTTATCTACTTGAATAAAAACATCGTTAATACTAAAATCAGGAAAGATTTTGTACTAGAAAAATTAATTCCTGAGATTAAAAAATTTAAAGATAAAACCAACGTTGACATTCGAGTTTCGGGTATGCCTTATATTCGAACCTTAAATGCTACTGCAATTATTAGTGAAATTGGATTGTTTATTGGGGCAACCTTATTGGTTACCTCACTAATTTTCTATTTCTTTTTCCGATCATTCAAAACCACTTTAATGGCAATTTTTGTGGTAATTATTGGTGTAATGTGGTCTTTTGGTTTGTTAGGATTATTGCGTTATGAAATTACAGTATTAACCGCTTTGGTACCGTCATTAATTGTTATTATAGGGATTCCTAATTGTATTTTCTTAACCAATAAATACCACCAAGAAGCCAGAGCACATGGCAATAGAGCTAAGGCATTACAACGTGTCTTAACCAAAGTAGGAACAGCAACCTTTATTACCAATGTAACAACTGCGGTTGGTTTTGCCACGTTTATTATAACTAACAATCAATTATTATCCGAATTTGGAGTAGTAACCTCATTAAACATCATGGCATTGTTTATATTGAGCTTGTTTGTGATTCCAATTTTCTTTAGTTTTTTACCTATTCCTAAAGACAAACACTTAGAACATTTAGAAAGAAGTTATTTAGTTGGATTCAGAAATTGGATCATCAACCAAGTTAAATTCCATAATGTTCGTGTTTATGCGATTGCTTTAACGCTTTTAATTGCAGGAATCATAGGTGTTTATAAAATGAAAATATCAGGTAGTGTTTTAGAAGACATGCCTAAAAATCAACCTTTCTTTAAAGATATTCGCTTTTTTGAAAAAGAATTTAACGGTGTACTTCCTGTAGAAATAATGATTGATACAAAACGCAAAAAAGGCGTGATGAAAATGACAACGTTAAAGAAAATGGATGAATTGCAAAAAGAAATTGAAAAAATTCCGCAATTATCAAAACCTGTTTCTATTGTCAACTTAGTTAAATATGCTAAACAAGCTTATTATAATGGGAATCCAGAATATTATGATTTACCTAATTCACAAGAACAGGCTTTCATATTATCCTATTTAAAAAATTCTGCAAAAGACGGCAAAGAAAACCCATTAAAAAGTTATGTAGATAAAACTGGTCAATACGCTCGCATTTCTACTTTTATGAAAGAAGTTGGCACAGATGAAATGGAAGAAGTCGAGAAAAAATTAAATGAAAAAATAAAAGAACTTTTCCCTGAGAATCGCTATACTGTTGCTATTACCGGTAAAGCCCTTTTGTTCCAGAAAGGAACCAGTTACTTACTAGATAACTTAATTGAATCATTAATTTTTGCAGTGTTATTAACCGCTGGATTAATCTTCTTTTTATTCCGATCTGTTAAAATGATCTTTGTTGCGCTAATACCAAACTTATTACCACTTTTATGTACGGCAGGATTAATGGGATATTTAGAAATTCCTATCAAACCATCAACTATTTTAGTATTTGGAATTGCTTTTGGATTATCAGTTGATGATACCATTCGATTCTTAGCACAATATCGACAAGAATTAAAAATAAACAACTGGAAAATTAAGAAATCTATTTTCAAAACATTAGAAGAAGAAGGGCCAAGTATGTTCTACACTTCTATTGTTTTATTATGCGGATTTTTTGTGTTTACTTTATCAGATTTTGGAGGAACAGTAGCTTTAGGAGGTTTAGTATCCATTACTTTATTGTTTGGAATGCTTACGAATTTAATTTTATTACCTAGCTTAGTACTTTCTTTAAACCGAACTCTAGCAAACCAACAAGAAATGAAAGAACCAACGTTAGATATTGTAGTATCTGACGATGAAATAGAAGAAGAAATAGAACAAAAAAATAAACAAGATTAAAATGAAAAATTTAGTAGCCGAATTACAATGGAGAGGGCTGGTTCATGACATCATGCCTGGAACAGAAGAGCAATTGTTAAAAGAACCTACTTCGGCCTATATTGGATTTGATCCTACTTCAGATTCATTACACATTGGAAGTTTAGTACCTATTATTATATTAATGCATTTAAGAAGATTTGGTCACAAGCCATTTGCATTGGTAGGAGGTGCTACAGGAATGATTGGTGATCCTTCAGGAAAATCTAATGAAAGAAATTTATTAGATGAAGCTACATTAGCAAAAAATGTGGAAGGAATTAAAAGAGTTTTATCGCGCTTTTTGGATTTTGAAGCAACTGATGCTCAAGCACCTGTTTTAGTAAATAATTACGATTGGATGAAAGATTTTTCATTTATCAATTTTGCACGCGATGTAGGTAAAAGAATTACCGTTAATTACATGATGAGTAAAGATTCTGTGAAAAAACGCTTAACTGGAGAAGCTGGAGAAGGTATGAGTTTTACTGAATTTACCTACCAATTGATACAAGGATATGATTTCTACCATTTATACAAAAACCATAATTGTTTGTTGCAAATGGGTGGAAGTGACCAATGGGGAAACATCACTACAGGTACAGAATTGATAAGAAGAATGAGTGTTGATACTGACGATGAAGGAAAAGCTTATGCTATGACCTGTCCTTTAATTACTAAAGCGGACGGATCTAAGTTTGGTAAATCTGAAAAAGGAAATATTTGGTTAGATGGTGACAAAACTTCTGCTTATGAATTTTACCAATTTTGGTTAAATACGACCGATGTTGATGCAGAAAAATACATTAAAATATTTACATTCTTAGAAAAAGAAACAATAGAAAATTTAATTGCACAACATCAAGAAGCACCTCACACGCGTTTATTACAAAAGAAACTTGCAGAGGAATTAACAACCATGATTCATGGAAAAGAGGAATTAGAAAATGCTATTAAAGCATCAAATATTTTATTTGGAAACTCTTCTGCTGAAGATCTAAAATCTTTAAATGAGCAAACTTTCTTAGCTGTTTTTGAAGGTGTCCCTCAAGCCGAAATCGCATTAAATGAAATTGAAGCGGGTTATTCAATTGTAGACGCATTTGTAAAGAACGAATTTTTAGCCTCAGGAAATGAAACTAGAAGAGCATTAAAAGAAAATGCGGTTGCTGTAAATAAAGCAAAAGTTAAGGAAGACTACTTAATTACCTGTACAGACTTAATAAATGGTAAATATGTTTTACTTCAAAAAGGAAAAAAGAACTATTACTTATTAAAAGCAGTATAAAGATTAAGTTTATGTATCGTTATTTCAGGACAAGACACATTACAAACAAAAAAACCACGTTTAAAATAAAACGTGGTTTTTTATTTTCAAATTAACTAGATAAATAATAAAAAAGGTGAACTCACGTCCACCCTTTTTGCCCCAAATCTACCATAAAACTTAACCTACTAATTTTCTGGTATTACTAATATATGACTGTTATCTCTAAAAATGTTAAAAAATTGATGTGTAACAAAAAAAATCGTTGAACTGCAAAAAAAGGTAATTTAAAACTTTAACATAATAAAAAAGGTGAACTTACGCCCACCCTTTTTGCCCCAAATCTACCATAAAACTTAACCTACTAATTTTTTGGTAGAACTAAAGTATAACTGTTTTTTTAAAAAATGTTAAAAATTTGATGTTTTGCCAAAATAATCGTTGAATTGCAATAAATCAATAAGCTCTTGCGTCATTTCCTTCGTAAAAATTTATAAATGCTGTATTGACAACTCGATTACCTCCCGGTGTAGGATAATCTCCTGTGAAATACCAATCACCTAAATTCTTTGGACATGCCTTATGTAAATCTTTAACTTTTTGAAAAATAATCTTGATATCAGATTTAATTTCTTTGGAGGTTAGCATTTGTGCCATTTTATCTGAAATTTGTTCATCTGTAAAAGGAGCATAAATAGCTTTTACATAATTCACAATATCAATGTCTTTGGCGCCTTGCTGTGCTTTCGCTTTAGCATAAACTTCATCAACAATGTGGTATTGATTGGTTTCCTTTAATAACTCTAAAGCGGCTCTAAAAGCAATAAACCCATCAAGCGTACTCATATCTATTCCATAACAATCAGGATAACGAATTTGAGGTGCAGAAGAAACAATAACAATTTTCTTTGGTTGCAAACGATCTAAAATCTTTATAATACTTTTTTTCAAAGTCGTTCCACGAACAATACTATCATCAATAATTACTAAATTATCTGTTGGCTTCACCACTCCATAAGTAACATCATAAACATGAGAAACTAAATCATCTCTACTACTGTCTTCCGTAATAAATGTTCGCAATTTAACATCCTTAATAGCTATTTTTTCCGTTCTTACTTTTTCAGCTAAAATTGCATTTAAACCCGCTTCATCTAAGCTATTTCGTTTTTCAATGATGGTTTTTACTTTTTGTTCGTCTAAATGTTTTTGAGCCGCTTCAGACAATCCGTAAAATGAAGTTTCGGCTGTATTTGGAATATAGGAGAAAACCGTATTTAAAATATCATTATCTATTTCTTTTAAAACACTAGGAAAAATAAATCTTCCTAAATCTTTTCGCTCCTGATAAATTTCAGCGTCACTTCCTCTTGAAAAATAAATACGCTCAAAAGAACAAGCCTTTTTAGTTAAGCTTTCTCTAATATTCTCAAAAGAAACTTGTCCATTTTTCTTAACAATGATAGCATCACCCGCCTCTAGTTCTTTAACGCTTTCAAAAGGCACATTAAATACTGTTTGTATTACTGGTCGTTCAGATGCCACTACTACAATTTCATCATCTTGATAATAATAAGCTGGACGAATTCCCGCTGGATCACGAACCACAAAAGCATCTCCATGACCTAATAATCCGGCCATGGCATAACCTCCATCCCAATTTTTAGAAGCTCTTTTTAAAATACGAGCAATATTTAATCGTTGAGCAATAACAGGAGAAGCTTCTTGTTTTGAAAGTCCTTCATTCTTACATTCTAAATATAAATTAGTTACTTCATCGTCTAGAAAATGTCCAATTTTTTCCATGACAGTTACAGTATCTGCCATTTCTTTTGGATGTTGACCAACTTCAACTAAATCTTGAAATAATTCTTTAACATTGGTCATATTGAAGTTTCCTGCCACAATTAAATTGCGGTGCATCCAATTATTTTGACGTAAAAAAGGGTGAACACTTTCTATACTATTTTTACCAAAAGTTCCATAACGTACATGGCCCAAAAATAACTCTCCAATGTAAGGAATGTTTGCTTTTTGAAGCGCAACGTCATCTTGATATTCAGGATGTTTAATCAACTCTTCGTTGATTCGTTGATTAATTTGAGCAAAAACATCTTGTATGGGTTGAGATTGATTAGAACGTACACGACTGATGTATCTTTCACCTGGTTTTACATCAAATTTAATGCTTGCAAAACCGGCACCATCTTGACCTCTGTTGTGTTGCTTTTCCATTAACAAGTACATTTTTTGTACTCCATAAAAAGCGGTTCCGTATTTTTCCTTATAGTATTCTAAAGGTTTTAATAATCGTAATAAAGCAATTCCACATTCGTGTTTAATAGCGTCGCTCATTGTTGTTGTGTGTTGTATGTTGTAGTTATTGTGTGATGCAAAAGTACAAAAAAGCCCCGATAAATCGGGGCGTATTTTATAATGTAATTTCAAATTGTGTTAAAGCCTTAAACTGCTGAAGGCGGTTTAAGACTTGTTCCTTATCTAAGGCAACCATTCGCTCTGTTCCGAACTTCTCTACACAGAATGAAGCTAAATTAGAACCATGAATAATTGCATTTTTCATGTTTTCAAATGAAGTATCACCCGACTGAGCAATATATCCTGAGAATCCACCAGCAAAAGTGTCACCAGCTCCTGTTGGATCAAATACTTCTTCTAATGGCAATGCCGGAGCAAAGAATACATCTTTATTATGGAATAATAACGCACCGTGCTCTCCTTTTTTGATAACCACATATTTTGGTCCCATAGTATGGATTTTAGCTGCTGCTTTTACTAATGAATATTCACCTGATAACTGACGCGCTTCTTCATCATTAATTGTAATAACATCTACTCGTTTCATTACATCTAATAATTCAGGTAATGCACAATCCATCCAGAAATTCATCGTATCTAAAACTACTAATTTAGGCTTAGCCGTTAATTGATCTAAGACACTTGATTGTACTAATGGATGTAAGTTACCCAACATTACAATTTCAGCATCTTGAAATTCTGATGGAACTACGGGTTTAAAATCAGCTAATACATTTAATTCTGTAGCTAATGTATCGCGAGAGTTCATATCATTATGGTAACGTCCACTCCAAAAAAATGTTTTTCCTCCTGGAACTACTTCAATACCATTGATATTAATATTTTTATTCGTTAATAAATCTAAATATTCTTGAGGAAAATCTTCACCCACAACAGATACAATAGCCGATTTCACATTAAAGAATGAAGCGGATAATCCAATAAACGTTCCTGCTCCACCTAAAATTTTATCTGTTTTTCCAAATGGTGTTTCAATAGCATCAAAAGCTACCGTTCCTACAATTAACAACTTGCTCATTTACTTTATTTTAAAATAGGCGGCAAAGATACTACTTTAGTTGCAGAGTTGCAAAGAATTAAAAATGCAAAATTAGGAGAAAGTTAATTTTTATAATTCTTAAAAATATAAATCCAAATCATTCGTGAAAGTCTGATATTGAAAGAAGTAAACAACAACAACACTACCATAATAATTGGAAATATTTTTAAATCGAAGGTTTTTTCAAAAAATGGTCGAGTTATAAAATAAGTAAGCAATGCTTCGGCTACTCCTATGGCATAACTCACAAACATTGCACCAAAGAAAAAGCCTGGTTCTTTTTCAAAAGTAAAACCACAATGTGAACAAGTTTTATTCATTTTAGGAAACCCAATAGTGAAATAAAAATTTTTATCAGCAAAAACAAGACCTTTAGCACAATTTGGACACTTGTTAGTAAAAATATTTTTAATCGTTGACCACATAATTTATTTTTTTGCAAATTTAAAGACATCTTCTTAAAAAAAATAAGCTTAATTTCGCAATTAATAAAATAAAAAAGACATTTTGAAGAATTATCCTGTTTATGAAATTCAAAAATTTAATTGCGATTTAGTTTCAGAAGAGATATATGTAAATACATTTAAAAATCATTTACAAAATCATAGTTTTATAGAAAAATCACATAGCCACAACTTTTTCTTACTTGTCACGTTTACTAATGGTACTGGACAACACACTATAGATTTTGAAACCTATGCTATTTCACCGGGAACTGTTTTTTTTCTTCAACCTGGTCAGATTCATAGCTGGGAACTCTCAAAAGACATTGATGGTTATATTTTATTTTATACTCATGCTTTTTATAATTTACACTTTGCCACAAAACGGGTAGAGCAATATCCTTTTTTTAAGTCATTTAAAAATCATCCTAAATTAGATTTAAGGCATGGAAATATACTAAAAGTCATTCCTTATTTTGAGGAGTTAATAACTGAATTTCAACATCATTTTCAGCATAAAAAAGATAAGATGAAGGCATTGGTTGACTTACTTTTAATTGAATTGGCGCGAAATTATCAAACTACTGAAACACACCAAAGCTCTACCTATCAACAAAAATTAGCTCAATTTGAAGAACTTTTGGAAATCCATTTTAAAAAAGAAAAAGCACCTATTTTTTATGCCAATCAACTCAATATCAGCTTAAAACATTTGAATCGAATATGTAAAGAAGTACTCAATCAAACGGTTACAGAACTCATAAGAAAGCGAGTTATTCTTGAGAGTAAAAGAATGTTAACACTAGGTCAATTTAACATTAGTGAAATTGCACATAATCTCGGATTTGAAAGTCCATCCTATTTCACTAAACTTTTTAAAAACCAAACAGGCTTTCGTCCAAAAGAATTTATAAAAAACACATTATAATAGGCCTTGCTCTTCCCTTTCGTAATAAGCATCAACAGCCAATTTTTCTTGTTGAGAAGCCATTACAGCTAATTGATCACAACGTTCGTTTTGAGGATGATTGTTATGTCCCTTAATCCATTGAAATTTTACTTGATGTTTGCGATATATTTTCAAAAAACGCATCCATAGATCAGGATTTTTTTTGTCTTTGAAATATTTTTTTTCCCAACCAAAAACCCAGCCTTTTTCAACAGCATCTACAACATACTTAGAATCGGAAACAACCAAAACCGACATATTAGGTTTTTTAAGTTTTTCAAGACCAACTATAACGGCTAATAATTCCATTCTATTGTTAGTCGTTAATCGAAAACCTTCATAAAATTCTTTTTTATAAGACGTTCCAGCTAATTCCATAACAACACCATATCCGCCTGGACCAGGATTCCCTTTTGAGGCACCATCTGTATAAATATAAACTTGGAATTTGGACATCACTCTTAAAATTAATCTTTTTACTTTTTTATTAATAAATTTTCAATTACTTGAGGAAAATAGCCCATTTCTAATTCATGAATTTTAGCTGCAATTTCTTCTGCTGTAGTACACGATTCAATGGAAACTGCTTTTTGAAAAATAAACTCCCCTTCGTCGTAATGTTCATTTACATAGTGAATAGTTATCCCTGTTTCTTTTTCCTTATTAGCTAAAACAGCTTGATGCACATGCATTCCATACATCCCTTTACCTCCATATTTAGGTAATAAAGCGGGGTGTACATTGATCACTTTGTTAGGAAAAGCATTGATTATAGCTTCTGGAAACTTTAATAAAAAACCTGCTAGCACGATTAAATCAGGTTGTAACTGTTGCAGCTTCTCTAAAACTTGACCCTCTAATAATTCTAACTTATTAAAAATAAAAGTAGCAACTAATTGACTTTTGGCCCTATCCAAAACTTTAGCCTCTGGATTATTAGAAAAAACAGCAATTACCTTGATTTGTTCAATGTTTTTGAAATGTAAAATAATATTTTCAGCATTCGAACCATTACCTGACGCAAAAAGTACAATCTTTTTCATTGTTGTGGTGTTGTTTGTAGATCATTTTAAACCAAAATGTAAATAAATAGGTTAAAAACCGTCTAATTTTCATTACGCAAAAGAAAAAAAATTAAATTAAAAAATCGCCGAAAAAGCCGAAAATTTAGGTCATTGAGAATATTTTTTATAATTTAGTAGTTATATTTACTAACAAAAATGTTGTTTTAAAATAAAGTTTTTTATTTTTGCCAACAAATTAAAATTAAAATTTAAGATTATGTCAGACATTGCATCAAGAGTAAAAGCGATTATCGTGGACAAATTAGGTGTTGACGAAAACGAAGTTGTAGCAGAAGCAAGCTTCACTAACGATTTAGGTGCTGATTCATTAGACACTGTAGAGCTAATCATGGAATTCGAAAAAGAATTTGATATTCAAATTCCAGATGATCAAGCAGAAAACATTGCTACTGTAGGTCAAGCAATTTCTTACATCGAAGAAGCTAAGAAATAATAACTTTCACATCCGTATAATTTGTTTTGTACGGATGTTGTTATTTTTCTTCTGTTTTTAAAAATCTTTTTAATAGATTTGTAAAAAACATTGATTGTATTACAATCATTTTAGATAAGACATTATGTAATACCCATTGTTTCTTTTAAAATTCATTAAAAGCACTTTGGGTTTTTTTATATAACTTAAACCAAAACATATGCAATTAAGACGTGTAGTAGTAACAGGACTTGGAGCGCTAACTCCTATTGGGAATAACTTAGAGGAGTATTGGCAAGGTTTGATTAGTGGAAAAAGCGGTGCGGCTCCTATCACCTATTATGACACAGAAAAACATAAAACTAAATTTGCTTGCGAAGTTAAAAACTTCAATGTTGAAGATTTTATAGACAAAAAAGAAGCCAGAAGAATGGATAAATTTGCTCAATATGCAATTGTAGCAAGTGATGAAGCCATTAAAGATGCTGGTTTAGTTTTAGAACAATTAAACAAATATAAAGTTGGTGTTATTTGGGGTGCTGGTATTGGCGGATTAGAAACCTTCCAAGAAGAAGTACTTAATTACGCCAAAGGAGACGGAACACCTCGTTTCAATCCTTTTTTCATTCCTAAAATGATTGCAGATATTGCCCCTGGACATATTTCAATGAGGAATGGTTTTATGGGACCAAACTATACCACTGTTTCTGCTTGTGCTTCTTCAGCAAATGCTTTGGTAGATGCTTTTAACTACATTCGTTTAGGTATGTGTGATGTTATTGTATCTGGTGGATCTGAAGCTGCGGTTACTATTGCTGGTATGGGAGGTTTTAATTCTATGCAAGCCTTATCGACTAGAAATGATTCTCCTGAAACAGCATCAAGACCGTTCGACGCAACCCGTGATGGTTTCGTACTTGGTGAAGGTGCTGGTGCGTTAGTTTTAGAAGAATACGAACATGCAAAAGCTCGTGGAGCAAAAATATATTGTGAAGTTGGTGGCGGTGGTTTATCATCAGATGCTTATCATTTAACTGCTCCTCATCCCGATGGAATTGGTGTAATTGCTGTAATGCAAAATTGTTTAAATGATGCCGGCTTAAAACCTGAAGACATCGACCATATCAACACACACGGAACTTCAACTCCTCTTGGAGATGTAGCAGAATTAAAAGCGATTAGTGCCGTATTTGGTGAACACGCAAAAAACATCAATATCAACTCTACTAAATCAATGACAGGCCACTTGTTAGGTGCTGCTGGAGCTATTGAAGCCATTGCTTCAATACTTGCTATCAAAAATGGCATCATTCCTCCAACAATTAATCACACTGTAGTAGATGAAAACATTGACCCATCATTAAATTTAACTTTAAACCAAGCTCAAAAAAGAGAAATTAAAGTTGCCATGAGTAATACTTTTGGTTTTGGTGGACATAATGCTTGTGTGTTATTCAAAAAATTAGAAGAATAATAGATGCGTCGCATTTTAAAAAAAATATTAAAAAAATCCCCCTCTTCAGAACAAGATGGGGTTTTTTTTCAAAAATTAACTACTATACTTGGTTTCCAGCCTACTACGCTTAGGTATTATGAAAAAGCTTTTACTCATCGATCTGCTAACAAATTAGATGAAAAAGGGAATCAAATCAACTATGAACGGTTAGAATTTTTAGGAGATGCTATGCTTGGAAGCGTAATAGCCGCTCATTTATACAATGAAGTTCCTTCTGGTGATGAGGGTTACCTGACCAAAATGCGCTCTAAAATTGTAAGTAGAGAACATTTGAATGAATTGGGACGCGATTTTAATTTAATTCAATTTGTTGAGAGTAAAGTAAATCCCCAGCATTTTGGTGAAAATATTCACGGAAATATTTTTGAAGCTTTCATCGGAGCTATATATCTTGACCGAGGCTATACTTATTGTGAAAAATTCATACAAAATAAAATCATCAAACCCTATGTCGATATAGCTAAATTAGAAGGCAAAGTAATTAGTTATAAGAGTTTAATTATCGAATGGTGCCAGAAAGAAAAGAAGACTTTTAAATTTGACGTCTATGAAGATAATGGGAAAGAAGGTGCAAAATTTTTTGGCGTTAAACTTTATATTGACGAACAAATTGTGAGCAAAGCCCGTGCTACTTCAAAGAAAAAAGCGGAAGAAACAGCTGCCAAAAGAGCTTATTTCGTTTTTCAGGAAAAAATATCTAGAAAAAACAATTAATCTTTTTATCAACTAAAACGTTTTAGTTTCATTTTTAACGATTTGATATATTAATTTTATGGTTTTTAACCGTTATAAATCCTATCTTTACGAATAATTAAAATCGAATGGCTCATCTAAAATTAACAATCGATGATTTTTACTCAAATGATTTTGAGTTAATTGCCATTCATACAACAATTGAAGATTACAAATTAGCCTATCTTATCAATCGAATTTTAGAGTTATCACTCAGTAAAAATCAAAAGGACATTTGCATCCAATCTAATAATGAAACTGGCTTTTTCCCTTGGTTTTATTTTGACGATGATAAACATGATTTAATTTGGAATTTAGTTGCAAACAAAACTGTTGTTGCTAAATCAAATACATCTATTGGCTTATTTGATGAAGACAACGTTACGTTTCATCTTATACCCGAACTAAAAAAAGCTGATTATTTATTAAAGATTGAAAATTTAGACGACCATTTTAACACTCAACTTGTTGTAAATAAAATAATTGAAATTAATCAAGTATCAACCTGCTACATTGCTGATGTTGATGCTATAAAATCGATAAACAATTTAATTTTTTAAATATGCATACCTCTAAAAAAACAAAAATTGTTGCCACATTAGGACCAGCATGTAGTACAAAAGAAATAATGAAAAATATGATTGATGCGGGAGTAAACGTATTCAGAATCAATTTTTCACATGCTGATTACACAGATGTTAAAGAGAAAATAGATACCATTAGAGAGCTTAATAAAGAGTTTGGATACACCACTTCTATATTAGCAGATTTACAAGGACCTAAATTACGTGTAGGTGTAATGAAAGAAGATGTAATTGTTTCAAAAGGAGACATAATTACCTTTACAACCTCAGAAGACATCCTTGGAACGGCTAAAAGAGTATATATGAACTACAAAGCATTCCCTTCAGATGTTAATCCTGGTGAGAGGATCTTATTAGATGACGGAAAATTAATTTTTGAAGTTATCGAAACCGATAAAAAAACAGAAGTTAAAGCAAAAGTTGTTCAGGGCGGGCCTTTAAAATCTAAAAAAGGGGTTAACCTACCAAACACTAAAGTTTCTTTACCTGCTTTAACTCAAAAAGACATCAAGGATGCCGTATTTGCTATTGAGAATGAAGTGGATTGGATGGCACTTTCCTTCGTAAGAACACCTGATGATTTGCAAGATTTAAAAGATTTAATCGCACAACATTCAGATCATAAAATACCTATTATTGCAAAAATAGAAAAACCTGAAGCTGTAGAAAATATTGACAGAATCGTTATTAATTGCGATGGTTTAATGGTAGCTCGAGGAGATTTGGGTGTTGAAGTTCCTGCACAAGAAGTACCACTAATACAAAAAAAATTAATTTTAAAAGCTAAAACAGCTCGTATTCCTGTAATTGTAGCTACTCAAATGATGGAGACTATGATTACAAGTCTAACTCCCACAAGAGCTGAAGTTAATGATGTGGCAAACTCAGTAATGGATGGAGCTGACGCAGTAATGTTATCTGGGGAAACTTCTGTGGGTAACTATCCTGTTCAAGTTATTGAAACTATGACAAGTATTATTGAAAGTGTAGAAGACTCCTCGTTAATTCAAGTTCCTCATGTGGCTCCAAACATCAAAAATTCTCGTTTTATAACTAAATCTGTTTGTTTCCATGCTGCTTTAATGGCTGATGATATTAATGCAAAAGCCATCACCACTTTAACAAATAGTGGATATACCGCTTTCCAAATTTCAGCTTGGCGACCAAAATCACATATTTTAGTATTCACTTCAAATAAACGGATTCTTACACAATTAAATCTTTTATGGGGAGTGCGCGCTTTCTATTATGATAAATTCGTTAGTACAGATGACACTATTGAAGATATTAATGCTATTTGTAAAGAACGTAAATATGTTAAAAAAGGAGATATGGTAATAAATCTAGCTGCTATGCCAATTGCAAATAAAGGAATGGT
>CAYNNB010000025.1:0-30065 GCA_964398425.1 uncultured Flavobacterium sp.
CCCAGGACCCCATCATTAAAAGTGATGTGCTCTACCAGCTGAGCTACGGAGTCATTAAAAATCAATTCCTGATTGCGGGTGCAAATATACGACCTTTTATTTATTTTGCAACCCCTATCAAAGATTTATTTTACTTTTTTTTTACTTGTTTTGCTAACCTATTAATTTCAAGTTATTTATTGGTTTAACTTTTTTTATTTTTTTTTTAAAAAATCAACTGATTTAATTTTTTACCTTTGGATTCTTTAAATATTATGATGAAAAAGATTGTTTTAATTGGATACATGGGGTCAGGAAAATCTACTCTTGCTAAAGCTTTGGGAGAACAACTTGGATATCCAGCTTATGATTTAGACGATTTAATTGAACAAAAAATGAATTGTACCATTGCAACATTGTTCGAATCAAAAGGTGAATTGTATTTTAGAAAAGTGGAACATGAGATTTTGACTTCATTTCTAACTGCTCATGATAGTTTTATTTTAGCATTGGGAGGCGGTACTCCTTGTTATTTTAATAATTTTGAATTATATCAATCAAATGAATACTGCTCCTTTTATTTAAAGAGTAGTGTTTCACATCTTGCAAAACGATTGCAAAAAGAGGCATCAAAAAGGCCAATTATTAAGAATAAAACAGAGGGTGAGTTAGAAGAGTTTGTCGCAAAACATTTATTTGACAGAAGTTTTTATTACCATCAAGTAAATCATGTAATTTCAATTGATTTCAAAAGCATACCTGATTTACTTGATGAAATAAATAAATTTTTAACTTAAATAAACATAAGAGTTTTGTTCTTCAAATATAACCTGAACATGTTCTTGTAATGAAGTTGATAGCGATAGACCTTTAAAGTCAGCTTTAACGGGGTATCTTTTATGATTACGGTCTATGAGTACAGCTGTTTTGATTTTTTTTAAAGGAGTATCTAAAAAATGTTTGATTGCATATATTAATGTTGTTCCTGAATTTAATACATCATCAATGAGTACTAAATTAGCATTTTCATAAGCATCACTTGCTAAACTTGTTTTGATGGGAAGTTGAGGTTGCAGCTTGTTTACCTCTACTTCACAAAGTTGTATTTTTAAATTACTAATCTTAGTTAGTTGACTTGCAATTTTTTGGGCCAATATAAAGCCACTATTGGATATTCCTGCTATCACAATTTCATTTTCATTAGAAAATGTTTCATATATCTGGTAGGCAATCCGCTTTATTTTGTGTTCAATTTCAATGTGATTTAAAATGATGTTGTGTGTCATGTTTACTTTTATTTAGCTTCAAAAATAAAAAACAATTCTTTATTTTCTCTTGGTTTAATGGAATTATAACTTGTCGTTAATGTCTTTATTTTAAATGTGCGTTCGAACAAGGAGTAGTATTCTTCTGTACAGCCACCAAAAGGTGGACCTTCATTAGTCAGAGGAAAATCAAATAAAAGCCCAACCAATTTTCCTTTCGGATACAATAAATGATGCATTTGCTCTACATATTTTTTTCTTAGTTTAGGATCTAAAGCACAAAAAAAAGTTTGTTCAAGTATTAAATCGTATTTTTCATTCAATTTAAAAAAATCACATTCCATTATATTGCTTTTTTTTGAAGGATTTCTTTCAATAAGCTCTAAAATGGGTTGCTTAGCTATATCAATAACAGTAACATTATTAAATCCTTTTTGGATGAGATAGTCAAATTCATAACCATTACCTGCTCCTGGAATTAAAATTTTTAATGATTTGTCTGTAAGTTGGTCAATATAGGTTTTGATTGGGGTAGATATTGAACCTATTGCCCAGCCAGTTTCCTCTTTCTTATATCGGTTTTCCCAATATTCCTTATTCAATTTCTCCATAAAAATCTTCATCTGAAACGTAATCTTCTAAATCTCTTCTGTCTTTTTTAGTTGGTCTACCAGTGCCTTTGGCACGGTAATATTCTTTTGTTAGTTTTAACATTTCAAGGTGAGCAAAAGCTTCAGCAGGTGTGGTATCTTTTCTATATATATCAACTAGTTTTGCACCCACTCGATTTAATGGTAAATCTAAAATTAACATTTCGTAGTTAATTTGATCTTTTCTTAAGATGATTTTATCTGCTGGGTAAACTTCCCTAGATGCTTTTGCCGTTTGTCCATTAACGCTTGCATGGCCTTTTTTGACAGCTTCAGCCGCTAAACCACGTGTTTTAAAATAGCGAACGCACCATAAAAATTTATCAATACGCATAAAATTAAAAATCAATGTTAATATTTGTACAAAAATAAATGAAAATCGTATCTTGCGCTCAAAATTTATATAAAATTATCAAAATGAAATGTAATTATAAATTATTGTTTATAGTACCCATTCTTCTTTTATTTATTAAATGTCATAAAAGTGATAGCGCCACAGAGCAGTTAAGGCCTTATGGTGAAGTTTATGCAGAGGATATTCAAGAAATTGAACAATTTTTAGATACACATAAAATGATTGTAGATGCTAATTATAATGTTTCTTTTGAGGAAATAACAGATACTAATCCTGGTACACCGATAAGTGATCATCCTGATTTGCAGTTTAAAACAATCAATCAAAATGATGTAGCTTACAAGTTATATTACATTAAACTACGAGAAGGTGTTGGTGAAAATCCAACTAGATTAGATTCTGTTTATACAGCATATAAAGGTCATAAAACAGATTTAACTTCTTTTGATTCTTCTCCTAATCCAGTATGGTTTCAATTAGAAGATTTGATTCAAGGTTGGAGAGAAATAATGCCAGAATTTAAAATTGGTACTTATGTTGCTAACAGTGATGGCACGTTTTCGTTTAGTGATTATGGTGCTGGAGTTATGTTTATTCCTTCAGGATTAGCTTATTTCAATACTGGTGCTGGTTCAATAGGTTCTTATACTCCTATTATTTTCAATTTTAAATTAATGAATTTAAGATTTAAGGATCACGATCGTGATAAAATTTTATCAAAAGACGAGTATGGGCCTGATTTTCCCACTTCATATAGAGATTCCGATGGAGATGGAATTAAAGATTATTTAGACGTTGATGACGATAATGATGGAGTTTTAACTAAACTTGAGTTAAAGACTTCAACTGCGACTTTGATTCAAGGAATTAATTCGAGTCATTATCTTTACAATACAATACCTACTTGTTCAGGTAGCACAAATGGAAAACCTCTACATTTAGATGCAGCCTGTCACAATTAGAAATAATAATTTTAAAAATGTCCTGATTTATCAGGACATTTTTAAAATATCTTAGTACATAATAAAATTTTACAAAACCAAAATTATGAGCAATTTACAATCAATTATAGAAAAAGCTTGGGACAATAGAACATTATTACAAGAAGAAGAAACTCAAAACACAATTAGAGAAGTTATAGCGTTAATTGATTCAGGAAAATTGAGAGTTGCAGAACCAATTGATAATGGTTGGCAAGTAAATGAATGGGTTAAGAAAGCGGTAGTTATGTATTTCCCTATTCAAAAAATGGAAACATGGGAAGCTGGAATTTTTGAATATCATGATAAGATGCCATTGAAGCGTAATTATGCAGAAAAAGGAATTAGAGTAGTTCCAAATGCTGTTGCTCGTCATGGGGCATATATTGCATCTGGAGTTATTTTGATGCCTTCTTATGTAAATATTGGTGCTTATGTAGATTCTGGAACTATGGTAGATACTTGGGCTACAGTAGGGAGTTGTGCTCAGATTGGTAAAGATGTTCATTTGAGTGGAGGAGTAGGTATTGGAGGGGTGTTAGAACCTTTACAAGCTGCACCAGTTATTATTGAAGATGGAGCTTTTATTGGTTCAAGATGTATTGTAGTTGAGGGAGTTAAAGTTGAGAAGGAGGCGGTTTTAGGAGCAAATGTAGTTTTAACTGGTTCCACTAAAATTATTGATGTTACAGGAGAAACGCCTATAGAATATAAGGGGGTGGTTCCAGCTCGATCAGTAGTCATACCAGGAAGTTATACCAAAAAATTTGCAGCTGGAGACTATCAAGTTCCTTGTGCATTGATTATTGGAAAAAGAAAACCTTCTACAGATTTAAAGACATCATTGAATGATGCTTTAAGGGAATATAACGTTGCAGTGTAATGAAAATTTTAGTAATTCAAAAAAAAAAAATTGGAGATGTTTTAATTTCAACAGTTTTATTTGAAATTCTTAAAGAAAAATTTCCAAGTGCTAAGATTCATTATTTAATTTATGAAAATAGTAGTGCAGTAGTTCAGAATAATCCAAATATTGATAAAATAGTTATTCTTAAAGAACAAGTCAAGAATAGTTTATTCAAATTTATTTATTTTTTATTCGAAATAAGAAAAGAGAACTATGACATAATAATTGATTGTTATGGAAAACCTAATAGTGTGCTAATAAGTGCTTTATCTGGAGCTGCAAAGAAAATTGGTTTTAAGAAAGGTTATACAGATTTCTTTTATTCCGATACCGTTCAAAGAACAAAAGAATCATTTTCTGTTGCTAAAAAGGCAATAGAACATAGGATGCTTTTGTTGGAGCCCCTTGGAATTTCGTTTAGATTAGTGTCACCAAAAATATATTTATCTTTTGATGAAATTGAGCATGCTAAAAAAAGCTTAATTAATGCTGGATTAAATCTTGATTTTCCTATTGTTATGATAAGTGCTTTAGGGAGTAATGATATAAAAACATACCCCAAACAATATATGTCAAAAGTTATTGATGAGATAGCTAAAATTGAAAATGTCCAAATTATTTTCAATTATATTCCTTTTCAAAAAGAAAAAGCTGAGGAATTATTTTTTTTGTGTAAAGCAGAAACTCAAAAAAAAATATTCTTTAATTTTTATGAAGAAAATTTGAGAAATTTTTTAGCAGTAACATCATTGTGTAAAGCATTAATTGGAAATGAAGGAGGGGCAACAAATATGGCAAAGGCATTAGAAATACCAACTTTTACCATTTTTTCTCCTACTGTACCAAAAGAGGATTGGAATATATTCGAAAATCAAAATACCAACATTTCTGTTCACGTTAATGATTATTTTAAAAATATAAATGAAAACTTTTCTGTTGAACAAGAATATTTACTTTTTGAGCCAAATTTATTTTATGACAAATTGAGACATTTTATTAATTACAACGTTGACAAATGAGAATTGGATTTGAAGCTAAGAGAGCATTTCATAATAAAACTGGTTTAGGAAATTATAGTCGAGATTTAATTAGGATATTATCTAAGTTTTATCCTAAGAATACTTATTATTTGTTCAATCCAAAAAAATCAAAAGAGTCTCTTTTAACAGTAAATAATGAAAATGTTTTTGAAATAACACCACCTAATTTTTTTTTAAGTTTTTTTAAAAATTATTGGAGACAATTTGCAGTAACTAAAGAAATTAAACAAAATAATATTCAAATTTTTCATGGATTATCAGGAGAACTTCCTTTTGGTTTGATGAGATATAAAATTAAATCTGTTGTGACTATTCATGATTTAATTTTTATACGTTATCCTGAATTGTATTCTTATTTTGACAGAAAAATCCATTATTACAAGTTTAAAAAAGCAGCAATGAACGCTGATTTAATTATTGCTATTAGTGAACAAACAAAGCAAGATATTGTAGATTTTTTAAAAATAGATTCTAGTAAAATAAGAGTTGTTTATCAAGGATGTCACGATTCATTTAAAGTGCACTACAGTGATGAATGTAAAAAAGGAGTTTTAGACAAATATAATATTTCAAATAAGTATATTTTAAATGTTGGGACTATTGAAGAAAGAAAAAATGCATTAATCATTGTAAAAGCATTAAATAAAGTTGATATTAATATTGATTTAGTTTTGATTGGAAAACAAAAAAAATATGCAAAAGAAATACATGATTACATAAAAGAACATCATTTAGAACATCGTGTGCATTTTTTACAAGGTGTAACTCAAGAAGAATTAGCTATACTTTATCAGAAAGCTTCTGTTTTTGTTTATCCTTCTATTTTTGAAGGTTTTGGAATTCCAATTATTGAAGCTTTATTTTCAAAAGTACCAGTTATTACAACTAATTCAGGAGTTTTTCCTGAAGCTGGCGGTCCAAATTCTTACTACATTGATCCATTAGATGAAAATGCTTTGAGTGAAACAGTGAAATGGATTTTTTTAAATACTGATGAAGTTAGAAGCAATGTAGAAAAAAGTTATGAATTTGTTCAGAAATTCAGAGATGAAAACATTGTATTTGAAATTAATAAAGTTTATCAAGAATTAATTTGATTTCGCTTTTGCTTTTGCTTTTGCTTTTGCTTATGTAGTTGTATTAAGCATGCATATTTCATGTAAGAGAAATATCCTTGAGTTAATGCAAATGTTAAACCATCAATACCGTTTAAAATTCCACGCTTAAAAAAATAACAGCGTATAAAACTTACTAATCCATTTAAAACTGGTTTAAAAGGAGAAACTTTTCTGCCTTGACTGTATAATTGTTGAGCATTCCATTCTGCATATTGCATTTTTTTTGTTACTATTTGATGAAACGAATGGCTTCCATAATGGAGAATATGTGTGTTAAGTTTTTTTAAATTAGTATATATTACTTTTTGGTGTACAATATCTTTCGAAGGAGAAGCTGTTTTTTTGTTAAAAAATCTTACTTTTCTATCCGGATACCATCCAGAAAAGTTTATAATTTTATCTTTAAAAAAATTTTTAGTTTTAAAACTATAGGCATCATAATTTTCATTTTCAAAAATCCCTTGTTTTAATAAGCTTAATGAATCATGGTCTAAAAATTCATCAGCATCCAAATTCAAAATCCAATCATGTTTGCAATATGGAATTCCAAAAATTCTTTGTGGTCCATCACCTAAAAACTTCTGGCTAATTACTTTTGCCCCACATGAACTTGCAATTTCTACAGTATCGTCAGTGCTATTAGAATCAATTACAATCACTTCATCGCAGACATGTAGCATAGATTCAATACAAGCTTTAATGTTTTTTTCCTCATTATATGTTATTATTAGACCACTTATGTTCATAATTATGATTTTAGCTAAATAAATTAAACTTTTGATTTATAAATCCCATTACTAATGAAAGTAATTTTATTTTTTTTATTGTAATTTCTAATTTCGTTATTTTTTAACCAAGTTTCAGAAGTGGCGTACTTTCTGTCATGATTTAAATGTAAACAAATAGCTGAGTAACGAATTTGTTTTCCCTTAACACCTGAATTCATCATTCTTTCACCAATTTCTCTGTCTAAACCACCATAACTCATGTCTTCATTGAATCCATTGACTTTTAACAAATCCGATTTAAAACATGAAGTATTATGTCCATTAAATGTCTTCTTAGTTGGTGTTATCCAATTCATAAAACTGGCAAAAAATGAATTATGTGTCAGTTTAGATAATTTAAAACTATATTGTAGTCCTTTGTTAAGCAACCATTTTATATTGAAAGCATTACCGTTTAAAATTTCTACTTTACTAATACTATTAGATAGTTTATCATCTAGTTTAAAATAGCCACCTGATAGAAAATAGTTTTCAGTTTTATTTTTTAGATGTGTAGCTACAAAATCTTTTCTTGGAATACAATCACCATCAGTAAATATTATATATTCTGATTTTGAATTTAAAATTGCTTTATTTAGGACACTACATTTTCTGAACCCCTCATCTTTTTGCCAAATATGTTGTATTGGATGAAGGAATTTATCTGAAAAAAAAATAATTTTCTCTTTTGTTTTTGAGTTCGAACCATCATCAGCTACGATAATCTCAAAATCTTTAAAAGTTTGATTGGTAAATCCCCATAGAACTTTTTCTAACCAAACTTCTGAATTGTATGTAGTTATAATAACTGATGCTTTAATCAAAACTATTTTAAATTATAGTTGTTTAAAAATTCTTTGAAAGTTCCAAAATAATATCTCTTTTCAATTGCCCAAGATATAAAATTATCTAATCTATTTGTCATTAAATCGCCAGTATTTTTAGTAACATAACTTGGAAAATTAAATCTTTTCTTTTGTTTTAAATCTGTAAATTCCCACGGATGAAAATAAATATTTAAATAATTATCTTTTTTGTAAGTCCAGCGAGCTAAAAATTTATAAATTACTAGTGGTAAATTATGAAAACTTAGCCAAAATAAAGGAAATCTGAAAATAGGTGTAACAGAAGCTGGTATTTGCCAAACATTAGCTATTTTAAAATAGGTTCTAGGTTTGTCAAAGTGATTATATCTTCCAGGTAGAAATGTAGGATTTATTGAAGAATTATATAAATATCCAGCTTTTTCAATTTCTACTTCATCAACAGGATACATTCTAGGCATTCTAAAGCCCGTAATTTTCGATCCAGATAATTTTTCTAATGCTTCTTTGGATTCTTTTAAATGTTCAATTTTAAAATCACTATGGAAATAGGTATGTGATGCTAATTCATGTCCTTCGTCAATGATTCTTTTTATTAAATCTGGTACTTCTTTTGCAAACACTACAGTTGAAAAAAAGGTTGCCTTGATATTGTGTTTTTTTAATAAATCTAAAATAATTATGGTTCCTTTTTTTGAAATAGATATTTGATCTTCAAAAGAGATTTCTCTTTGATGCTCAAATGGCATATCAAATTCTTCAATGTCAAAACTCAATAAAATCATTTGTAATTTGTATTGTTAATAATATAGTTTGGTCTTCCTTTGGCTTGCATAAATAGTTTTCCTATATAGATTCCAATAATTCCTAAAACAGTTAAATTGAGCCCACCAAAAAATACTACTGTTGCAATTAACGATGCCCAGCCTGAAATAGCGGTTTGATTATGAAAACTATAAATAATATAACCTATAAAAAATAAAAATGCAATTCCAGATAATAGCAAACCGAAAAGTATCATTAAAGATAATGGCTTAGTGCTAAAAGACGTAATTCCTTGAATAGCAAAACGTAACATTTTAGAATATGTATATTTACTATTTCCAGAAAACCTTTGATTTGGTTTATAATGAATGGCAAATTGTTTGAATCCAACCCAATTAATTAATCCTCTAATGAATAATTCATTTTCGTTGAAGTCCGAAAATACCTTTGCAACTTTCTTATCAATTAATCTGAAATCTGCTGTCCCAGGTTCAAATTTAATGTCAGAAAGTTTATTCATAAGTTTATAAAACAAATTAGATGTTTTGGCTTTTAGAAAAGATAGGGTCTTATCTTCATCTCTAATAGTGTAGACTACATCGTTTCCTTCTTCCCATTTTTCAATCAATAGGGGGATTATTTTTGGAGGATGTTGCATATCACCATCCATTGAAATTATAGCATCTGCATCATTTTTAACTACATCAATTCCAGCTTTTAATGCGTTTTGGTGTCCAAAATTTCTAGATAATTCTATGTAAAATAAATTGTTAATAGATTTTGATTTTTCTTTTAATATAGAAACTGTTTTATCTTTACTTCCATCATCAACAAATACATATGAAAAATCATAAGGTAATTTTTCACATACATCTTGTAAAGTTTCAATCATTATGTTTAGATTTCCTTCTTCATTGAATGAAGGAATTATTATGGCTATTTTTTTATTCATTTTCCACTTTTATTGTATCTTCTTTATTCAAAGTTACTAATTCAAAAACAATTTGCAACCAAATTAAGAAACATGGTAGGGCTTTTAATGCATAAGGTCTGATAAAATTTAATCGAATGTATTTTGGAATAATATCAGTTGGAGATAAGCTAGTTAATAAAACGGCTAAAATAAATAAAAACCAATCCCATTTCGTATGGTTTTCTTTTATCAAGAACCAAATTCCAACACCTGTGAAAGCTATTATATATGTTGGACTTTCAGCTCCAGTACTAAAAATCACTGTAAAAATTAATACAGAAGCTAACAATAATAATCTAAATTTTAAATTTGAATATAGATTTAATTTTAAATAGCTTAGACCAAATAAAAATAATGCAGGAATTATAAAAAGTAAATTTGATAAGTCTTTATTTCCTGTAATTTTACGAGCCATTCCCATAACAGAAATGTCTTGCATTTCAGACAAGTTTATATTTTCATTGTTTTTTACAGCTAATCTCTCAAACCAATCATAATATGATTGTACTATAAAACTAGGAGAAGCTATAAGCATTGGTAGGATAAAACAAATTATGCTCCAAACAATACACCATGAAATAAATTTTATTTTGTGTTTTGAAAAAAAGAAAAAAGCTAAACCTACAATACCGTATATTTTTATGAACATTCCTAAAACAATGCATAAAGCTGCCCATTTATCTTTTTCATTATGTATAAAAACGAATGATAAAATTATCATTCCAGTTAAGATTGGATTAAATTGTTGCCCTAAAATTGAGGTAATAAATTCATTTAAACAAATAATTAAAAGTAAATTATTTTTCTCTTTAGATAAAGGTAATTTAGTAATGGCGTAAATTAATACAATAGCATTCAACAAACACCAAAATAGTATTCCAATTGCATCTGGTAATAGGGCAAAAGGAGCTATAATAATACTGAATATTGGACCATAATGATTGTGGTCAAAATATAAATTTGGATATTCAGCATAGAGATTTTGTTCATTTAAGGTATGAAAAAATACATTTTTAAAAATTAAATAATTATTGATTTTAGTATTTAAAAAATCATTAATTAATAATGCTTTTTGACTAACCAGAAACTGTTTTAAAGCTGTAATTATAGTAACAATTACCCATATAGAAATAATTATTTTTTGTTTTGGTATTTTTATCATTTAAATCCAAATTTTTGCTTTATTTTTTTTTTATTATGATATTTATTTTGAAAATTAGTTGTATGATTCCATAATATTTTGAAAATTTCATTCTCATTAACTCCAGAAATAATTGAATATTCATTTGCTATTATTTCAACCATTTCTTTTTTGTGAGTTATTTTAGATAAGTTTTTCATTCTAGTATTTAAATTCAATTTTTTGTGGAATTTCATTCTATTAAGATCTACTAAATAAAACGAATAACTTAAATCTTGATTTTTTTTGAATAAGGTGTTACCAGGAGAATGATCAAGAAATTCTATACCTGCTTCATGCATTTTTGCAGTGAATTGAGTAAATAGTCTAATGATTTCTTCTCTATTTTCAAATTGTTCATTCTCAACAATTTCTCTAAATTCATGAATGTTTGTAATTTGTTCACATACATAATAACTATCTTTTAATCCCCAAAAAGTATGGTTTTCAAAATAACCAATCGGTATAGGTGTTCCTATGTTAAGTTGTATTAATTTAGAAGCATAATTGAAGGATCTTTTCGCTTTTGAATCTCTTAGGTATTTATATATAAATTGGTTTAGTGGATTTGGTATTTTAAACGATTTAATGTTTAATGATAAATTTTCAACTTGGAATATTTTTATTTTGTTTCGTTTACCATCTGATAAAAAAATTCCTTCATTTTTGAAGTTAACGATACAATGTTTTATTAATTGTTTAAATTCTAGATATTTTGAATTATATATTTCAATCATTATTTATTCAATTTATTTTTTTTTGAATATATATTTAAACCACTGTCCTAGATTTTTTTTAAATAAAAAAAAACTACTAACATTGATTTTTGATTTAAGAACTAAATCTTTAATTTCATTTAAGTTTTTAGTTGGAAAATAACCTAAAGTTTTCCATCTATTAGGTTCAATGTAATAAAAGTTATTCATTTTTTTGTAATTGTTTTCATTTACACTTTTCCATTTTTCTAAAAAATTTGGATTAACATCTTTATTGTGTCCCCAGTTTTTTAATTTAAATTCAAGTTCTTTTTCAGTTCTTGCAACAGATTCATGTAAAACTAAACTATTTACATAAATTACACGTTCATCGGTCCTTCTAGCACAACTATAATTAGGGAAATTAGTTGCAAATGCTGCCTTTAGTGGTTTATTTACGTATAAAATTCCGTTTTCAGTATATTTGTAAATAATCAACCACCATCCAAATATTTGAATTTTATTTTTTTCAGGATTATCTAAATAATGATTATATTTACGTAATTGTTTGATAAAATCTTCAAAATCTATAAAATATTCATCACTATCAATTTGAATTAGCCAATTTCCAATACCCATTTTTTCAGATAACATTGTTCTTTCACGAGTATCGTTTTCAATTGCATTTAAATGGGGTAAAGAAAAGTCATCCTCATAGATTTCAATTTTATTTTCAGTATCAAATTCTTTTAACCAAATAAAAAATAAAGGATCTATATGATATGAGTTGCCACTCCAAGTTTTATTATTTTTATCTTTTGCAAGATAAATTCTATCAGCAAATTGATAAACAGGAGGGAGCGAATATTTTAATAATTCATAATCATAAGAAAGTAAAAATCCTACATGTATTTTCTTCATTTTTTCATTTTTGATGTGAATAATAAGAATAAACTAATAGTCCATTTAAAAAATTTCCAAGCAACAGGATGGTTTTGAATATGCAAAATTTGAATAAATCTTTTAGAATTTAAAAGTGATAATTTTTCATAATCTTTAGCAAATAATGGAAAGTATTTATTCATTACCTCTTGTCTTTCTTTTTCAGTAACCTCTTTATACTTTCCTGTTGAAGACATTCCTGTAAAATCATAGTTGCAAATAGTTTCATTAATATATTGATAGGATAAATTTTCTTTACATATTCCAACAATAAATAGTTCCCAATCGGCCACAATTTTTTTATTTTCATCATACAAGAATAAATCAATGAATGCTTTTTTGTTTATAAATGTTGCTTGATGATTTAATGAACTACCGTAGAAAAAAGAAAAACTTAATTCCTTTGGGTATGTTTTTAATCTTTTAGAATCTCCCTTACTTTTAAAATTATTTCCATATATGAAATAAGCATTAGTATCAAATTTAGGTACAACATTTTGTAATACATTTTCATTTATGAAAACGTCACCGCTATTCATAAAAATTAAAAAATCTCCATTTGCTACTTTTATTCCCTTATTCATTGCTGAATAAACTCCTTTATCAGGCTCTGAAACCCAGTAGTTTATTTTATCTTGATAATTTTTAATTATTTCACTTGATTGGTCTGTACTTCCTCCATCAATTATAATGAATTCGAAATTTTTATATGTTTGATTAATAACACTTTCAATAGTTTTTTTTAAGCCATTGTCATTGTTATAGTTTACAGTAATAACAGATATCATATTCATTATTGTATGTTGAATTTAGTTTTGTAAACATTTTCAATTCCTTCTTTCAATGAAATTTTATATTTCCAACCTAGATTTTCTAGTTTTGTTACGTCCATTAATTTTCTAGGTGTTCCATCAGGCTTTTCTGTATCGAAATATATCTCTCCTTTAAAACCTACAATATCTTTGATTAAAAGAGCTAAGTCTTTGATTGATATTTCTTTACCAGAACCAATATTTAAAAATCCTTTTTCATTGTAATTTTCCATTAAAAAGACACAAGCATCTGCCATGTCTGAGGCGTGAAGAAATTCTCTTAAAGGTTTTCCCGTTCCCCAAACTTCAACAGTTGATTCATTATTTAGTTTTGCTTCGTGAAATTTTCTCAATAGCGCTGGTAAAACGTGAGAATTTTGCAAATCATAATTATCGTTAAAACCATATAAATTTGTAGGCATAACCGATATAAAATTACAACCATATTGATCTCTATAAGCATCACACATTTTGATACCAGCTATTTTAGCAATGGCGTAAGGTTCATTGGTTTCTTCTAGTAATCCAGTCAAAAGATATGCTTCTTTGAGTGGTTGAGGAGCTAACTTTGGATATATACATGAAGAACCTAAAAACATCAGTTTTTTTACTTGATTGAGGTAGCTATGATGAATAACATTATTTTGAATCATCAAATTTTCGTAGATGAATTGCGCTCGGTACGTATTATTTGCCACTATACCACCAACTTTAGCAGCTGCTAGAAAAACGTATTCTGGCTTTTCATTCTCAAAAAATTCAGCTACTGCTTTTTGATTTGTTAAATCTAGTTCTTTAGAAGTTCTGGTAATGATATTTGAAAATCCTTTACTAGTCAAATTAGCAACGATAGCACTACCCACCATTCCTCTATGTCCAGCTACATATATTTTTGAATTTTTATTCATTATTTGAAATTCTTAATTAGTTTTTCTTTTTTGAACAAATCAACATCTGCTTCCATCATTTCTTTTACTAGCATCTCTAGTGTATATTTTGGTGACCAACCTAGTTTTGTTTTTGCTTTTGTATTATCTCCAATTAATAAATCTACCTCTGTTGGTCTAAAGTAGGTGGGATCTATTTGTATAACTATTTGTCCTACTTTAAATTCATATTCTGGATTTGATGTTGATTTTACAATTCCTTTTTCATTTACTCCTTCACCTTGAAATGCTATTTCTACTCCCACTTCTTTGAAAGCCATGAGTATAAAATCTCTAACAGTTGTAGTCACACCTGTAGAAATAACAAAGTCTTCGGGGTGTTCTTGTTGTAAAATCAACCACATTGCTTCTACATAATCTTTAGCGTGTCCCCAATCTCTTTTGGCATCAATGTTTCCCATGAATAATGTTTCCTGAAGTCCAAGTGCCATTTGTGCAATACCCCTTGTGATTTTTCTAGTTACAAAGGTTTCTCCTCTAAGTGGACTTTCGTGATTAAATAGAATACCATTACAAGCAAACATATTATATGCCTCTCGATAATTAACCGTTATCCAATAGGCATACATTTTAGCTACAGCATAAGGTGAACGAGGGTAAAACGGAGTAGTTTCTTTTTGAGGAACTTCTTGAACTAAGCCATATAATTCAGAAGTTGATGCTTGATAGATTTTAGTTTTGTTAGTAAGTCCAAGTAAACGTACAGCTTCTAAAATTCGTAAGGTACCAATTCCATCTGCATTAGCAGTATATTCGGGTGTGTCAAAACTCACTTTCACATGACTCATAGCCCCTAAATTGTAGATTTCATCAGGTTGTGTTTCTTGAATAATTCTGATTAGATTAGTAGAATCACTCAAATCACCATAGTGTAATTTAAAATGTTGATTTTCAATATGAGGGTCCTCATAGATATGATCAATTCTTTGTGTATTGAATAAAGAACTTCTTCTTTTTATTCCATGGACTCTATATCCTTTTGAAAGTAGTAATTCGGCTAAATAGGCTCCGTCTTGACCTGTAACTCCTGTTATTAATGCTGTTTTCATTTTTTTTCTTAATTGTTAAAAAAACAATTTATTTTATTGATTACTTGTTCTACTTCTTCTACAGTTGTTGCATAAGAAATAGGTAAACTTAATGTTGTTCGGTGAATTTCTTCGCTTACAGGGAAATGTAAACCTGAAAAATAGGTTTGATATCCTTCTTGATGGTTTGGTGAAACGGGATAATGAATTTCAGTAAAAATATTGTTGTCTAATAAATACTGTTTTAGTTCGTCTCTTTTTTCAGTTCTAATATTATAGATGTGATATACGTGTACACTATCCTTAATTTCATTAGGTTTGATTACCTTTTCAGTTAGCTTTTCATTGTAAATTTGAGCTAATTTTCTTTTATGTGAAGTGATTTTGTCTAGCGCAGAAAGTTTTACGTTTAAAAATGCAGCTTGTATCTCGTCAAGTCTAGAATTAAGTCCAGTATATTTGTTGTAATATTTTTTTTCTGAACCATAGTTTCTCAGTGCTTTTAGTTTTTCAAATAATGTTTCATTTGAAGTCACAATTGCACCAGCATCACCTAAAGCTCCTAGATTTTTAGTAGGATAAAAACTAAAGGCACCAATAGTTCCAAAAGTACCTGCTTTTTTTTCTTTCAAAGTAGCTCCGTGTGCTTGAGCGCAATCTTCAATAATTTCCAACTTGTGTTTTGTAGCAAGTGGTATAATCTTATCCATTTGTGCTATTTGTCCATACAGATGGACTACCATTATCGCTTTGGTTTTAGCGGTGATTTTTTCTTCAACTAGATGTGGGTCTAGATTATAAGTTTGAAGATTTGGCTCAACCAAAACGGGTATATGTCCAGCATTTATAATTGCTAAAATGGTAGCTATATAAGTATTAGAAGGAACAATAATTTCAGATTGCTTTGGGAAGTCTAAAGCTACTATGCCTAGTTGTAAAGCATCCAATCCATTGGCAACACCAACACAATATTTAGCCCCACAATATTGAGCAAAATTTTCTTCAAACGTTTTAACTTCATTTCCTAAAACATACCATCCATTAGTTAGAAAGGTGTTGAATTTTTCATGAAACTCCGTTTCAAATTCTTTATTTAATTTATTTAAATTTTCGTAAAGTATTTTATCTGTATGGTTCATAAATATAGTCTTTAGGGTCATAATATTCAGAGGCCAATACTAATAGAACGGCATCTTTTGAAAAATCATACATCCAATGATAGTCTTCTGGATATAAAAATAAACATTTCTCAGGATGATCAAGTGTAAATTCTTCAACTTGCTTTCCATTGTCATTGGAAATTTTACATGAACCATGAATACAAATTGCGGCTTGTATTGTTTTGTGATGTCTATGTTTTCCTCTAACAGAATCATCTACATTATAAATGTAAAAAACCCTTTTTATATCAAAAGGGATGTTTTTTTCAAGTACACTTAAGGAGCCTCTTTTATCATGAAAAGAATTAATATGAATTAATTTAGGCATATATTTTTATGATTAGTTTTCTAATAAACTTTGGTATAAACCCGAAGTTTACTTGTTTAATATTATTACTATTTGTTTTTTTGTACACTATTTTTTCTTTAAGAATAGTGGGCCATATGGCACTGGATTGGTATCGAGTTGATTGATCTTGAGTAATTCCTAATGCTTCATTATTTAAATCAATTAAATTCCAATAATACAAATATAATAAATCAAGATCAGATTGTGGCTGTACTTTATATTCTTTGAAACCATTTGTGGCCCATTTTTTTGATAAAATTTTAAAATGGTGAAAATGATAGAATAGGATGTTTTCATTATTTGATAAAAAATGTTCTTTTTTCTTTGTAATTAGATAATTGTTTACATTCCATGGAGCTAGTCCACTACAATTATCGTTTAAACTCAACACTTCATGAGGGTATTTGGTATTCCATTTATCTAAGTATTTTTGATCAGCAAAACGATCATTTATTTCATCGTATTCATCTCCACACCAGTTTAGGCAATCTTTTTTCCAATCTTCTAAACATGTTAAACCAGTTGCATTGTTTTTAAATATTTGAAAACTAACATTGTAAATGCCATATTTACTGAGGTGTTTGATTTCATTAGAAAATTTATGTGGTGTTACTATAACAGAGTATTCGTTGAGTTGATCAAATATTTTCCTCGGATCATCTAAAAACAAAATATCGGCATCCAATGAGCATATGTGAGGTAATTGATGTTTTTTCAAAAGATATAAAGGCAAACACGGACTCAATGTAAAATAATATTCAATTTTACTTCGGTTCTTTTTAGCGGTGAGAAGTGCAGAGTCGTCCTGCTCAATTTCACTTAGAGTTAAAATTTTAATCTCTTGGTATTTATCTTTGTTTTTGGTAAAAAAATCATGCGTAAAATCATCTAAACATAAGATATACAATTCAAAGTTTTGGTTGTGTTTTTTAAGGGAATCATATAAAATAAGACCTCTAGATAAGTAATTTTTATCAAAATAAGTTGTTAGATGTACCATTATAAATCTTATTTTTTATGTTTATTATTTTTGAAAATCTGTACAATTCCAAACGGGACAAAGAACAAAAGTACAGTTTTTATTATTTTTTTCAGTCTCTTTTTTAAGTATTTTCTAGTGTATCTTCCGAAATAGTCTCCTTTGCCTGAGTAACCTAATTTCATTGCCTTTGTTGTCAACTCGATTTCTTTAATTTCTATTTTTTCAAATGTAGGTTCATTTTGTTCTAATGGAGGAATTATATTAACTTTTGCATGAGTAGCATTTATTGATTCAATATGATTAGTGTATGAGGGATTAGGATATAAACATAACCAGTCATTCAATACCATTACAGCTTGCCATCTTATGGCCCAAGAGTCAACTTTGCCAAATATTTGTTCTTTTAGCATACCTTCCATATCATAGGCGCCATAGGTGTTAAAGGCAAACATCTTATTGTTTTTTTCTAAAGCTTTGTAGAGAAAGACTGCATCTTCATTAAATTTTTCCCAGCGATCTTTCCAAGTTGCCCAACCCCATGTGTCAGGCATATTTGTAAAAAAATATTTTGGATATTTAGGACCACAAGCAAAAAAATTACATCCGCCTATTTCTCCCACTTGTTTATCATTTTGATACGCTGAAAGCGCAGTGTTCATATAATTTAAAAAATAAGGCGAAACAATCAAGTCATCCTCTAGTACAATTGCTGTTTCATGGCTTGAAAACACAAAGTTTAAACCGTCAATAATAGAACATGCTAATCCCTTGTTCTTCTCTTGGATTTGAAGTCGAATTTCTTTAAATCGAGTTTCTTTTTTAATTATTTTTTTTACCTGTTCATTTTTTAATCTGTTTTCCTCAGAAGCGTCTTCCTTTAATCCATCACAAAAAATATACAAAATACTTTCGCTAGCTTCTTTATTTCTAGCTAATGAGTCTAGTACGGCCTGAGTATGTTCAGGTCTGTTGAAAGTAAATAAAAGAATAGGTGAAAACGACATTAGTTTAAAATTTTTGATAAGTATTTTAATCTTTCTTCTTCAGAGAATAGATTTGTTAATATGATTTTATTAGTGTTTTTTTCTTCAGGTGTTAATTCTTTTTTGAACGAATCAAAGTCTAAATCTTTAATTTCATTAGCATTAAATACTACAACACCAATTGATTTAAAAAAGGAATATAGTGGATTTTCTTTTTTTAAATATAATTTTTTACCAAGTATGAGCAACGGAACACAATTTCCAAAGGCTTGTTGTCTATTATGATACATAACGCAAACATCAACTTCCATTAGTTGTTGGATATATTCTGCTCTTGGAACAAAATCTTCCAAAAACTTAATTTTATTTTTGAAGTTAAAATTGCCATATTTCTTAACAAAATGATTGTATTTATGATTACCATAGGACATTGGTAAAACTAATTCAATATTTTCATTTTTAAACTGATTTAATACATCAAAGGCATCAACATGATTATTGCTTTCAGTGGCTGAGTTTCCTAGTTGAATAATAGTTTTATCTGTTTTACTTGCTTCAAGCTTATAATGAATAGCAAGATCAACATTTTGGTTATAATTATAGTTGAAATAAGGCAAATTCTCAAGATGGTAAATTTTTTTAATCAGTTCTAATTCCTGATCATAATGCTTAGGCAGAATTAACGCATTTATTCGTTTAATGGTTTTAATTTTTTCTTTAAATTGTTTTCTAGCCTTTAGTTTATAGGTTTTTTTAAACCAGAGTCGCTTAAAAAAGTATTTTTTTTGATTATATTTTTCAGGTAAAATAGTGTGCTCTTTTACAAAGGTCAATGTTTTTTCATCATGAATCCAGTTCATGTGATGTAAATAAGGGTCTTCATAAAATTCACCGCCCCACAGGTATACGTATAAAGGAACTTCTTTTTTTAAATATTTAAGTAAAAATAATCCTGTTTTTAAATCATACCAATGAACAAATATCTTATCGTCCTTAGTTGCTTTTTTAAGGGTTGATATAAACTCATCATCTCGAAATGATATCCATTTCGCTTTTGGGTTTTTAATATGCTTACTGTTCGCTTGATTACCATTAATAAAATAAATGTTCGAATTTTCAGAAGAAACTTTTTCGGCATCATCTATAAATCCGTCAATAAATTTATCATCTATCATAATATGATAATTCATAATCTAAGCCGTTATAAGTGATACAATCTTCTCTATTTCCGTTTCTGTTAATTCATAAAACAAAGGTAAACGAACCAAACGATCTGTATAATAATCACTCCAAACTAATTCCTCACCTTGGTATTTATCTTTGTAATATTCACTTTTGTGTAAGCTAAGGTAATGAAAAACAGCTAGAACGGCATTATTTTTTAAAATATTGATACAAGCTGTTCTTTTTTCTAAACTATCAAAAACTAAAAAAAACATATGCGCGTTATTTGATGCATATGAAGGAATAGTTATGGTTTTAAATCCTTTGTTTTCATGAGGTTTAAGAAGCTTATAATATAAATTCCATAATTCTTTTCTTCTATTTTGAATCTGATCCAATTGTTCCAATTGTGCCCATAAAAATGCTGAGATGATTTCTGAAGGTAAAAATGAAGAACCAGTGTCTACCCAGCCATATTTATTGATCTCACCTCTAAAAAATTCTGCTCTATTGGTTCCTTTTTCCCAAATTATTTCAGCTCGCTTGATAAATTGCTCATCATTAATAACCAGCATACCACCTTCACCAGCAATAATATTTTTAGTTTCATGAAAAGAAAAAGCACTCATATGCCCAATACTACCCAATGCTTTTTGGGTACCATCTTTAAAAGTATAGTAACTATCTATGGCTTGTGCAGCATCTTCAATTACAAGTAAATTATATTTTTTTGCTAAATCCATTATTTTATCCATATCACAGGCAATCCCAGCATAATGTACAGGAATAATAGCTTTTGTTTTTGGAGTAATTAATGCTTCAAGTTTAGTGGCGTCAATATTAGGATTTTCACTATTAGAATCAGCGAAGATAATTTTTGCTCCCTGTCTAATAAAGGCTAATGCGGTTGATACAAAAGTGTAACTAGGAATGATAACTTCGTCGTCTATTTCAATATTAGCTAAAATAGCACACATTTCTAACGCATCAGTGCAAGATGTAGTCAGTAAACATTTTTTAAATTGATATCGATTTTCAAAAAAATCTTGACATAGTTTGGTATATTTTCCATTACCAGATATTTTTCCGCTATTAACTGCATCTTCAATGTAACTTGTTTCTTTTCCTGATAAATAAGGTTTGTTAAAAGGTATCATATGTTCCAATAATGATATATATAGGTTATGTTTTTTATTTTAAATCCAAAAGATTGATATAAATGCATGGCAGGTATGTTTTTTCCTTGAGTCGTTACCTGAATTTTAGAAATATTCAATGACATGGCTTTCTCGTTGGTATAATTTAAAAGAAGTTTAGCAATACCTTTTCCTCTAGCTTTTTCAGCTACTGCAATAAGCCCAATTTCAAGTAGTTTTTCTTTTTTAACTAAGGTAATAAAACCTAAAATTTCATCATCTTGATTTGTCGCCACTACTACTTCAAAAGCACTTTTTCCTTCTACAGATTGTGTAATCCAACGTGAATATAATTCAACAAATTCATTATTTTTAAAATTTGAATCGATTTTAAATCGAGAATATTCACCACTAGAAATAGCCAAGTTTCTTAACGCATTAAAATCATGTTTATTAGGGTCAAAAAGTTCTAATTGAAATGTTTCGTTTTCAATATGGTCATTTGTACAGTTCATTTCTAATAATATCTTTTCATCAACTAGATAATTTTCAAATTCTATTATCCTAACGGGAGAAAAAAGGTAAATTAGCTGAAAACCAACTGATTTTTTTTGAAGTAAATTGGTATCAATGCAAAGATCTGTTAATATAATTTTACCCACATTATAACCAAAAAAACTAGAATCCCATGTTAAACTTTCAACGTTCATATGTGTCATATATTTAGCAAATATAATTATAAATGCCTTTATTATTTTAATCCTCTTACAGAATGTGGTTATTTTTAAAAATTTTAGATTTTTAGGGATAAGATTAATTATTTTTGCAAAAAAAATATGGAAATCAACACAGAAATTCACAACGCCTTTGAAGTCATTAAAAAAGGTGGAATCATCTTATATCCAACTGATACGGTTTGGGGTATTGGATGTGATGCCTCTAATAGTGAAGCCGTTCAAAAAATATTTACATTAAAACAAAGAGCGGAAGCTAAGAGCATGATTTGCCTAGTGAATGGTGAGCGAATGCTATACAGTATGTTTAAAGACATACCAGAAACGGCTTGGCAGATTTGGGATTTTGCTACAAAACCAACGACGCTTGTTTTAGACCGACCAAAAGGAATTGCTCCAGCTTTAATTGCAGAAGATCAATCGGTTGGAGTTCGAATGGTAAAAGAGCCTTTTTGCTATAAATTAATGGAACGTATGAAAAAACCATTGGTTTCTACTTCAGCTAATATTTCAGGTGAACCTACTCCAAAATCTTTTAAAGAAATTAGTCCAGAAATTATAAAGGGTGTGGACTATGTTGTAAATTTGCACCACGAAAAAATTTGCGATAAACCGTCTACGATTATTAAATTAACCTTAGATAGTCAAGTGAAGATTATCCGAAAATGAGACCGATAGTCAATATGCCTTAAACTATTTTTAATTATTGGCACATTGGCACATTGACCAATTTAAACATGAATTATAAAAAACATTTAGAACATAAAATATTTGCAATCATCTCTCAAGCAGCGCAAGAATTAAACTTGGAGTGCTATGTTATTGGTGGTTTTGTTCGTGATATATTACTTCAAAGAGACCATAAAAAAGATATTGATATCGTAGCAGTAGGAAGTGGAATTGAGTTGGCATTAAAAGTGTCTCAATTAATTCCTCATCAACCCAAAGTTCAGGTTTTTAAAAACTATGGAACGGCCATGCTTCGTTATGATGATATGGATATTGAATTCGTAGGAGCTCGAAAAGAAAGTTATAATTTTGATAGTAGAAAGCCTGTTGTTGAAAACGGTACATTGAAAGACGATCAAGAACGTAGAGATTTTACGATCAATGCAATGGCTTTTTCTTTGAATCAAGAAAATTTTGGTGAATTGGTTGATCCTTTTAATGGGGTGGAGGATTTACAAAATAAGATCATTAAAACACCGTTAGACGCTGATATAACTTACTCTGATGATCCACTTAGAATGATGCGAGCCATTCGTTTTGCTACCCAATTGAAATTTGAAATTGAATCAGATTCTTTAGCAGCAATAGCAAGAAATAAAGACCGAATTGCTATTATTTCTGGAGAGCGAATTGTAGATGAATTGAATAAAATTTTAGCTACAGATCAACCTTCTATTGGTTTTTTGCATTTGTATCAAACAGGATTATTGGAACGCATCCTTCCTGAACTCACAGCCTTAAATCATGTTGAAGAAGTAGAGGGACATACACATAAAAATAATTTTTATCACACACTAGAGGTAGTAGATAATATTTGTCCAAATACTGATAATCTTTGGTTGCGCTGGGCTGCTCTTTTACATGATATAGGAAAAGCACCCACAAAAAAGTTTCATAAAAAACAGGGCTGGACTTTTCATGGACACGAGTTTTTGGGAGGTAAAATGGTAAAGAAAATCTTTGAGCGGTTACACATGCCTTTGAATCAAAAAATGAAGTTTGTTCAAAAAATGGTTACCATGAGTTCTAGGCCAATAGTGTTAGCCCAAGACATTGTTACAGATTCTGCTGTTCGAAGATTGGTTTTTGATGCTGGAGAGGATGTAGAGGCACTTATGATCTTGTGTGAAGCGGATATTACCACAAAAAATCCTAAAAAATTTCAAAAATATCACTACAACTTTAAAATTGTAAGAGAAAAAATTGTTGAAGTTGAAGAGAAGGATCGTGTGCGCGTTTTTCAACCCCCTATCTCTGGAGAAGAAATTATGGCTCTTTTTGGATTAAAACCTTGCCGAGAAATTGGAGTTTTAAAAGAAGCGGTCAAAGAAGCTATTTTAGAAGGAGAAATCCCAAATGAATACCAAGCAGCCTATGATTTTGTGCTGGCAAAGGCTTTCAAAATGGGTTTAGAAAAAGTATAAATTTATAAGTTGTTAAATCAAAATTATCAGACTCAATCTGTACTTTTGTATACAATTGAATAGTAAAGAAATGAAAACAAATAAATCTGTAATTATCTGGTTATTATCAGGATGTGCCTTACTGTTTATAATGGTAACAGTTGGGGGAATTACACGCTTAACAAATTCGGGATTGTCAATGACGGATTGGCATTTGATTCATGATACGTTTCCTCCAATGAGCGAAGAAAAATGGATGGAAGCTTTTAATGAGTATAAAAAATACCCCGAGTATCTTAAAATTAATCAATACAAATCAGGCGGATTTACATTAGACGATTATAAATCTATCTTTTTTTGGGAATGGTTTCATCGTTTTATTGGTAGAATAATTGGTATTGTATTTATCATTCCCTTTATGTATTTTTTAATTCGAAAAAAATTAGATAAACCTACAATAAATAAAAGTCTTATTTTACTTGGAATGGGAGCTTTTCAAGGGTTTTTAGGTTGGTTTATGGTTGCCAGTGGATTGAAAGATAATCCAGATGTAAGTCATTTCAGATTGGCTATTCACTTAACTTTTGCCTTTATTACTTTTGCCTACACGCTATGGGTAGCGCTAGATTTAATTTATCCTGAACGCAATCAGCCTGTTGTTGAATTAAGAAAGATTGCTCGAATTGCTTTAGCTGTTTTACTTATCCAAATTATTTATGGTGGATTTGTAGCCGGATTAAATGCCGGATTAGTTCATAACCATTGGCCTTTAATGAGTGATGGACAGTTTTTTCATGAAAGTATTACATTAGAACAACCTACATTATTTAAGTCTTTCACCGAAGGAAAAAGTGGTGTGCAATTTATTCACAGAACTTTTGCTTATGTTGTAGTTGGAATGATTATTTTGTTATTTGTAAAAAGTAGAAAGTTTGTGCTAAAGACAACGCAAAACAATGGAATTAAAATACTTCTAGCCTTTGTTTTTGTTCAATTTCTTTTAGGGGTATTTACTCTTTTGTATGCTGTTCCTATTTGGTTAGGATTAGCGCATCAAATTATGGCATTCTTTTTATTGTCGGCAACAGTGTTTACTTTACATCGATTGAGTAAATAATAGATAAAAAAAAACGGAAACTTAAGTTTCCGTTTTTTTTATTTTTTAACTTTTATTGAACATCCAATCGCTTTTGTTGTGCTCGGATTCGGTTCTTGACCTTTTTCTAGTGCTGCAATCGCATTTTCTAAGTAATGTTCTTTAACTGCTTTGGCATCTTCCACATTGTCGTCAATGGCTCCAATATATTTTACTACTTTGTTTTTATCCAATAAAAAAACATGTGGTGTTTTTGTTGCTCCATACTGAGGATAAATTTTTTGTCCTTCATCAAATAAGTAAGGGAAACTAAATTTTTTCTCTTTGGCACGCACTTGCATTTTTTCAAAACTATCGTCGGGTTGGGCAACCGGATCATTAGGGTTTATTGCAAGAAGAACATAACCTTTCGATTTGTATTTTTTAGCTAGGTCAATGATTCTGTCTTCATATTTTACGGCAAATGGACAATGATTACAAGTAAAAACAACAATAAATCCTTTGGCATCTTTATAATCTGCCATGCTGTAATACTTGTTGTCCACTGATTTTAATTTGAAATCTGTTGCCGTATCGCCTACTTGATACCCTGTTACGGGTTTGTCAAAACTCATTAAAGCTCCAACAAATAATACTAAAAATCCAATTTTCTTTAACATAATTTATTTATTTATAGTTTGATTAATATAATTATTCAATTCGTCATAGGATGAAAATTCATGTTCAATGAAGATACGTTTCTCTTTGTGAATAATTAAAGTGGCTGGAATGGAACCTGACCAATTTTCATCTACTTTACCTATCCAATTGTTGTAGTTTTTCTCGGCCAAATAGGTAGTTATAAACGAATACTTTTTCTTTTTTAGAAAAGGAATTAATTTTGATTCAACTTGTTTTTCAAAATCTAAACTTACTGTTATGACTTTTATATTTGGATTACTTTGGTGTAATGTTTCAAAATAAGGAAGTTCTTTAACACATGGAGCACACCAAGTAGCCCAAAAATTAACTACTACAGGTTGGTCATTGGATTGTGATAGATAAGTTTGTAATGCTTCAAAAGTTTGAAATCGAACCAATTCTTGAGCTTTCATAGAGGAGCTCATAAAAAAAATAAAAAATGGAACTAAAAGAAAATATCTCATCTACTTTTTTATCAAAAATAGTGAGATATTTGTTAGAGAAGAGTTATTTTAACAATACTTTAAATTTATCCAATCCATTCTTTAAAATCACTAACACGTTCTCTAGCAACAATGACTTCGTCTTCATTGTAGGTGGGTAAAATGATTTTTAAGCGAGAATTTGAATGCACCTGAATTTCTTTTATCGATGAAAGTGGAACAATATATTTTCTGCTAATTCGATAAAAATCCTTTGGATTAAGTTCCTGTTCTAAAACTTCTAATGTACTATCAATTAAGTAGCTTCTATTTTCTTTTGTATGTAGATAAGTGCCTTTGTTTTCACTGTATATACATTCAATATCTTCAACGAGAATCACTTTTAATTGCTGACCTATTTTCACTGAAAATCTTCTTTTGAAATCTTTTTCTACTGGAGAAATAAACATTTTTTTTATTGCATCAATATCAAAAGAAGGAGTCGTATTTTTTTGATGTTGTGTTTTGAATTTTGAAATAGCTTCTTCCAATTCATTTTCATCAATAGGCTTTAAAAGATAGTCAATGCTGTTTAATTTAAAGGCTTTTAATGCATATTCGTCATAAGCCGTAGTAAATATTATTGCACTCTTAATAGGCTGATCTTTTTGTTTAAAGTGTTCAAATATTTCAAATGATAAGCCATCTGATAATTGAATATCTAGAAAAATTAACTCAGGATGAGGATATTCATTAAACCAATTTATGGCTTCTTCAACAGAATGCAATAGCGTATGTACTTTTAAACCTAATTTTTCTACTTTACGTTGTAATAAGCGTGCAGCTGGTTTTTCGTCTTCAATGATGATTATGTGCATGATGATAGCCTTTAAGATGTCATTTATTTGGGTGAGAAATACAGAAAAGAGTTACTGCCATTGATTGTTTTGTTTTTCCTTTTCCATGAACTCTTTAATTTTTCGTTCTTCCCATTGTTTACCTAAAATAATATCAGGTAGAAAAACAGAAACACCATGTGCTAATAATCCAATTCCCCAGAAAAAAGCAGTGAAAAAATTTTTCAGTTGAAAATAACTTTCTCCTACTTTTAAGTTATTTATGTTTGTAATAATAATCATAATATTGATTACTATATAAACCGCTAAATGGGTATAGAATCCTTTGATTCGTTTTACTTTTTTTAAAGCTTCATAATAGGTAGCTTCTTCAGTGTTTGAGGGAATAAAACTTTTAAATTCTCTTTTATTTAGATTGTTTATTTTATCAATTGTTGGTTGCATAATTTTCAAATTTTAAATGTTTTTAATTAATTCCAATGTTGCGTTTTGTTTTGATTTATGTATTCTTGGATTTTTCGTTCTTCCCATTTTTTACCTAAACCAAAGGTTTCAAAGGCATGAAAGGTTAAACCTAATCCCCATCCTAACATAGGAAACCAAAACCATTGAAAGTTTGTTGTACTCACGTTTATAATGATTAAAGTTGGAATTACGAAGCAGTAAGCTAGTAAATTACCATAAAATCCTTTAAGTTGATTAACTCTATCTTTTGCTTTTTCATAAGCCATTTTTTCTGTATATATAAATTGTGTTTCCATTTTTGCTATTTGTTTTGTTAATATTGGAAGATAAATTTTAAATGCGTCTTTGTTTTCCTCTACCAGTACTTTTCTTTTAGTTAATATGGCATAGCGATTTACAATATTTTGTAGTCCAACTCCTTTTCTGTCCGTTAATGTTTCCTTTTTTTGAAGGTTATTTTCAACAACTAACCAATTTTCTTCAATATATATTTTGATATGTAATGGTTTTTGTTCGCTAACAATGTTGTGTTTGATGCAATTTTCTAAAAGCAGCTGTAAAGAAAGCGGAACTACTTTAGCCTCTTCATTTTCAAAAGTACTTGGAAGTTCAAATGTGATACTGTTTTCAAAACGCATTTTGAGCAAATTCATATACGTTTTAGCAAAATCCAATTCTTCTTCAATTGAAACTAGTTCTTTATCTTTTTGTTCCAAAACATAGCGGTATACTTTAGATAATGAAGTAGTGAATTTTTGCGCTGCATCAGGGTTTTCTTCAATTAAAGAACTTAAAACATTCAAACTATTAAATAAAAAATGAGGATCAATTTGATTTTTTAAACTTTCAAATTGGGCAGAAGCCGTTCCAGCAATGATTTTTTGTTCCTTGACTTTATTTTCCTGATAAGCCTTGTAAAAATAGAAGGCATGAAAAGCTAAGGTTACGATAAATGTGATGATGATTGAAACCAAATAGTTTGCTACTCGCTCATGACTTAAAAACTGAAATATTGTTTTTTGTTCAATAATCACGTCTTCAAGGAATCTGAGTAAAAAAATGATGCCTACAGAAATCAAGAATGAACTTAAAAAGCCAACAATAACTCTCTTTTTAGCAAAACGATCACTTGAAAATATTTGATCTAAATATATAAATAGAGCAGCATTTCCTAAGTAAATACTCATGCCATAAAGCATAGTATAACCAAAATTGGAGACTAATTGTTCATTAAATTGAATAGTAACACCACTAACTAAACGTATTATGAGTAAGACGATAAAAATACTTAGGGATAAGAATATTCCACGTGGGATTTCTTTGATAAGCTGATATAACATGAGATACTATATTAATTACATTTAGCTGCTTCTTCTTTTGCTCTTTCTAAGCCCCATGTGGGATGAAAGGGCGATTCAGGCTTAAATGTAGCAAATAATTCAATTGATTTTTTTATTTTTTCACACATGGGCGATGTGTCTGATTCAAAATAAGTAGCCGCTCCTTTTTCAAAGCTAGCTTTGTTAAAAACCACTCTTGGATTATTAGGTGCTATTGTAGCTGCTTTTTCATAAATTTTCATCACATCAGTATAGTACAATCTGCCATTTGTCATTGGGTCATATACAATCCAAGCAGTATAAATCATGGCTTGTACCACTATTATTTCTGGATTATCTGGAGCGATTTGACTAATTTCATCTTGTGCCTTTTGCGCCCTTTCTAAAAAGTTTTTCATTTTAGTTTTGTCTTCTTCTTCAAACGCCTCTAGCGTATAGATTAAAGAAACATAATATCCAGGAAGCCAATTGTTTTTGTTTGTTGCTGCAAGTCGTTCAAATTGAGCAACAGCTTCTGTATTTTTACCTGCTTTCCACAATGCTAATCCGTTGCTCATTTCTTTTTCAAACAAACTTTGAGCAGAGGATACAAGTGCAATTATTAAGAAAATGAATGTTGAAATTAATTTTGTCATAGTTTTGATTTTTTTAAGTTATGAATTATAATTTGTTTTATTTTGATGAAGCAAAGTTGCTGCATCAACACTTATAAAAAAATCATTTACTACCGAACTGTAATTTTTTATGGATGAATTGTAAAATAATGAATGAAAGGGGAGAGGTTACTATAAATAGATCCTGTTTCTACTTGAAATTATTGCTACAAGAAGTCCGTTTTAACTAACATTTATTGAGGGTTAATTTAGTATTTTATTAATTAAAACAATTTGTCCTAAGTGATAATAACTATGTTCAATCATTGCATCAATATTTCTATAATAACTTCCATATTTTTCATCAACAAAATAGGTATTAAGTTTAGTTTCTTCCATAGTTTCGATGAGTAGGGCTAATTCTTCTGAATCCTTCCAAAATTCAACTAGAAAATTCAGCCATTCCTGCTCTGACTGTATTTCAGGAAAATCAAAACTATATTTATCACTTATTTCTAAACGGCCACCTAAGAACACATTTTTTATACCTTTTATATAATAATGAATATGTTGGGCGAGTGCTGCGATAGAATTGAGGTTTTCACTCTTTTTAATTGCTATTTTCCAATTTATTTTACTTAATTCATTTTTAAAATTAGTATTAGCAATCCAAGTGCCATTTAAAATTACCTCACGAAATCGATTAGCAAGTTTTAATTGATTATTCATAGTTTATCTTTTATT
>CAYNNB010000026.1:0-29875 GCA_964398425.1 uncultured Flavobacterium sp.
TATAGAAAACGAACAACAAAAACAATTTAAAGCACATTTTTCATTAAAGAGATAAAGAGCTTTGATTAACACAAATAAAAAAGGATTTTAGCAAAACGCTAAAATCCTTTTTTTATATCTCCTCTTTTGTAAAAGAGAAGAAATAGTTTCTTAAAGTATAATAATTTATTAGTAAATTAAAAAAAAAGCTGATAAAATCATTTACCAGCTTTTATTTTGTTAATTATTGATTGAATCACTCCTCCATCAAAACTTCTAAAATTGTTATTGCCGCATCGCTAATCTTAGTTCCAGGACCAAAGACCGCAACTGCTCCAGCGTCAAATAAATATTGATAATCTTGTGCGGGAATAACACCGCCTACTATTACCATAATATCTTCTCTTCCATAATTCTTTAATTCTTCAATTACTTGAGGTACCAATGTTTTATGCCCAGCCGCTAATGAAGAAACACCTAAAATGTGTACGTCGTTTTCCACTGCTTGTTTGGCAGCTTCTTGTGGCGTTTGAAACAACGGACCAATATCTACGTCAAAACCTACGTCGGCATAACCTGTTGCTACTACTTTCGCACCACGATCGTGACCGTCTTGTCCCATTTTTGCAATCATAATACGAGGACGGCGCCCTTCTTTTTTCGCGAAAGTGTTAGCTAATTGTTTTGCTTTTTCAAAACTTTCGTCGTTTTTAATTTCTTTACTATACACGCCACTAAAACTTCTAATTTGTGCTTTGTATCTTCCAAAAACCGATTCTAATGCGTCGCTAATTTCCCCTAAAGTGGCTCTATTTCGCGCTGCATTAACGGCTAAATCTAATAAATTTCCTTTACCTGTTTTGGCACATTGAGTTAATTGTGCCAAACATTCTGCTACTTTTGCATTATTACGAGTAGATTTGATTTGATCCAGACGTTCGATTTGTTGTTTACGAACGGTTTGATTATCTACTTCCAATATATGTAACGGATCTTCTTTTTCTAAACGGTATTTATTTACTCCGACAATAACATCTTGTCCACTGTCAATACGTGCCTGCTTACGAGCAGCTGCTTCCTCAATGCGCAATTTTGGAATACCCGCTTCAATGGCTTTAGTCATACCACCTAATTCTTCGACTTCTTCGATTAAAGCCCAAGCTTTTTCAGCAATTTCTGCAGTTAAACTTTCTACATAATAACTTCCAGCCCAAGGATCAACCGTTTTGCAGATTTTGGTTTCTTCTTGTAAAAAAATTTGGGTATTACGAGCAATTCGTGCCGAGAAATCGGTTGGTAATGCAATTGCTTCGTCCAAGGCATTCGTGTGTAATGATTGAGTTCCTCCAAAGGCTGCTGCGGCTGCTTCAATCGTAGTTCGAGCTACGTTGTTAAAAGGGTCTTGTTCTGTTAAGCTCCATCCCGAAGTTTGACAATGTGTACGTAATGCCAATGATTTTTCATCTTTTGGATTGAACTGTTTTAATAATTTTGCCCAAAGCATACGGCCAGCACGCATTTTAGCAATTTCCATAAAATGATTCATTCCAATAGCCCAGAAAAATGAAAGGCGAGGAGCAAAGGTATCAATATCCATTCCTGCAGCTAAACCAGTTCGGATATACTCCAAACCATCAGCTAAAGTGTATGCTAATTCTATATCAGCTGTAGCTCCAGCTTCTTGCATGTGGTAACCCGATATTGAAATCGAGTTAAATTTTGGCATATTTTTACTTGTGTATTCAAAAATATCTGCAATGATTTTCATCGAGGGTGTTGGTGGATAAATGTAAGTATTTCGCACCATAAATTCCTTCAAAATGTCATTTTGAATCGTTCCTGATAATAAGTTGGGAGTAACGCCTTGTTCTTCTGCTGCTACTATATAGAAAGCCATTATAGGTAAAACGGCACCATTCATTGTCATAGAAACCGACATTTCATCTAGTGGAATTTGATCGAATAAGACTTTCATATCTTCAACCGAATCAATAGCAACTCCAGCTTTTCCAACGTCACCGACGACACGTTCGTGATCCGAGTCGTAACCTCGGTGTGTCGCTAAATCGAAAGCAACTGATAATCCTTTTTGTCCAGCAGCTAAATTTCTTCTATAGAAAGCATTACTTTCTTCAGCAGTTGAAAATCCAGCATATTGGCGGATAGTCCAAGGGCGACGAACGTACATAGTTGAATATGGTCCGCGCAAATTAGGTGCAAAGCCCGCTCCAAAACCAAGATGTTCTAAATTTGAAACATCTTCTTTAGAATACGTTGGTTTTACTTCAATTCCTTCTGCAGTAGTGAAGTCATGTTTTTCAGAAATTTCCGTTTTCTGAATTTTAACTTCTAATTTTAAATGTTGTATGTCTTTTCTCATGATTATTGCTCTTGAGATAATCGTTCTTGTTCTAATTTTTCAGCTAATCTTCTCTCAATAATTGGAGTGATTAGCGTTTTTCTTGGATTTTGTTTCACAAATGGATACAATTCCAAGTCGTTTTTCATTTGGTCATTTTTGTTTGGATACTTGTTGGTTCCTAACAAAACTTCTTTTCCTGTATCGAAAAGTTCTTGCTCCTTTTCAGCACTTTCATTAATTTTTCGTTGGATAGTTCCTTCAATTAATTGTGTAATTAATCCATCGTTTGCTTCAATATCTTTAAATAACACTAGAGCTTTTTCTGCTAATTGCTGCGTAAGTGTTTCTATAAAATAAGCACCGTCAGCTGGATTACCTACTTTATCGAAATAACTTTCATGTTTGAGTATTAATAATTGGTTTCTGGAAATACGATCTCCAAACTCATTGTCTTTATGGTAAATAGCGTCATAAGCTAGGTTAGAAATTGCATCTGCACCACCCAAAATTGCCGACATACATTCGGTGGTTGTGCGTAACATGTTTACATTATAATCATACAAAGTTTTGTTTCGTTTACTAGGTGAGGCAATAATATGACATTCGAAAGAATGGTTGTATTCTTTTGCTAAAGTGTTAAATAATAAACGAATAGCTCTAATTTTTGCGATTTCAAAGAAATAGTTAGTACCGACAGCAACCTCAATAGTAATAGGTTTGTTGATACTTAAAATACGATTAAAATATTCGTTTGTATGTGCTAGAATGTAGGCAATTTGTTGAACAATAGTTGATCCAGCATTTTGATAAGTAGTCGAATTAATGTTTAAAAAAGGTTGAATATCTTTTGAAGACAATAGATTTAAAGCATCAAAATCGTTTTCTAAGTTAGAGTACCAATTTCCTTCTTTAGTTAAATGGCCGATTGGATCTATAAGTAGTTTCGAATGTAAGCCATTTGCTGTAATGCATTCATTTAATTTATTACAATACTCTATTGATAAAAAAGGTAAATTAAAATAATATGTTACATTTTTAGAAGGTAACCCTTTTATTAATTCTATGCAATCAATTTCGTCGTTTTCAATGGTAAAATAAATACTTTCGGCACCTCGATTTAAAGCATCCAAGGCTTTTTTGTTCGAAAGATGAACTTCGTGTACAAATATTTTTTGAACGATTTGAAAAGGAGATGTTGAAAATTGGTTGGCAATTGAATAATCAAACTCATCACTATGATAAAACGGTTTAACTTTAATGCCTTCTGGTGATTCCCATACAAGTGTTTCGTTGTAATCAGCGCCTTTAAGCTCAAATTGAATTTGCTGTTTCCATTGTTTTGAGGAAACAGGGTTAAATTCTGAAAATAATTTTTTTTCACTCATGATTGAAGTGTTTTTATCCGTTTAAGTCAAGTATAGCCCTGATGATAGTGGCACCATGTAGAGCGAACAGCAGGACTGTTTGTGTTTTTAAAACTATTTGTCTGCTTCTAATATACTATCTTTTTCTTTGTCTTCTTCATATTCTATGATGTAAATATCCTCGCTATCTTTTTTCATAAAATATTTTTCGCGGGCATATTTTTCAATCATATTTTCATTTTGTAATTGTTGAATTTTTAGACTGTCTTTGGCTATTTCAGATTGGTAATATTCTTTGTTATTTTCTAATTCGTCTATTTGTTTGTTAAGTACACGATGTTCTAAATAAGAATAATTATCTAAAAATAACATCCAAATGATAAAAATAAGTAAAATTACATAGTACTTATTTCCGAGAAATCTCAGAAAAGGAAATTTTAGGAAAAGCACTTGTAAACGTTTAAACATTAATTATCAATTCTTTGGTTAATCACAGCTCTAACTACATCAATTGCTACAGTATTGTATTTATCATTAGGAATGATGATATCGGCATATGCTTTTGTAGGTTCAATAAATTGCTCATGCATAGGCTTTAAAGTATTTTGATATCGATTTAAAACTTCTTCCATATCACGACCTCTTTCGGCAATATCTCTACGTAATCGACGAATTAGTCTCTCGTCAGAATCAGCATGTACATAAATTTTTATATCAAACATTTCTCTTAATTCTGGATTGGTTAAAATTAAGATACCTTCAACAATCATAACCTTTCTTGGTAAAGTATGAATGGTATCTCCAGTTCTGTTGTGTTGAACAAAAGAATATACTGGCTGGTCAATTTCTTTTCCTTCTTTTAAGTCTTTAAGATGTTGAACCAATAAATCAAAGTCGATGGCGCGAGGGTGATCAAAATTGATTTTTGAACGTTCTTCATAACTTAAGTCGTGTGTTTCTTTGTAATAAGAATCTTGAGATATAATTCCGACTTCAGTTAACGGAAGCTCATTCATAATTTGGTGAACTACAGTTGTTTTTCCACTTCCGGTACCTCCAGCAATTCCAATAATAAGCATAAAATATGGTGTTGTAAATTTAAAAAGCAAATATAGAAATTATATCGGAGTGAAATGATGTAATGAATTGAAAAAATAAGTTTTGATTTGCCAAATTGATATAGTTGTAAAAAAAGTTAAAATAAATTTTGTATGTTTAAATTAAGTTCTATATTTGCATCCACAAATACGGGGTGTAGCGTAGCCCGGTCATCGCGCCTGGTTTGGGACCAGGAGGTCGCAGGTTCGAATCCTGCCACCCCGACAAAAGGAGATTTCTTTTAAAGAATCTCCTTTTTTATTTTATGTCTTAATTAGTTTGTATCTTTACTTTTCTGTTACCTTAAATTTATGAAAAAATACGGTTTATATTTATTCGTTTTATTATTAGCTTCTTGTCATTCAAAGCCTAATTCCGATGATTTAAAAAAAATTAATGGTTATTGGGAAATTGAAGAAGTTGTATTTCCAGATGGGAATAAAAAGGTATATCAAGTTAATGATGTTATTGATAAATTTGAGTTGACTAATAATAAAGGAATTAGAACTAAGGTTAAACCTCAATTAGACGGAACTTTTCTGAATAGTAATTTGAATGAATCCGTTCAAATTATTGATAGTAATAGTACTTATTATCTCAAAGCAAAAACTAATTATGCTACTTGGATAGAAGAAATTGAATTCATTTCAAAGGATAAATTAGTTTTAGAACATCAAAATAAGACCGTTTATCATTATAAAAGATTTGTTCCTCTTTCAAAACAGATAAAATAGAAGTTATGAAACGCTTTAATGATGATTATTCAATTAGTGATGTTATGAAAGAATTTATTAAGACATCCAATCTCGAAAAAGGTCTTAATGAAGTTCAAGTAAAAGAATTATGGGTTTCGTTAATGGGACCAACAATAGCTAATTATACAACTCAAATAGATTTTCATCGTAATACACTTTACGTGGCTTTAAACTCGGCTGTTTTAAAGCAAGAATTGCTATTAGGTAAACAGAAAATTATCGATTTGTTTAATAAGGAATTAGGAAAAGAGTTGGTTAAAGATTTGATTTTCAGATAGTATAAAATATTATTTAAATTTAATCTAAATAAATTTGTTTTTTATTTAGACGGGTTATAAATTTGCATTATAATTTTAAATCAGTCTAAATAAAATGAAAATAGTACAAATTGTTTTACCTCTTCTTTCTGTTTCTGCATTTGCACAAAATGGGTCAGATCGTTTTGATGAAAGTACTTTCACAGTTCATGATACGGTAAAAAAAGCTAAAGTTATTGAGCCTATTTTAATACAAACTACACTTCAAGGAAAAACAGTGGCTCTAGGAAAAACTGGTGTAAAAGCTATTGACTTACCTCAAGGATTACAAGTGATTGATGATAAAATCATTGAACAACAGCAAGCAATTCGTTTGAGTGATGTAGTGAAAAATGCTAATGGTGTTTATGTAAGTTCTGCTCGAGGTGGAGCACAAGAATCCTTTTTTTCAAGAGGGTATGATATGTCTGCTAATAATATTTTTAAAAATGGTTTTAGAGTAAATGCAGGTTCCATGCCAGAAGTATCATCATTAGATCAAGTAGAATATTTAAAAGGCGGATCTGCATTACTTTTCGGAAATGTGGCACCTGGCGGTATCTTAAATTTAGTAACTAAAGCACCTCAGTTTAAATTTGGAGGTAGCTTTTCTACTCAGATTGGGAGTTATAATTATTATAAACCAGTGTTGGATTTTTACGGACCACTTAATAAGTTTATTGCTTACAGGATGGTTACTTCTTATGAAAATTCTGAAAGTTTTAGAGACGTGGTTACTCGTGAACGTTTTTACATTAATCCATCAATCTTGTTTAAGGTTTCAAAACGTACCAATGTATTATTGCAAGGAGATTATTTAAATGACAATTGGACTCCTGATTTTGGTACAGGTGCTATAGGTAAAAATGTTTTTTTATCTATTCCAAGAAGTACTTATTTGGGTGCAAGATGGTCAAATGGATTAACAAATCAATCAACGATTACTGCTCAAGTTAATCATAAATTTAACGATACTTGGAGATTTAATTCTAATTTCTCATTTCAAGATTTTAGAAGATTTTCTGAAGGTACTGAGCGTTTAACTATTAATGCAGATGGAAGTTTTACAAGGCCATTAGGAAAAAATAATAATTTAGAGACAATTTTAGGTCAGCAATTTAATTTACAGGGTGAGTTTCAAACATGGCAAATTAAACATCAGTTATCTGTTGGGATAGATTTAGATCAATCTTATACAGATGCTTATACTTATATTTTTGGAACTGGTACTACATCAGTAGCTTATGATACAGCAAATATTTACAATCCATCTACATTTGAGAGTGATCATGATTATGCTGCACCTAGAAATACCCGAATTGTAGAAACTAAGGCTTCTAGATTTGGGGTTTATTTTCAGGATTTGATTAGTTTATCTTCTCAATTTAAGGTTTTGACAGGATTGCGCTGGTCTTGGCAAGAATCACAAGCCACAACTTATAATGAAGTAACTGGACAGGGAAATCCTTATGAGGGAACAGTATCTGAAGGTGAAACACTAATTAATAAGGCATTTACACCAAAAATCGGTCTAGTGTATCAACCAATTCAAAATACCTCCATATTTGCAAGCTATTCAACTTCATTTTCACCAAATACTGCCACAGATGTTTATGGAAATGTTCTAGAAGCATCGATTATTGATCAATTTGAAGTTGGATTGAAAAAAATGTTTTTTAATAATAAATTGACAACTAATATAACAATTTATCAAATTATAAATAGTAATTTAGCTCAAACTGCATTATACGATGCTAATGGAAATTTAAATAATAATTCAGCTTTCAAAGTTTTATCTGGTGAGACAACAAGTAAAGGTATAGAATTTGATATAATAGCTCAACCAATAAAAGGTTTTAATATTAATGCGGGATACAGCTACAATGATATGAGATTTACTGATGTAGAAGCAAAACCAGGAAACTTTGTTGAAGGAGATCGTGTTGCTAGAACTCCTTATGTAACGGCTAACTTAAGTTTCTTTTATACAATTCAAAATGGTTTCTTAAAAGGTATTTCAGTAGGAGCAATGGGTAGTCATGTAGGAGATAGAATAGGAGGATGGAATAATGACTATCAATTAGTATCAGGAAATTTAGTAGTTAGAGATAGAGAAATTCCAGTACGAAGTTATACAACTATTGATACTTCATTGGGATATGAATGGAAACAATTTTCAATCTTGTGTAAAGTATCCAATATTACAAATGAATTGAATTATACTGTACATGAAAACTACAGTATTAATCCTATTGCACCTAGACAATTTATGACTACATTGAAGTATAAATTTTAACATATGAATAGTTTTATATCTCGAATTTTAATTTTATAGTTATAAAGAAAAAGCCGCTTTGGAAAATTTCCTTAGCGGCTTTTCAATACAAACAAACTAAATTATAATCAACGATTATTTTTTTAAAACTGTGCTGTTTCTGTAGAATCTTTCATTGCTACAGTAGAAGCTAAACCAGCAGTAACGGTATTTTGCACTTCATCAAAGTAAGTAGTACCTACAAAATTTTGATGTTTTACTGCTCGGAATCCTTCTGATTGAAGAGCAAATTCTTTTTGCTGTAATTCAGAATATCCAGCCATTCCTTTTCTTTTATAAGCTAGAGCTAATTCAAACATAGAAGTATTTAATGCATGAAATCCAGCCAAAGTGATAAATTGAAATTTATAGCCCATTTTAGCTATATCTTCACGAAATGTTTCCATTTGTTCTACAGATAATTTTGCTGCCCAATTGAATGATGGTGAGCAATTGTAAGCTAATAATTTTCCGGGATATTGAGCATGAATAGCTTCTGCAAATTTTCTTGCTTCTTCTAAATCTGGAGTTGAAGTTTCAAGCCAAATTAAATCTGCATAAGGAGCATAAGATAATCCTCTTGAAATTCCTTGTTCTAAGCCAGCCTTTACATAGAAAAAACCTTCTGGTGAACGCTCACCTGTTACAAATTCTTTATCACGATCATCAATGTCACTTGTTAGAAGATTAGCTGCATCTGCGTCAGTTCTAGCAACAATAATTGTTGGAACTCCCATGGTGTCTGCTGCTAAACGTGCTGCAATTAATTTATTAATAGCTTCTTGAGTAGGAACTAATACTTTCCCTCCTAAATGGCCACATTTTTTTGCTGAAGATAATTGGTCTTCAAAATGCACACCTGCTGCTCCAGCTTCAATCATGCCTTTCATTAATTCAAAGGCATTTAAATTACCTCCAAATCCTGCTTCTGCATCTGCAACAATAGGTACTAAGTAATCTTTTTTAGGTTCAACTTTATTAACAGATTGTATTTGGTCTGCACGTAATAGAGCGTTATTGATACGCTTAACTACTTGAGGTACACTGTTAGCAGGATATAATGATTGATCAGGATACATTTCTCCAGCTAAATTAGCGTCTGCCGCTACTTGCCATCCACTTAAATAAATAGCTTCTAAACCAGCTTCAACTTCTTGAATAGCTTGATTTCCAGTTAATGCGCCTAAGCCTGCAACCCAATCTTGATTATTTAATTTATGCCATAAAATTTCGGCTCCTCTTTTTGCGATAGAATATTCTATTTGATAAGAACCTTGTAATTCTATTACTTTTTCTGCAGTGTAAGGTCTTTCAATTCCTTTCCATCTTGAATTTGTTGTCCAATCTGTAATTAATGCTTGAATTCTTTCTTGTGTTTTCATACTTTTGTATTGCTTTAATAGTTATGTAAATAATTATTTCAAAATGAACTGTCGAATGTTGCAGCATTCGGCAGTTTTTCTTTAATCTAAGTATTCGTATGCTTTTAAGGTTAAAAAATCATCTAGTTCATTGCTTTCAATCATGTTTCTAAATAAGATGCTTGCTAGTTCAAATTTGCCTTTTTCAAATCGTTCAATACCTACATAGATTTTAATTTTTTCTAATTCTTCAACTATAAACTGTTGGTAAATCTCTTTAGTTATTTCTATTCCAGAATCTGTTTTTGCTTCCTTTTTTAACCATAACCATAGTTGCGCTCTAGAAATTTCAGCTGTAGCTGCATCTTCCATTAAATGATATAATGCTGCAGCTCCAACTCCCATTAACCATGATTCAATGTAAAGAATACCAACGTTTATGTTTTTTCTAACTCCTGCCTCAGTTATTGTTCCTTTAGGTAATTCAAGTAATTCATCTTCTGTGATTTGAATGTCATCACGTTTGATATGTATTTGGTTTTTAGTGGGCATGTTTTCATTGAAAATTTGTAAAGCTAAGGGTACTAACGCAGGATGGGCAACCCATGTTCCGTCATGACCATTTTTAACTTCTCTTTCCTTGTCTATTTTTACTTTATCAAAGGCTAATTGATTGTCTTGTTCATTATCTTTTATTGGGATTTGGGCGGCCATTCCGCCTATAGCTAATACGTTTCTTTTGTGACAAGTTTGAATAACACGTAAAGAGTATGCAAGCATAAACGGGCTAGTCATTGTGATTTGATCACGATCAGGTACTAGAAAATCTGAATGATTTTTTAATTTTTTAATGTATGAAAAAATGTAATCCCAACGACCACAATTTAGTCCAGCAATGTGCTCTTTTAGTTCGAATATGATTTCGTCTAATTGAAAACTAGCTGTAATTGTTTCTATTAAAACGGTTGTCTTAATTGTGCCAATAGGTATATTAAAATAGCGTTGAGCAAAGACAAACACATCGTTCCACCAGCGCGCTTCTTCATAATGCTCTAATTTTGGTAAGTAGAAAAATGGTGCCAATCCCTGAGCTAATAAAGTAGAAGTGTTATGAAAAAAATATAGTCCAAAATCTAAAAGTGCTCCTGAGATTTGTGTTTCGTTAATTTCGATGTTTTTATCATTTAGATGTAATCCTCTTGGTCGAACCAATAAAGTAGCAGTCTCAGTGTTTAATTGATATTTTTTTCCATTTTGTTCTAGTTGGATGGTTTTATTTACTGCATCTTTTAGATTTTCCTGTCCTTCCATAAGATTATTCCAACTAGGTGCGCAACTGTCTTCAAAGTCTGCCATAAAAATTTTCGCGCCAGAATTTAAGGCATTAATAACCATTTTTCGATCAACAGGACCAGTAATTTCAACTCTTCTATCTAAAAGGATTTCTGGGATAGGTGCAGCAGTCCAATTTTCATTTCTAATTGAAGCGGTTTCTTTAGGGAACTGTGGCTTTTCACCGCTATCAAATTTTGCTTGTTGTTTTATTCTTTTTTCTAATAATTGAAGTCTTGATTCATCAAATTGAAGATGTAAGGCGGTTAAAAATGCTATTGCATCATCAGTTAAGATTGATGTAAATTTATTTTGATTTTTAATAATAAGTTGTGTTGTTGTGGTTTTCATAAAAAAAAGTTTATGTTTCTGAGTACAATATTATAAAATTAAAAATTATAAAACAAGCGAACGTTCGCAAAAAATTAAAAAAAAATTAAAAAATGTATTTCGCAAAAATGTATTATATTTGTAATTCAGTGTAAAACAAGGGAAGCATGTTTTTTTTGTTTTAGAGTAAATGCTTAAAAAGATGATTGAAGAAGAATATATTCGATTAATATTTGGCTTAAAATTAAAGCAAGTTCGAACAGAAAAGAATTTATCTTTATTTGGACTTGCTAAGGTTACAGGGCTTTCCAAATCTTATTTAAATGAAATTGAGAAAGGTAAAAAATACCCTAAGAGAGATAAAATTGTAGTTTTAGCAGATGCATTAGAAACTTCTTATGATCAGTTAGTTTCTTTAAAACTGGATAAAAATTTAGCCCCTATTGGAGAAATTTTACAATCAAGAATTTTAAAAGAAATTCCGTTAGATATTTTTGGTATTAAAGAGAGTGATCTTATAGATATTATAGCAGAAGCACCATTAAAAGTAAATGCTTTTATTAGTACTCTTTTTGAAATTGCCAAGCATTATAATTTAACACGTGAGAGTTTCTTTTTGGCAGCTTTGCGTTCATATCAAGAGGCAAATAATAATTATTTTGAGGATATTGAAGAACAAGTTGAGCAGTTTGCTAAAGCTTATTCTATTAATTTAGATAAGAAAATTGAAATTCAAGATTTAGAAGAAATTTTAACTGAAGAGTATGGTTATGTTATAGAAAATGAAGAGCTAACAAAGCACAAGGAGTTGAATAATTTACGTTCTGTTTTTGTTCCTACTTCAAAAACATTATTAGTATCTTCAGAAGCTGATACTTCACAGCGATTATTTATTTATGCAAAGGAGATTGCTTATAATTATTTGCAAATTACTGATAGATTATATACTTTTTCATGGATTAAATTTGAAGGCTTTGATCAGGTATTAAACAATTTCATTGCATCCTATTTTGCTGGTGCATTGTTGATTCCAAGGAAGCGTTTAGTTAAAGCGTTAAAAATTTTTTTTGATAGTAAAACCTTTAATGCTATTCAATTTAATAGTTTGATTGAGGAGTTTACAGATTCTCCTGAAACATTTTATCAGCGATTGACCAATATTTTGCCTAAAGATTTTAATTTGAAAAATTTGTTTTTCTTACGATTTAGTTACAAGCCTGAAAGAGGTGATTTTCAATTGACTAAAGAGCTACATATAACGAATTTATTAGAGCCACATGCTAATGAGCAGAATGAGCATTATTGTAGAAGATGGGTTTCTATAAAAACGTTGAATCAATTGCCTACAGCTAAAGAGGATAAATTATTTGCTTATCAAATTTCATCTTATAGTCATACTGATAATAAGTATTTTGTAATGTCTTCCGCTACTAAGGATCCTTTTAGAAAAGGCTACTATCGAAGTGTTGCTTTGGGGGTTATGATTTCGTCTCATTCTCTTGGTAGAATACAATTTTTACATGATGACTTGATACCAGTAAAGAAAGTGGGGGTTACTTGTGAGGCTTGTTCTATTGTAGATTGTGAGGTTAGAGTATCACCACCAAGAAATTTGGAAAAGAGACAGCGTTTTGCACAAACAGATGAGGTGGTAAAAGGTATAATGGAACAATACAAATAAAATAAGAAACCCGATTTGAAGTTAAATCGGGTTATTTGATAATTTAAAATAGATTTTATATTAGAATTGCTCTCTTCCTGCAAAATGGAAAGCACCTTCAATAGCTGCATTTTCATCTGAATCAGATCCATGAACTGCATTTTCGCCAATTGAAGTAGCATATTTTTTACGAATAGTTCCTTCAGCAGCGTCAGCTGGGTTTGTAGCACCAATTAAAGCTCTGAAATCTTCAACTGCATTTTCTTTTTCTAAGATAGCAGCAACAATTGGACCTCTAGTCATGAATTCAACTAATTCACCAAAAAAAGGTCTTTCACTGTGCACAGCATAGAATTTTTGAGCATCAGCTACAGTTAATTGTGTTAATTTCATCGCTACGATTCTGAAACCACCTTCAGTAATCATATTTAAAATTCCACCGATGTGTCCTTTTTCAACAGCATCTGGTTTAATCATTGTAAAAGTTCTGTTACTTGCCATTTTTTTATTTTTTTGCAAATGTACTACTTATATTTCGTTAAACAAGTTGTCTAAAAAAATAATTCTTAATGGCTAATTAATTCATTATAATTATTGTGAAATTATTAGCAAATGGATCAAACTCTTTAAAGCATTGGTTTAAAAAAACAGGGTCAAAAAAGGTAGCAAAGTTGGTTATGCGTTCTTGTAAACTACCATTTGGAAATAATTCATTATGAATGTTCTCAACTCGAATTAAATAATCTTTATACTTTCTTTTTTCAGCTTTCAGTAATCTTTTTTCTAATTTCTTTAATCCTTTGATTTGTTTAGCCTCCTGTGCTTTAACAGCTCCAATGAACGAAGAATCTGTTTGTAATGCTATTTTTTCGAGAGATTTAAATTGTTCCTCCAAAAATGAAATTTGTTTAGAAAAATCAAAATTAATTTGTGATAGTTCTTTTGTCTTTTTATCAAGTAAAAGTTGTTTATTCATGAAAAGTTCTTGCCAAGAAAGATCTAGTTTTTTTATTTTATTAACTTGTTTTTTTGAAACAATTAGGGCTGAATTTCTTAATTGCAAAATGGGAAAAGGAATGTTATGTGCATCAAAGTTGGACTTTAATTGTAACCAATATGCTATTTCTCCTCCACCTCCAATGTAACCTAAATTTGGTAAAATTATTTCTTGATATAAGGGTCTTAGAATTACATTAGGACTAAATTTTTCTGGGTGGTTTTCAATTTCTTTTAGAATTTCTTCTTGATTGAATTGAATTGTAGTGTTTAAAACTTTATAAGTATCACCTTCTTGGACAATTCTTTCTCGTAATTCATCTTCAATATAAAATAGATTTATAGGTCTAGGATTTACTTGTGTAAAATAATCTTTTAATACAGAATTGCTTTCATTTACATTGATAAAGGATTTTTGGTTTAAAATCTCATCTTTAATGTAAGGAGTGAATATTTTTTTTAATTTTTTGTCATCTGCATCGATAATAACTAGTCCATATGCTTTAAATAATTCATTGGTTAAATATCGTGTTGCTTCCGACAAATTTGAATGCTTTAAATAAGCATTTTGGAATAATTCAATCAAGTAATCCGCATTATTTCCAATTCCAATTTCTCTTTTAAATTCTTCAAATACTACCTCTAAACCATTTGTAGAAAGTCTTCCTACAGGCCCATTTGAAGTAGTGTCCCATTTTATTTTCTTATCATTTAGATTAAAATGATTGATTTCTTCAAAGTCATGATCCTCTGTGGCCATCCAATAAATAGGGACAAAATTATATGCTGGATAATTTTTTTTTAATTTTTGAGTAGTTATAATTGTAGATATAATTTTATATATAAAATAAAGCGGACCTGTAAAAACATTTAATTGATGACCTGTTGTAATAGTAAATGTTTTTTCATTGAGTAACTGATTTATATTAGCTTCTGTGGCTGAAGAGACTGCAATTGATTCGTATTGCTTTTTAAGCACCTCAACAAGAACTTTTCTGTTTTCAATCGGGTACTTTCTTTCCTTAATATGAAGTTGCGATAAATAATTATCAGGACTTGGAAAAGATGTGTATAAATTTTTTAAACAAGGTTCTTGATTAAGATAATCCACGATTAATTTTGAAAAATAACCCGATTCTTGAAAAGAGATACAGTCACTTGGCATAGATCAATTTTTTTGGTAAAAATACGGAATTTTAATATTGAGTTAAATTATTTTACTTTTGCTTAACTAAATTTCATTGTTTTGAACCCCATACTTCTTATAACTCCTCCATTTACGCAATTAAATACGCCTTATCCTGCAACGGCTTATTTGAAAGGTTTTTTTAACACTAAACAGATAGCTACAACTCAAATGGATTTGGGAATTGAAGTAATTTTAGCTTTATTTTCGAGAGAAGGGTTACTTTCTATTTTTAATCAAATTGATTCGAGTGAATCTCTTTCAGAAAATGCATGTCGAATTTTTAGTTTGAAAGAAGAATATATTACCACTATAGATGCTGTAATTGCTTTTCTGCAAGGTAAAAATCCTTCGTTAGCTAGACAAATTGTAACTAGTGGTTTTTTACCAGAGGCATCTAGATTTGATTCTTTTCATTTAGAGGGAGAAATTACAGATTGGGCTTTTGGTACTATGGGAATGCAAGATAAAGCAAAGCATATAGCTACTTTATATTTAGAAGATCTGTCTGATTTTATAGTAGAATGTATAGATGATAATTTTGGATTTAGTCGTTATGCGGAGCGTTTGGGTAGAAGTGCTAATTCTTTTAATGAATTGTATATTTATCTTCAAAAGAATCCTACTTTTATAGATCGAATTACATTACAAATTCTTGAAGATAAAATTCAATCAGTTGAACCGCAATTGGTTTGTTTTTCGGTTCCGTTTCCAGGTAATTTATATAGTGCTTTTCGTTGTGCTCAATACATTAAACATAAATTTCCAACAATAAAGATCGCAATGGGAGGCGGGTTTCCTAATACTGAATTAAGAGATTTGAAAGATATTCGTGTTTTTGAGTTTTTTGATTTTATAACTCTTGATGACGGAGAATTACCTCTAGAACTTCTTTATTGTTACATACAATCCAATAATCCAAATTTACCTTTAAAACGAACATTTCTAATTAAGGAAAATCAATTGATTTATCAAAATGATGCTATTCAAGTTGATTATAAGCAAAGTCAAGTTGGTACACCGGATTATTCAGATTTATTATTGGATCAATATATTTCTGTAATTGAAGTGGCCAATCCAATGCATAGTTTGTGGAGTGATGGTCGTTGGAATAAATTAACAATGGCACATGGTTGTTATTGGGGAAAATGTACATTTTGTGACATCTCATTAGATTATATTAAGGTTTACGAACCCATTCACGCTAAAATTCTAGTAGATAGAATGGAAACATTAATTCAGCAAACTGGAGAAACAGGTTTTCATTTTGTTGATGAAGCAGCTCCACCAGTGCTCATGAGAGAAGTAGCTTTAGAAATTCTTCGAAGAAAATTAGTAGTTACATGGTGGGCAAATATTCGTTTTGAAAAAAGTTTTACAGCTGATTTATGTATGTTGTTGAAATTGTCTGGTTGTATAGCGGTTTCAGGAGGATTAGAAGTTGCTTCTGATCGATTATTAGCATTGATAAAAAAGGGAGTTACTGTAGAACAAGTGGCTAATGTAACTAAAAATTTCACTGAAAGTGGTATTATGGTTCATGCTTATTTGATGTATGGCTATCCCACACAAACGGTTCAAGAAACTGTTGATGCACTCGAAATGGTTCGTCAATTATTTGAGTTAGGAATTGTCCAAAGTGGTTTTTGGCATCAATTCGCTATGACGGCGCATAGTCCTGTTGGTATGAATCCAGATGAATTTGGAGTTATTCCAAACCATAAAGAAATCTCATTTGCTAACAATGATATTCAGTTTAAAGATAAAACAGGCATTGATCATGACAAGTTTAGTTTCGGATTAAAAAAATCATTATTTAATTATATGCATGGAATAGGTTTTGATTTTGAATTACAAGAGTGGTTTGATTTTAAAATTCCAAAAACTAAAATTCCATCTAATTTTATAGAAACAGTTATTCGGCAAGACTCAAAATTCAGTACTAAACCAGCATCAAAAATAATATGGATTGGTTCGAGACCATCTGTTAGGTCTTATGTTAAAACTAAAAAGGGTAACTCTTGGAATATGTTAGAGCTCACTTTTTATTTTAAAACCGCAACAGTTTCCTGTCATTTTGAAAAAGAAAAAGGAGAATGGTTAATTAATAAAATGGAAGAATTGACCTTGGCAAATCCTAAATTAACTACATTTTCGGAGTTAAAAACAGATTTCGAACGTTTCTTTGATGATTTTGAACTGTTCTGGTATAGTAAGTGTCTAATTCAACTTAGAGCAATAGGTTTACTGACTCTTTAGTTTATTTTTTTAACTATACCAAACTACCACATTTTTATTTTTTTGCGTTCCGAAAACGTTTTCTTTTGCGTATTTTTACAACCAAATTTTTAAAATTATGAGTAAAACTTATAAACTTTCAGTGAATCAAAATACTTTTTTTGAATTTACTGAACAGGATTTAGAAAAATTAGATGCTGTTAGTATTCAGGAAAAATACTTTCACATTCTTAATAAGCACAAAGCTTTTCAGGCAGAAATAATAGCTACTGATTTCACTTCAAGAAAATATACTGTAAAAGTGAATGGAAATACGTATCAAGTTGATATTGCTACGCCATTAGATTCTTTGATTAAGGAAATGGGAATTTCGTTAGGAGCAGGAAAAGTTGTTAATGCTATTAAAGCACCAATGCCAGGTTTGATTTTAGAGGTTGCGGTTCAAGTAGGACAAGAAGTTCAAGAGAATGATACATTATTAATTCTTGAAGCTATGAAAATGGAAAACACGTTATTTTCTCCTCGTACAGGTGTTATTAAAAGTGTATCTGTTGAAAAAGGAAATGCCGTTGAAAAAGGACAGTTGTTAATTGAATTTGAATAACATGAAAAAAATATTAGTTGCAAATAGAGGTGAAATTGCACTTCGTGTAATGAAAACTGCAAAAAAAATGGGAATTAAAACAGTTGCTGTTTATTCGACTGTTGATAGAAATTCTCCTCACGTTAAATTTGCTGATGAAGCTGTTTGTATTGGTGAAGCACCATCTAATCAATCTTACTTACTAGGAAATAAAATTATCGAAGTTTGTAAAGAATTAGGTGTTGATGGAATACATCCTGGTTACGGATTTTTAAGTGAAAATGCTGATTTTTCAGAATTGGCAGAAAAAAATAATATTACATTTATTGGGCCAAAATCTCATGCTATGAAAGTTATGGGAAGTAAATTAGCTGCTAAAGAGGCAGTTAAAGCATTTGACATTCCTATGGTGCCTGGATTAGATGAAGCCATAACCGATGTTGAAAAAGCAAAACAAGTAGCAAAAGAAATTGGTTTTCCTATTTTAATTAAAGCTTCAGCTGGAGGTGGAGGAAAGGGAATGCGTATTGTTGAAAAAGAAGCTGATTTTGAAGCTCAAATGCAACGTGCTATTTCTGAAGCTACAAATGCATTTGGTGATGGTTCTGTTTTTATTGAAAAATATGTAGGATCACCTCGTCATATTGAAATTCAGGTGATGGCTGATAGTCATGGAAATATATTATATTTATTTGAAAGAGAATGTAGTATACAGAGACGTCATCAAAAAGTAGTTGAAGAGGCACCATCATCAGTTTTAACACCAGAAATCCGTAAAGCAATGGGTGAAGCTGCAGTTCGTGTAGCGCAATCATGTGATTATTTAGGTGCTGGAACGGTTGAATTCTTGTTAGATGAAAATAAAAACTTCTATTTCTTAGAAATGAATACGCGTTTGCAAGTAGAACATCCTGTTACAGAAATGATTACAGGTATGGATTTAGTTGAAATGCAAATTCGTGTAGCTCGTGGTGAAGTTTTACCAATTAAACAAGAGGATTTAACGATTAATGGTCACGCCATGGAACTGCGTGTGTACGCAGAAGATCCGCTGAACGACTTTTTGCCAAGTGTTGGACATCTAGATGTTTACCAAATTCCTGTTGGTGAAGGTATTCGTGTAGATAATGGTTTTGAGCAAGGTATGGATGTGCCTATTTATTATGATCCTATGCTAGCAAAATTAATTACTTATGGAAAAACACGTGAGGAGGCTATCGAATTGATGATTGAAGCTATTGCGAAATATAAAGTGGAAGGTGTAAGTACAACATTGCCTTTTGGTACATTTGTGATGGAGCATGAAGCATTTCGTTCAGGAAATTTCGATACGAATTTTGTTAAAAAATATTACGACAGCGGAAAATTAAAGGCACAGTTTGATATGGAAGCAGAAATTGCTGCTTTAGTAGCCTTAGAACAATATTTAGTTGATAAAAAGTTGGTAAGATTACCAAATTAATAGAAAATCCGATTGTATGTATTGGGAAATTCTATATGCTAATCTCATAATTCTCAGTTGAAAAATGGAACAAAAAATAAAAATATTAGAAGATAAAATTGCCTTAGCCAAGTTAGGTGGAGGCACAAAACGAATTGAATCGCTTCATGCAAAAAAGCGTTTAACTGCAAGAGAACGAATTGAATATTTATTAGATGAAGGTTCTTTTGAGGAAATTGGAATGTTGGTTACGCACCGTACTACCGATTTTGGGATGGAAAAAGAGGTAATTTACGGTGACGGTGTTGTTACAGGTTACGGAACCATTAATGGTCGACCAATATACATATTTGCTCAAGATTTTACTGTTTTTGGAGGTTCATTATCAGAGACACATGCTGAAAAAATATGTAAAGTTATGGATATGGCACTTCGAAATGGAGTTCCTATGATTGGATTAAATGATTCAGGGGGTGCGCGTATTCAAGAAGGAGTTCGTTCTTTAGGGGGATATGCTGATATTTTCTATAGAAATGTCCAAGCTTCTGGTGTAATCCCACAAATTTCAGCAATTATGGGGCCATGTGCTGGTGGAGCTGTTTATTCTCCTGCTATGACTGATTTTACTATGATGGTAGAAAATAATAGTTATATGTTTGTTACTGGACCTAATGTAGTAAAAACAGTAACCAATGAAGAGGTTACTTCTGAAGAGTTAGGTGGTGCTATGACTCATGCTTCAAAATCAGGAGTTTGTCATATCACTTCTGCAAATGGTATTGAATGCTTGGAAGATATCAAACGATTATTAAGCTATATTCCTCAAAATAATCGAGAAACAACACCAAAAATAGAAGTACAATTAGGAGATGAAATTCGCGAACAATTGACTTCTATTGTTCCAGATAATGCCAATAAGCCTTATGATATGCATGAGGTTATAAAAGGTATAATTGACGAGGATTCGTTTTTTGAAATTCACAAAAATTATGCTGAAAATATAATTGTTGGTTTTGCTCGTTTAGGAGGAAGAAGTATTGGTATTGTTGCTAATCAGCCAATGGTGTTAGCAGGTTGCTTGGATGTAAATAGTTCAATGAAAGCTGCCCGTTTTGTTCGTTTTTGTGACTGTTTTAACATTCCATTATTGGTTTTAGAAGATGTACCCGGATTTTTACCAGGCACGGATCAAGAATGGAATGGAATTATCACTCATGGCGCAAAATTGTTATATGCATTTAGTGAAGCAACAGTGCCAAGAGTTACAGTAATTACAAGAAAAGCATACGGAGGAGCTTATGATGTGATGAACTCCAAACACATTGGTGCTGATTTTAATTTTGCTTGGCCAAGTGCAGAAATTGCTGTTATGGGTGCAAAAGGAGCTTCTGAAATTATTTTCAAAAAAGAAATTAGTGAAGCGGCAGATCCTTTAGCGAAATTGTCAGAGAAAGAAAAAGAGTATGCTGATTTATTTGCTAACCCTTATACTGCAGCACAGCGAGGATTTATTGATGAGGTAATTTTGCCAAAAGAAACTCGTAAAAAATTACTTAAAGCTTTTAGTATCCTAGAAAACAAAGTTGTAGATACTCCAAAACGTAAACACGGAAACATTCCTTTGTAAATAGTATTTTTTATTATAAGAGCCACCAATTGGTGGCTCTTATTTTTTGCTCATGGCTACAATGAAGTTATTTTTTGGCGAATCATCAAAGTACAAAATTGTACTGTAGGGAGGCCATTTAATTTGGCTATTAGAAAACAAATCACATGTTGTTTTATCTATTTGTTTTAGTTGGTGAATACCTATAATTAGTACAACTATTTTAGATTCGTTGCGATCTGCAAAAAACACGTCATATCCTTCTTTACCTGGATTATCCTTAATAATTTGATCAGTAATTAAAGTAACTAAATCTAAATCTTCTTCTTCATAATCATATCTAGTATTTAATAATAGATGTGGTTGATTGACTTGAATTTTATTTGCACAGGTATAAATAGAAACATTTGTTTTGGATTGACCAAAGTTACAAAATGTAATTAGCAAAAAGAATAGGAGTATTCGGTTTTTCATCATAATTTGAGGTTATATTGTCAAATAAAATAATTTTTTTTTAAAAAGGAAAATTATGGTATGACAAATATCATTTTCTTCAATCCAATTTACATGTAATTTTGCTTCCAAATATCAGGAAAATGAAAATCGAACAGATATATACCAATTGCATGGCTCATGCTGCTTATTATTTAGAATCCAATGGCGAGGCAGCTATTTTTGATCCCTTGAGAGAAGTAGACGATTATATAACAAAAGCTGTAAATAATCATGCTACAATTAAATATGTTTTCGAAACGCATTTTCATGCTGATTTTGTTTCTGGACACTTAGATTTAGCAAGAAAGACAGGAGCTATCATTGTATATGGTCCTACTGCAAAACCTCAATTTGAAGCTCTAATTGCCGAAGACGGTCAGGAGTTTTGGGTAGGGAATTGCAGAGTAAAAGCTATTCATACACCTGGACATACTTTAGAAAGTACAACTTATTTACTCATTGATGAGTTAGGTAAAGAACACGGAATTGTTTCAGGAGATACTTTATTCATTGGTGATGTAGGTAGACCCGATTTGGCTCAACACATTGTTGCTGATTTAACAGAAGATAAGCTTGCTAGAATGTTATATCATTCATTGCGAACTAAAATAATGCCTTTGTCAGACGATTTAATAGTGTATCCTAATCATGGAGCAGGAAGTGCATGTGGTAAAAACATGAGTAAAGAAACAACGGATACATTAGGAAATCAAAAAAGAACAAACTATGCTTTACGTGCTAACATGACTGAGGAAGAATTTGTTAGTGAATTGCTTAATGGATTAACTCAACCGCCAGGATATTTTCCTAAAAATGTACTTTTAAATATAAAAGGATATGAAAGTCTAGAATCTGTTTTGGCAAAGGGAAAAAAGCCAATTGAAGTTAAAGATTTTAAAGATTTGATTCAAGATGGTTCAGTTATAGTATTAGATACTCGTTCTGCGGCTGTTTTTGCTGACGGATTTATTCCAAATAGTATCAATATAGGAATTGATGGAAATTTTGCCATGTGGGTAGGAGAGATGATTGAAAACATTAATCAGAAATTTGTCTTAGTAACTGAATTAGGAAGAGAAGAGGAGTGTTTGATACGATTATCTAGAGTAGGGTATGATGGAACTATTGGTTATTTAGCCGGAGGTTTTGAGGCTTGGTTTAACGAAGGATTTCCAGTGCAAACTATTAAAAGAATTGAAGCAACTGAAATTACTACTCATTACTCTAATTGGCCTATAGTAGATGTTCGTAAAAAAAGTGAATTTGATGCAGAACACGTTCAAGGAGCTATTAATATTCCATTAAATCAATTATATCAACGAATACATGAATTTCCAACAACCAATTTTGTTTTGCATTGTGCAGGAGGTTATAGGAGTATGATAGCTGCATCTTTATTATATCAAAGAGGTATTCAATATTTTGTGGAAGTAAATGGTGGCTTTTCAGCAATTAAAGAAACGTCTTTATTGCCTATAACAGATTATGTTTGTCCTTTAACAATGTTGTAATGATTTACTCATAATAAGTTGTTATTTAATTGGAATCCAGACTTCTTCTTCTGAGTCAGGATGTTCATGACCTAAATAAGTATCACCTAATAATTCAAAATGTGGTCTGTCATCTAATTTAAATCCCGATTTTGGTAACCACTCCCCATAAATGTATTGCGCAGTTTTAATAAATTGTTCTGTATTTCCCTTGTGTAAAAAAACGGCATACTTCCCTGCGGGTAATATAAATTGTTGAAAATCTATTGGACAATTTTCAAAATCTTTTACCTCAATGGCTGCCCATTTTGTAAATGATGTAAACGGAGAGAATTTTGTGTAATAATCCATAGGATAAATTTGTAAAGAATACAAGTCAGCACTTTTAGCATGCTTTATTTCCTTAAGTTTTGGCATGAATTTTTTCCAAATTTCTTGTGTTTTGTTTTCAGCCAATGACATGGTTACGGAATAACCAATTAGCATTTTGGCTTCGATTTCTTTTAGTTCAAATTTCATTTGAATAGCATTTAATCAAATATAAAAAATCCTCGTAAATATTTGTATTTACGAGGATTTAAAAAATTAAACTATAAAACTAATTGGAAACTAGATATTGATATATCCCATCTTTAAGATGTACACGTTTCACTCTCAAATCATTTAATGTTTCGTCAGAAGCAGGCTCTGAATCGCTTTCAATTCTGTAAATTTCGTGATCTAAAGCATCAAATTCTTCAAATAATTTTTTAAAATGAGCATCTTCCATTTTTAAAGTATGGATTTTTTCTGCAAATTCTGGAAATTCTTCAGTTAGGATGTGTTTTGAAATCATATATATTGGTTTTTAAATTTCTATACTCAAAGTTCGACATTTTAAATACGAATTCATATGATAATTGTCATAAAGCAAAATATCCTGAAATAAATCAGGATATTTTTTAATTTTAAATCTAGATAAGTTATTTAAATGAATTAATAAACTATTAGCTTTTATTTATGGATATAATGGCGTCGAAAATTAATTTCAATTAAATTGGTTCAGCATATAAATCAAATTCTGTAGCATCAGTAATTTTTAGATTTACAAAATCACCAGTTTTTAAATAATGTTTGGAAGCATCAACTAATACTTCATTATCAACATCTGGACTATCAAATTCGGTTCTTCCAATAAAATATTGTCCTTCTTTTCTATCAATAATACATTTGAATGTTTGACCAATTTTTTCCTGATTCAATTCCCATGAAATTTGCGCTTGTAAATCCATAATTTCTGCTGCACGAGCTTGTTTTACTTCTTCTGGAACGTCGTCAACTAAATTATAAGCATGCGTGTTTTCTTCGTGAGAATAGGTGAAACAACCTAAACGTTCGAAACGCATTTCTTCAACCCAATTCTTTAATATTTGGAAATCTTCTTCGGTTTCACCTGGGTATCCAACAATTAAAGTAGTTCGGATTGCCATGCCTGGAACAGCAGCTCTAAAGTCCTTTAACAATTGAGTCGTTTTCTCATATGTAGTTCCACGACGCATTGATTTTAGGATATTATCAGAAATGTGTTGTAATGGAATATCAATATAGTTGCAAATTTTAGGTTCGCGCTTCATTAATTCTAATACATCCATCGGAAAACCTGTGGGGAAGGCATAATGTAAACGAATCCATTCAATACCTTCAACCTTTAATAGAGCTTCAAGTAATTCAGCTAAGTTTCTTTTTTTGTATAAATCTAAGCCGTAATACGTTAAATCTTGAGCAATTAAAATTAATTCTTTAACTCCGTTTTTGGCTAATTTTTGAGCTTCAATTACTAAATTTTCAATAGGTGTAGAAACGTGTTTGCCTCGCATTAAGGGAATGGCACAGAAACTACAAGGACGGTCACAACCTTCAGCAATTTTTAAGTAAGCATAATTTTTAGGTGTAGTTGTTAATCGTTCACCAATTAATTCATGTTTATAATCGGCACCTAATGCTTTTAATAACAAAGGTAATTCTGTTGTGCCAAAAAATTGATCTACATTTGGGATTTCTTTTTCTAAATCAGGTCTATAGCGCTCAGATAAGCAGCCAGTTACAAAAACTTTATCTACAATACCTTGTTCTTTTTTTTCTGCATATTCCAAAATGGTATTAACTGATTCTTCTTTGGCATTATCAATGAAACCACACGTGTTAATTACAATGATATTACCTTCATCTTCAGTTGCTTCATGGGTTACTTCTTTACCATTAGCTTTTAATTGTCCCATTAACACTTCACTGTCATACACATTTTTGGAACAACCTAAGGTAATTACATTGATTTTATTCTTTTTTAAAGATTTCGTTCTCATAGACTTAGCTTGCTTTTTTTGAAAATGACTGCAAAATTACAACTTTCTTTTTGAAATTGAACACAAATAAGGCTAAGTAAATAAAAAACGCTCACTTTTAGTGAGCGTTAGAGAAATTCTATGAAACTAATTAAAAATTAATTACATAAGTTAGTGTTACATTATTATTGTAATTTCTGATTCTTGCAGAATCATTCAATCCTGAAGTTAGTAAATATTGATTGTAATTTCTGTGTTCATTAGTATAAGATAAATCTAGTCTTGAACCTCCGAAATTGTATCCTAAACCACCAGAGTAGGCGCTTAAGTCACCCATTACATAATCATTTTTATAAGGACTTTGCTCAAATCTATATCCTGCTCTAAGGCTCCATTGTTTTATTTTGTATTCGCCGCCTAAACGTAATTCATAATTATCACTTAATACATTTTTCATAGTATTGTTTAAGTAATTATATAATCCGTCATTGGTTGGTTTAAATTTAGTGTTTGCATAATCTTTGTAAATATAATCAATACTAAGCAAGGCATTTTTGCCAAAAACATAAGCAAAACTTCCTGTCAGCTTGCTTGGTGTTTGGATTTTGTATGTTGGATATACATTGGTTAAACCAGGATTGACATTTATGTTGCTTTCAGATGTACCATCCGTTTTTAAGGTTTGAAGTTTTTGTGTTAACTCATCATTTAAACGATACCAAGTAGGTGTTTCGTAACTAAAACCAATTCTTGAATTATTTTTCAGCTTATAGATGGTACCAAAACTCATAGAGAATCCAGAGCCATAAGTATATAATTGATTGTCAAACTGTGCAGCTAATAATGTGTTTCCACTAGAGTATGGTAAGTTATTGTTGCTTTCATATAATGAAGAAGTTCTAGTGTAATCTGTGAACATGAAATTTAAATTCATACCTATGTATAAACGATCCATGTAAGAACCTGATAGGTTGGCTGTGAATTTTCCGTTATACCCTTTTGAGGTAATACTGTTTCTGTGATAATAGTTCCCTCCAGTTGGAACATTAGTCCAATAATCATTAGTAGCTGCAGTTGAAGTATCTTCGTCAAAAACATACCCTTGGTATCCTAACATAGCTTGTTGAGCATCAAAATTATAGTTTTCACCTAGATAATTATACAAACTACCAATACTTTCACCTGGTTGAGTTTCTAAATAACTAACATCAATACCTTGTGCTTTATTTAGGAAATAATCACCCATAGAATGGAAAGGGTTTGTTCCTTTGCTATTAATAGTATTGTCTAAGTGACTTACTTTTTCATAATTTAATCCTAAAGTAAATTTATTCCAACCACTTTTAGCACTTTGATCTTTAAAAACAAAAACGGCTCCAAGTTGATTGATATCAAGTGTATTGTCATTAGATTTTATACTTGTTCCAAAATAATTAGCATTATTATAAATGTTAAAACTTGTAGCTGATACAGCTGCTTGATTATTGTTAAATATGGATGAACCTGCAGGGTTTACATTTAAGGCAGATAAATCTCCGCCTACAGCACCAAAAGCTCCACCCATAGCTCTATATCTAGCTGTTCCATTTAAATTCTCAACTCCATATCTCAATGCATCACTAATATTGGTTTCTTGTGCATAAGTGAAATGAGCACCCAATGCTAATAATGATAAAATTATTTTTTTCATAACTGATAAATGTCTTATTTAATCTTTAGATTTTAGTTTAATTATCCTCTGCGTCCGCCTCCGCCTCCGCCACTTCTTCCGCCGCCAAAGCTACCGCCGCCTCCGCCAAAATTTCCACCTCTTCCGCCACCAAAGTCAGAACTTCTTGGGGTAGAATAGTTGTTAGTTCTTGGTTGAGAAGATTCGTATCTAGGTCTAGGGGTGTCGTAAGTTCTAGGACTTTGTTCTCTAGGTTGTGTATTTGTTCTAGGTGTGTTGTAATCTCTAGGTTGAGAATTGTAATTTCTAGGTTGCGAATTGTTGTTTGGATTAACAGTTCTAGGTGTGCCAAATGTATTTGTTCTAGGTGTACTTAGAGAATTATTTGTTCTTCCAATGCCAGATTGTCTTCCTGTAGAATAATTGCCATTATTGAAATTGTTGTAACTTCCACGTCCACCATTGTTTCTAACAACATTTCTGCCGTACCAACCATTGTTCCAACCATATCCACCATAATAAGGATAATATCCACCATACCCATAAGGCCCATAGTACCCTCCGTACCAGCTATTCCAGCCCCATGTGCCGCCATAATAACCTCCATACCAACTATTCCAACCCCAATAAGGATCATACCAACCATTGTTCCAACCCCATCCCCATGAGCTGTAATAACCCCATGGACGGTAGTATCCACCCCAACCCCAATAAGGAGAGGAGTTGTATATGTTTACAGATACATTACCCGTTTGGTTTTGACCCCAACCTGCATATCGAGTAACTTGGTCTTGATTGTGTACAGTATCTCTAGTAGAATTGTAATTATCAACATTTGTAAAAATCTCACCATCAGTTGGATATTGACTCTGCATGTCTCTAAATTGTTGCGCATATTTATTGTCTTGAACTACAACAGTTTCGTTTTGTTGTCTGTAGGTTACATCATCTGTGTTAGCACCATAAACACCATCATTGTCATAGTATGAGGAATTTTGATAAGAGCCACATGCGGTAAGTAACAAAGAACCCACAAATAGATAAAAAAATCTATTTGTTTTTAGCTGTGAAAAGTAATTAGTAATCATATATACAATTTTTTATTGTTGGTCAACGTAAAATTAACTAGTTTTGTTGCACGAATTTAAAATAAATAAATCAAATTTTGTACCAAATTAACAAATAATGAGTAAAAAATTAACAACTAGAGCCGAAGATTACTCTAAATGGTATAACGAATTAGTAGTTAAAGCCGATTTAGCTGAGAATTCTGGAGTAAGAGGATGTATGGTAATAAAGCCATACGGTTATGCAATTTGGGAGAAGATGCAAGCCCAATTAGATAAAATGTTTAAAGAAACTGGACATTCCAATGCATATTTCCCCTTATTCGTGCCCAAAAGTATGTTTGAAGCGGAAGAGAAAAATGCAGAAGGATTTGCTAAAGAATGCGCAGTTGTTACTCATTATCGATTAAAGAATGATGAAGAAAATAAAGGTAAACTAATTGTAGATCCTAATGCTAAATTAGAGGAAGAATTAGTAGTACGTCCTACGAGTGAAGCAATTATTTGGTCTACCTATAAGGGATGGGTACAATCGTACCGTGATTTACCTTTATTGATTAACCAATGGGCGAATGTAGTGCGTTGGGAAATGCGTACCCGTTTGTTTTTACGTACTGCTGAATTTTTATGGCAAGAAGGACATACTGCACATGCCACGCGTCAGGAAGCAATTGAAGAATCAGAACAAATGATGCATGTATATGCCGATTTCGTTGAAAATTTCATGGCAATACCTGTAGTGAAAGGATTGAAAACAGAATCAGAGCGATTTGCAGGTGCTGAAGAAACCTATTGTATTGAAGCATTAATGCAAGATGGTAAAGCATTACAAGCAGGAACATCACACTTCTTAGGACAAAATTTTGCTAAGGCATTCGATGTGAAATTTGCCAATAAAGAAGGAAAACAAGAACACGTTTGGGGAACTTCTTGGGGTGTTTCTACGCGTTTAATGGGAGCTTTGGTAATGACACATTCAGATGATAACGGATTAGTGTTGCCTCCAAATTTAGCACCTATACAAGTAGTTATTGTTCCTATTCATAGAACGGATGAACAATTAGATGCTATTTCTGCTCAAGTGAAAGAATTAATGACGGAATTACGTAAAGTTGGTGTTTCGGTAAAATATGATGATAGAGATACACAGAAACCAGGATTTAAATTCGCAGAATGGGAATTAAAAGGGGTACCAGTACGTGTAGCTATTGGTCCGAATGACTTAGAAAACGGTACCTATGAAGTAGCGCGTCGTGATACATTAACTAAAGAAGTGGTTTCTAAAGACGGAATTGTAGTTTATTTACAAGACTTGTTGTCGAAAATTCAAGCAGATTTATACCAAAGAGCGTTTGATTTTAGAGATACGCATATTACTGAAGTAAATTCTTGGGATGAATTTGTAGATGTTTTAGAAAACAAAACAGGATTCCTTTCGGCACATTGGGATGGAACACCAGAAACCGAAGAAAAAATCAAAGAAATGACAAAGGCAACCATTCGTTGTATTCCTTTAGATCGAGTAGAGGAAGCCGGAAGTTGTGTGTTAACAGGTAAGCCTTCAACAGGAAGAGTGTTGTTTGCAAAAGCGTACTAATACATCTAACATAATATAATGTACTAGCAATAAACCACAGTATAATAAACTGTGGTTTATTTTTTAGAATAGATTTTATAAGTAAAGGTCAACAAAGTGTAGAATTGAGCTTATATGTAGTTGTGTGAATTAAAAAAATCAAAAAAAAAGTGTAATTGTAAATTCTTGATTTTTAGTAAATTTTATTTTAAGGTTGAAAAAAATACAAAAAAAATTATTCCACCTCTTGCAGGAATAAAAATTAGTAGTATCTTTGCACTCGCATTACAGAAATAATGTAATGGCCCGTTCGTCTATCGGTTAGGACGCCAGGTTTTCATCCTGGTAAGAGGGGT
>CAYNNB010000027.1:0-29441 GCA_964398425.1 uncultured Flavobacterium sp.
GTTAATTTTGCTAACGATAAAATATCAGCAGCAACAGCAACTTTGATTTCGTTTTCTGCAGCTTTTGCGATAAATCCAGCATAGTCATAAACTTGACCATATTTACCTGGGTATTGTAAAATTGCTCCAAAAAACTCAGAAGAGAAATCAAAAGTTTCATGATTACCTACTACTAATTCAATATTTAATGGAGTTGCGCGTGTTTGTAAAACCGAAAGCGTTTGAGGTAAAATTTCTTCAGAAACAAAGAATTTGTTTGTATTATTTTTCTTTTGTTCTCTTGTTCTCACATCAAATAATAAAGCCATGGCTTCTGCAGCAGCCGTTCCTTCGTCTAAAAGTGATGCATTAGCAATTTCCATTCCTGTTAATTCAATAACCATTGTTTGAAAATTTAAAATGGCTTCTAAACGGCCTTGCGCAATTTCAGCTTGATAAGGCGTATAAGCCGTATACCAACCTGGGTTTTCAAAAATATTTCTTTGGATAACTGCTGGAACAATCGTAGGATGATAGCCTAAACCAATATATGATTTGAAAACTTTATTTTTTTTACCTAATTCCTGAATATGATTTAAATATTCAAATTCAGTCATAGGTGTAGCTAAATCCAATTCTTTTTTCAAACGAATATCGTCTGGAATGGTTTCATAAATTAATTGGTCTAAAGAGTCTACACCAATAGTTTGTAACATGTGATTTAAATCCGTTTCTCGAGGACCTAAATGTCTCAAAGCAAATGCATCTGTTCTCATTTTCTAAATAAAATAGCTATAGAAAGTTGTGTTTTATTAATATGGATTGGGGCACCCCAATTGCGAAACAAATGTAATTATTAATCTTGTAATAATCTGCTTTTAAATTTGGATTTTTTGTGATTTTTTCAACTAAATGGACTAGTTATTAACAGATTGATTAATTTTGTTTAATGCTTTATTTGAAAAAAATACTAGACTTTTACATTAATAGTAGTGCGCATGTTAGTTTATCTGCACTTGCATTAACTGCTATGACGGTTCAATTTTATGCTATATCAGATTCTTTTCATTGTTTACTATTTGTGTTTTGCAGTACGTTAGTGGGGTATAATTTTGTAAAATATGATGCATTAGCCAGAATACAACAAAATAAATGGCGTATTGAATTGAAATTTATTGTATTCTTAAGTTTATTTGCTTTTTTAGTTTGTTTGTATTTGTTTTTTCAGTTTCATTGGTATGTCCAATTGTTTGTTGTTTTTCCAATGTTTTTGACCTTATTATATACGTTGCCTTTTTTTCCAAATAAAGGCAATGCTAGAAACTGGAAAGGTGTAAAGATTTATATCGTAAGTTTTTGTTGGGTATTAATGACCGTTTTCTTTCCTCTTGTTTTTGGACGAATTACGTTGGATAGTTCTGTGTTTTGGTTGTCTATCCAACGTTTTATTTTGATTTTTGTATTGGTGTTAATCTTTGAAATAATTGATGTTACAAAGGATGATCCGCATTTACAAACGGTTCCACAAATGATAGGGGTTGAAAAGACCAAAAAACTAGGTTATTTGTTACTGACTATATTAGTACTTATAGATGTTCTTAAACCTCAAATCCATTGGATTGCATTGAGTTTTAAAATTCTAGTTTCAGTAACCATAGCTTTATTTCTTTATTATTCAAAGGAAACAAAATCTAGATACTATTCAAGTTTTTGGGCAGAAGGAATTCCTGTTTTTTGGTGGTTGTTATTTACTTTATTGAAAAGTTAAATAAAGTAACTTTAGCGAAATTCTTTTCTTTAGTCTATAAAGCACTAATTTCTTTTAATTCAAGGTGTTGAGGTTGACTAGTTTTTTAATTCAGAAAAAATGAGTATACTTGCATTCCAAACTACTATAATCATGAAAAACAATTACTTAAAAGCACTAGTCCTAGTGATACTTACATCTTCTTTAGCTTTCTCCCAAAAAAATATAAAGTACAATGGGGAAGCCGCTTTTCAGAAAACTATCGAACTTACTGGTTTTCATACTGAAACTTCTGCTATTAAAGAGTTAGGAAAATTATATGGATTAAACGAAGCTAGTACTTTTACTTTCACAAGAGAAACTTCTGATGAAGCGGGTTTTACACATCAAAGATATCAACAATTTTACCGAGGAATCAAAATTGAATTTGGAACTGTAATTACCCATAAAAAAGAAGGAAATGTGGTAAAAGTTAATGGGGAATTATACAATGCAATAGGTTTAAATCTGGTTCCTACTTTAAATGCTAATCAAGCTTTTCAAAAAGCGTTAGATTTTATTAAGGCAAGTGAATACTTGTGGGAAGATCCTATTTCGGCTCAGGCTATGGATTATAGAAAACCTGCTGGAGAATTAGTAATCCTACCTTTAGTTAATAAAGGTGAAGTGAAGTTGGCTTACAAATTTGATATTTATGCTAAAAAACCAATAGCTAGAGAGGAAGTTTTTGTTGAGGCTCACACGGGAGAAATTTTATACACTAATCCAATTATTAAACATATTGATCACTTAGTTTCCAATGAAGAAATTAAGGCAACTGCTCAAAAGTTTGAAAAAATGGCATTGAATAAGGAGAAGGCTTTGTTTGTTCCTTTTGTTCCGGCCAACGCAGCAACACGTTATAGTGGTGCAAGAACTATTGAAACCACACAAGTTGATGCAACTACTTTTATTTTGGATGAAACTTCAAGAGGAACGGGAAACGGAATGGTTACTTATAACTGTGAATCAAATCAGGATTACACTAATGTTGATTTTGTAGATAATGATAACAACTGGACTGCTGCCGAATATGATAATGCAGCTAAAGATAATGCAGCGCTAGAAGCACATTGGGGGGCAGAAATGACTTATGATTTTTGGAAGAATATCTTCAATAGAAACAGTTATGATGATGCTGGTGCCAAAATTAAAAGTTATGTTCATTATGGGTCGGGTTATAACAATGCCTTTTGGAATGGTTCAGCTATGACTTATGGTGATGGTAGTTCAATGGATGCTCTAACGGCAATTGATATTTGTGGTCATGAAATTGGTCATGCAGTTTGTACTTATACTTCAAATTTGGCTTATCAAAATCAATCTGGTGCTATGAATGAAGGATTGTCAGATATTTGGGGGGCTTGTATTGAACAATATGGAAGATTTGGAAATTTAAATTCTCCTGTAGATACTGCAAGTCCAGGAACACAAGGGACATGGAAAATAGGAGAGGATGTGTTAAATGGCGGATTACGTTCTATGAGTTATCCAAGAACTAAAGGAGATCCAGATACTTTTAAAGGACAATATTATGTTACTACTGCAGATGATGGTACTTGTACACCAAGTACAAGTAATGACAGATGCGGTGTGCATACAAATAGTGGTGTTTTAAATCACTGGTTTTACATTGTTACAGCAGGAAAGGCAGGAACCAATAATGCACCAGTTTCTTCGGGAGGAGCATTTGCATATAATGTTACAGGTATTGGAATGGCAAAATCAGCTCAAATTACATATTATGCAGAGCGCGATTATTTGACTCCTAATGCAACGTTTATGGACATGAGAAATGCTACCATTGCTGTAGCCAGTTCCTTGTATTGTGCTACAAGTCCTGAAGTGCAGTCTGTTACTAAGGCTTGGAAAGCAGTAAATGTGGGAGCAAATTATACAGCTCTTGCAAGTGATGTAGCCTTAAAATCTATTTCGGGAGGGAATGTTAATGTTGCTTGTGGTGCTACTTACAATCCAAGTATTATTATTGAAAATGCAGGTACAGCTACAATTACAGCTGCTACCATTACTTATAACGTAGATGGAGGTGCAAACTCAACGATTAATTGGACGGGGACTTTGTCTAATTGTGCCGTGCAGGCTATTGCCATTCCTGTAACTGGATTAACAAGAGGTACTCATGTTTTAAACGTTACTTCAACGGTATCTGGTGATGGAAATGCAACAAATAACACAAAATCTATTTTAATTATTGTAAACGATGCAGGTAGTACAAATGTAGTGAACACGTTTAACAACGCTTCAGATGTGTTAGTCTCTATTGATAGCAATGGAAAAACAAATACTGTATGGCAAAGAGGTACTATCAATAAATCGTTATTAACTAGTGCGTTAGCTGGGTCAGCGGTTTATGCCACTAAATTGACTGGAAATTATCCTGATAAAACTACATCATACTTAGTATCTCAATGTTATAATTTGAGTGGTTTGGTTAATCCAACAGTAAGTTTTGATATGGCTTTTGATTTAGAAGCTAATTGGGACATTGTTTATTTTGAATATTCTACTAATGCAGGCGCTAGCTGGAATATACTAGGAACAGCTTTCGACTCTAATTGGTACAACAGTTCAAGACTACCCAATGGAACAGATTGCTTTAATTGTGTAGGTAAACAATGGACAGGTGATTTTAATACGGCCCCTTCTGGAGGTACAGGAGTTAATGGAAACAAACGTAATTATACTCATGAATTAACGACCTTAGGTGCTCCATCTAATGTTATTTTTAGATTTACTTTTGTGTCTGACGATGCTTCAAATCAGCAAGGTGTTATGGTTGATAACTTTGTTGTACAAGGAACGCTTTCTTCTGCTACTAATGAAATTGAAGGTTTTGTTATCTATCCAAATCCAACTAAAGGTAAATTGAATATTTCCTTGCCAACCACAGATCAAGTTACCGTAGATTTATTTGATTTAAGAGGTAGAAAAGTATATCAAAATCAATTTGCTGCTGAAGGTGTTTTGTTTACCAAAGAATTAGATTTTTCTTCCATTCAATCAGGTGTTTATTTGATTACTTTACAAACAGAAGGAAAACAAGTGACTAGGCGAATAATTTTAGAATAATTGCGTTTATAATTTTAAAAAAATCCCGTTAGAAATTATCTAACGGGATTTTTTAGTTCTAGTAATATAAGGTTGAAGCTTTTTTGAAGCAAAGACAAATTGGACCTAGTGAAAAAGCATATTCTGTTTGCTTTTTTTATAAGTTATAGTTGTTAAATTTATTGTATTTAATTCTATAAAAAATAAGTTAAATCTTTTATATTTATTTTTAAATTGCTATTTTTACTACTTAAGTTTAATTATCTGTAGTTAAATAGATAATTAAAATATAATATCTTATTAGTACAATTGTTAACTATAATAAATATAAAATTTTTTAATTTATGTCTAATTTATCTGAAAACAAAATCAATGTAACTTTAGCCGTTGCCGATGTAACAGCTATTACCGATGCCGTGAATACTATTTTGTCTAAAGTACCTGGAAATACTACTTTGACAGATGAACAACGTCTTAGCTATAATGCCATTAATGTAGCTAATAAAGTATTTGCTGATGATTGTTTGACTGAGGCTCAGGTCAATGGCGAGGGAATTTTGCCAGGTTTTATTAACTTAATTCACTTGAAAAACGACCTTACGGTTTTTGAACAATTAGATCAATTTGAAAGCGCACTAAACAATATCGTGCAGCGTATAGCTGATGCAAAACGTATTGCAGGTCATGAAGCTTTTGGTCAAGCTAATGTTATTTATACTGCTTTTAAAACGGCTAATGAAAACGGTATAGCTAATGCTAAGTCTTCCTATGATAAACTTAAGGCTCGTTATGAAGCTCAAGGCAATAGTTCGGGTAGACCTGTTGATAAACAAATTTAGGTTTTGAATAAAGACCATCTAGAAAACATATTCTATATATTTTACCATTCTTTTTTTATTAATGTTGCTTTAGAAACAGTGAAGTTATTATGTTTTTTATGATGGTCTTTTTTATGATTTATATCTATAAAAAGTAATTAAATATATGTTTAAGTTATATAAAGTATGCTAAAAAATAATTTAATAATATAAATAGGTTAAAAAAAGTATTTTTTAGTTAATTAAACTATGCTAAAACTTAATTTTATTATGTTTTATATTAATTTAAATAGACAAATAGGTTGTTTTAATTAATAGAAGGATAATTTAATAAAGCAAAAAACAAATAAAACACATTAATATGAATATAAATGTAGGTCAATTGTTAACAGCTGTTTTTGCGGCACGTAGAATAAGAAAAGCGGCTTTAGCCCGAGCAATGCAAATCAATGCCGTACAAATAAACAATTACTTAAAAAAATGAGAGTATTCAAACCAGTAGGTTGCTAGAAATTAGCATGCATTTGAAACATAATTTTTTTATGGATATTGCTCAGCAACTTCCAGAAGATTTTACTACCGCAAATGATATTTTTGCAAGTAAGAATAAAGAAATTGCTGAATTAAAAGAAGCGTTGAAAAAGTGTAGTATTGAGCGCGATTTGTTGTTGCAAATACAAACAAATCAGAAATAAAAAAAGCGGCTATTAACCGCTTTAATTGATTTTTTTTATAATAATCCAGCTCTTTTTAACAATGCCTCTGGTTGAGGGGCTTGTCCTCTAAACTTTTTATACAAAGTCATTGGATGATCTGTTCCGCCTTGTGAGAGAATGTTGTTTTTAAAAGAAGCAGCTACTTCTTGGTTAAAAATACCTTTTTCTTGAAAGTAAGCAAACGCATCAGCATCTAATACTTCTGCCCATTTATAGCTATAATAACCAGAAGAATACCCCCCTTGGAAAATGTGTGAAAAAGAAACACTCATGCAATTTTCTGCAACATCAGGGTAAAGACTGGCAACTTTCATAGCTTCTAATTCAAACGCTTTTACATTTTCAATGGCTTGGTTTTTTCCGTGATACTCCATGTCTAAAATTCCAAAACTCAATTGTCTTAATGTAGCCATCCCTTCTAGGAAACTAGCACTTTCTTTAATTTTATCTACTAATTGTTGCGGAATAATTTCGTTCGTTTCATAGTGTTTAGCAAACAAGGCTAGCGCTTCTGGTTCATAACACCAGTTTTCCATGATTTGACTTGGTAATTCTACAAAATCCCAATACACAGAAGTGCCTGATAAACTTGGATAAGTTGTGTTTGCTAACATGCCATGCAAAGCGTGTCCAAATTCATGAAACAAAGTAGTTACCTCATTAAAAGTTAACAACGAAGGCTTAGTTGGAGTAGGGGGTGTAAAGTTGCAAACTATCGAAACATGAGGTCTTTCATTGATGTTGTCTTTTATATATTGAGGTTTAAAAGAAGTCATCCAAGCGCCATTTCTTTTCCCTTTTCTTGGAAAAAAATCAGCGTAGAAAACAGCCACTAACTCATGTTTTTCATTCAACACTTCAAAGGTTTGAACATCCGGGTGGTATTTGTCAATGTCTTGAATTTCATTAAATGTTAAACCAAATAGTTGATGTGCAACCGTGAAAGCACCATATAGTACATTTTCTAATTTGAAATAGGGTTTTAACGCCTCGTCGTCTAATTGATAAAGTTCTTGTTTTAATTTTTCAGAATAGTAAGCACCGTCCCATTTTTCTAGTTGTTCAATGCCATCTAACGATTTAGCAAAATTGGCAAGTTGAGTAAATTCGCGTTCCGCAGCGGGTTTTGCTTTGGTTAATAAATCGTTTAGAAACGTCAAAACCTGATTTGGATTTTGAGCCATTCGTTCCTCTAAAACAAAATGCGCATGTGTTTCATAGCCTAGTAAATTAGCACGTTCGTGTCTAAGAGCTACTATTTTTTTCACAATGGCTTCGTTATTGTAAGCATTGTTTTGAAAAGCTTTTTTACCATATGCAATGCTTATTTCTTTTCTTAAATCTCTGTTTTCAATATAAGTTACAAAGGGAATATAACTTGGAAAGTCTAGTGTAAACAACCATCCCTCAAGGTTTTTGGATTGAGCTAAATCAGCTGCCATCTCTTTTGCGCCTTCAGGTAATCCTTTTAAATCCGCTTCGTTGGTAATATGCAATTGATAAGTATTAGTTTCAGCCAATACATTTTCACCAAAAGTAAGACTCAATTGCGCTAACTCAGTATCAATAGCTCTTAATCTGTTTTTCTGATCCGCTGCTAACAAAGCACCATTTCTGGCAAAGCCTTTGTATTTTTTGTCTAATAAAGTGGCTTGTTCAGTAGTTAAGTGTAGCTGCTCTTTTTGGTCATACACTGCTTTTACTCGTTCAAATAAAGCTTCATTTAGTGCAATATCATTTTGAAAAGAAGTTAAAAGCGGCGTAACTTCCTGAGCTATTTTTTGCATTTCATCAGAAGTTTCCGCTGAATTAAGATTGAAAAAAATACTCGATAAACGGTCCAATGCTTCACCTGCAAAATCTAGAGCTTCAATGGTATTTGTAAAAGAAGGGTTCTCTTGGTTAGATACAATACTATCAATTTCTTTTCTAGCTATTTGAATAGTTTGTTCAAAAGCAGGTTTATAATCCGAAAGTTTTATTTTACAAAAAGGAGCAGTGTTATATTTATTCTCAAATTTTTTTAAAAAAATATCCATAAGTATTTGTTTTTATCGGTAAAGTGTGTATATTTGTCGATGAAATGAATGTTTAAAACATAGTTTTACATCCTTTTTGCCCCGAGAGAGAATTTTTTTTATAGTTGTCACTTAATTGTGAATAGATTTTTGCCCCGATGTATTTCGGGGTTTTTATTTTATTTAATATTCTAAGTTTTTAGCTGCTTTCAATACGGCTTCTTTTAAACTTTCTTTATAAGCTACAATTTTGTTTAAAACCTCATTGTTGTGGCTGCCTATAATTTGAGCGGCTAATATACCTGCGTTTTTTCCGCCATTTAAAGCTACAGTAGCAACAGGAACACCTCCTGGCATTTGAAGAATAGACAAAACAGAATCCCACCCATCTATAGAATTACTCGATTTTACTGGAACACCAATAACAGGAAGCGGACTCATAGAGGCTACCATACCTGGTAAGTGTGCAGCGCCTCCAGCACCCGCAATAATAACAGAAATTCCTCTTAGGTGCGCATTTTTACTGAACTCTACTAATTTTTCTGGTGTTCTGTGTGCAGATACAATATCTACTTCTACTTCAATGTCAAATCCTTTAACTATATCAATAGCTTGTTGCATTATCGGCATATCCGAAATACTTCCCATTACTATGGCTACTTTACTCATTTTTGTTGTTTTAATCGTTTATTTGTTTTTCAAATTGACACATTTTCAAATAGCTTATTAAGTAATTACCCGAATTGTATTTTTCACTTCTTCGGCAATTCTTCTGGCTTGCGTCATATTTTCGTTTACTATTGTTACATGGCCCATTTTTCGAAACGGTCTAGTTTCTCTTTTGCCGTAAATATGAGGGGTTACGCCGTCAATGGCCATTATTTTTTCAATGTTCTCATAAACTACTTGTCCTGTATGCCCTTCTTCACCCACTAAGTTCACCATAATTCCAGCAACTTTACTATCCGTGTTTCCTAAAGGTAAATTTAAAATAGCTCTGATATGATTTTCAAATTGAGAAGTGTAACTAGCTTCAATGCTATAATGACCCGAATTGTGTGGTCTTGGCGCAACTTCGTTTACTATAATTTCATCATCTTCCGTTTGAAACATTTCTACAGCTAAAAGTCCAACATGATTGAATGCTTTTGAGACGTTTAAAGCAACAGCTCTTGCTTTTTCAGCAACTTTTTCATCAATACGAGCTGGGCAAATAACATATTCTACTTGATTGGCCTCTGGATGAAATTCCATCTCAACTACAGGATAGGTTTTTATTTCTCCTTTTACATTTCTAGCTACAATAACGGCTAATTCGTTTTTAAAAGGAACCAAGACTTCAGCAATACATTCCACTTCTGGCAAATGAAGTAAGTCCATTGAAGAACGTATAATTTTCACACCATTTCCATCATATCCACCTTCGGTAGATTTCCACACAAAAGGAAAATTTAATTCGTCTTTATCTAATGCCTTTTGTACATCCTTGACATCTATAAATCGTTGGTATTTTGATGTAGGAATGTCATTTTCTAAGTAAAAATCTTTTTGTCGACCTTTATTTTTAATTAACCTTAGCGTTTTAGGTGAGGGATAGACCAAAACACCTTCTGCTTCTAGTTGCTCTAAGGCGTCTAAATTTACATGTTCAATTTCGATAGTGAGTAAATTACACATTTTTCCGAATTGATAAACAGTGTTATAATCGTTTAAATCGCCTTTGTAAAAAGCGCTACATCCCACCTTCGAAGGAGCTTCTTCACTAGGGTCTAATACTAGAGTTTGAATGTCAAATTTTCGGGTGTCGTTTAAAAGCATTTTGCCTAATTGTCCACCTCCTAAAATACCCAATTTGAAGTTAGAAGAAAAATAATTCATGTTGTTGTGTTGTTGTTTTAGAATAGGTTAAATTCTAAATTAATATTGTGATGCAAAGATAATAATTTTAAAAAGTTATTGAAGTCTTTTCAATATGTCTTTTGCGCAAGCTTTGTAAGCTGGGGAGTGTTTGCTGAAGTCTTGTGGTAAAATTATTTTTAATTCTTCATGAACCCAATGATATTTGTGTCCTAGTTGATACAAAGCACGCATAGCATAAGCTTTTGTAGCTACTTTTTCTTCTCTAATTAACCAATCTAAGCACGATTCAAGTATTGAATTTTCTTGTTGCTCCGTTAAGACTATAGTTTTTGACTCAACAATGAATTGGCAAATTTTAGCAATAGAACGTAAGGCTGAACTGTGTTTATATTGAGCTAATGTGTTGCAAAAGACATCTAAATGAGGAGTAATTAAATTTATATTTTTCTCTAAAACCAGTTCTAATGCCCAGCAAGCCTTAAAGTGATTTTTGTCTGAAACCGTAAAACTAATGATTAAAAGTTCCTTTAAAATAGCTTTGTTTTTCAAAGCAAGATTACAGTTAGCTTCTCTTTGATTCCTGTGAGCCGTACTTTTTTCAAGTTGTAAATAAAAAGGTGTTTGTTCTTTTTTCACGACTAAAACTTCAATTAAAAAAGTAAATATATCTAATTTGCAAAAAAAATACAATTTTGATTACTTAATCCTTAATACTTTGTAAATTTGTCGCTTATTTTTCTAAACAACATGATACAATTACACGACAAAAAGTTTGAAGTTTTCATTACACATGATGAAATTCAGTTTGCAATTGCAAATATGACAAAGCAAATAGAAGATGATCATTGCGATGATGTTCCTGTTTTTGTAGGGGTTTTAAATGGTGCTTTCATGGTGGTTTCAGATGTAATAAAGAACTATAATTCGCCTTGTGAAGTGAGTTTTGTAAAAATGGCTTCATATGAGGGTACCGCAACAACTAACGAAGTGAAAAAGTTGATTGGTATTAACCAAAATTTAGAAGGAAGAACGGTTGTTGTTTTAGAGGATATTGTAGATACAGGAAATACCGTAGAAGAATTAAAAAATTTGTTTAAAGCACTAAAGGTTAAACATTGTAAAATAGCTACTTTGTTTTTTAAACCAGAAGCTTATACAAAAGATATCAAAATTGATTATATAGGAATAAGAATTCCTAATAAATTTATAGTTGGATTCGGCTTAGATTATGATGGCTTAGGTCGAAACTTAAAAGATGTTTACCAACTTTCAGAATAAAAACAACATTTAACATTTACTATATAAATAAACACAATGATTAACATCGTTTTATTTGGGAAACCAGGAGCAGGAAAAGGTACTCAAGCAGAATTTTTAAAAGAAAAATACAATTTAACTCATTTGTCAACAGGAGATATTTTTAGATATAATATCAAAAATGAAACCGAACTAGGTAAATTAGCAAAGACATTCATGGACAAAGGGGATTTAGTACCCGATACAGTGACTATACAAATGTTGCAAAGTGAAGTGGAGAAAAATCCAAATTCAGCTGGTTTTTTATTTGACGGTTTTCCAAGAACAATTGCACAAGCACAAGCACTAGATGCTTTTTTGGAGTCTAAAGGGCAATCAATTACCGCTACAGTTGCATTAGAAGCGGATGATGAAATTTTAGTTCAACGATTATTAGAAAGAGGAAAAACATCTGGACGTCCAGACGATCAAGATGAAGAAAAAATTAGAAATAGATACCAAGAATATAACGAAAAAACAGCGCCTTTGATTGCTTTTTATCAAGCGCAAGATAAATATCATGCAGTAGATGGTATTGGAGCCATCGAAGAAATTACTGCGAGATTAAGTTTAATAATTGACAAATTATAATTATCTTGCGTACAAAATTAATTTTTTAAAGATTGGAAATAGTCATAATCTTCTTGCTGATACTGTTAAATGGATTGTTTTCCATGTCAGAAATCGCACTCATATCGGCAAGAAAGAACAGGTTAGAAACCGCTGCCAAAAAAGGCAATACGAGTGCAAAAACGGCTTTAGATTTAGCCAATTCACCTAATAAGTTTTTATCAACGGTACAAATTGGAATTACGTTGATTGGAATTTTAACGGGTATTTACTCTGGAGATAAGGTTACAGAAGATGTGAAATTATTTTTTGAAGGGTATCAAATGACACTTCCTTATGCGCATTCAATTGCTGTAGGTGTTGTGGTTGTTACTTTGACTTTCTTTTCCTTAGTTTTAGGTGAATTGTTGCCAAAACGAATAGGGTTGAATTATCCAGAAGGAATTGCAAAAGCAGTTGCGGTTCCGATGAGAATTGTGTCGACAGTAACGGCGCCTTTTGTTTGGTTATTAACTACTTCAACGGATTTGATTTTAGATGTATTAAAAATTAAACCTACCGCTGATGGCAAAGTAACTGAAGAAGAAATTAAAGCCATAATTAAAGAAGGTACTGAAGTAGGTGAAGTTCAAGAAATTGAACAAGATATCGTGGAACGTGTATTTCATATTGGAGACCGAAAAGTAAATTCGTTAATGACCCACAGAAAAGGTGTAGTATATTTATCTCTGGATGATACTTTTGATGAAATAAAAGAAAAAGTATTGGGAGAATTACACTCAATATATCCTTTATGTAATGAAAATTTAGATGAAGTTGTAGGTGTAGTTTTGTTGAAGGATTTATTTGCTAATCTTGAAAAAGGAGACTTTAATTTAGTTGAAATAAAACAAGATCCGGTTTATTTTATTGAAAATACATCGGCTTACAAAGCATTAGAAAATTTTAAAAAATCTAAAGTGCATTATGCTTTAGTAACTGATGAACACGGGATGTTCCAAGGGATTATTACCTTAAATGATATTCTGGAAGCTTTGGTGGGTGATGCAGCTGATTTTTATGATGAAGAATTTCAACTTGTTGCTCGTGAAGATGGTACCTGGTTGGTAGACGGCCATTATTCATTACATGATTTCTTAACGTATTTTGATCTTGATGATTTGTTGAATGATTATGAAGTCACAACTGTAAGTGGTTTAATCTTAACCGAATTAGGCGATATTCCAAAACAAGGTGAAAAATTAATCTGGAATAAATTAGAATTTGAAGTTATAGATATGGATGGTGTTAAAATTGATAAAGTTTTGGTTTCAGCCATAAAAGAATAAGAAATAAAAAACTAAATACTTGAACAGCTTAAGTGGTTTTCCATTCTAAGCTGTTCTTTGTTTTATACATAGCTTAAAAAGTTGTATCTTTGCCGACTGAATAAAAATAATAATTAAGTTTGGATTTAAGTGATTTGTGATGATCATGCTTAAACAAACGCATAATTTATAAAAGAATGACTGAAGGTAATTTCGTAGATTACGTAAAAATATATGCTGCTTCTGGTAAAGGAGGAAAAGGTTCGTCTCATTTACATAGAGAAAAATTTATTGAAAAAGGTGGGCCTGATGGAGGAGACGGTGGTCGTGGAGGTCACGTAATTTTAAAAGGAAATAAAAATCTTTGGACGTTATTTCATTTGAAATTTTTACGACATGTAAAAGCAGGTCATGGTGGCGATGGAGGAAGTAGCCGAAGTACAGGAGCTGATGGGGAAGATAAATTTATCGAAGTGCCACTAGGTACAGTAGTTAAAGACAAGGAAACCGGTGAAGTTCTGTTTGAAATTACCGAACATGATGAAACTAAAATCCTGGCTAAAGGTGGTAAAGGTGGATTAGGAAACTGGCATTTTAGAAGCGCAACTAATCAAACTCCTCGCTATGCCCAACCGGGTTTGTCTGGAGAAGAAGTAGATATTATATTAGAATTAAAAGTGTTGGCCGATGTTGGTTTGGTTGGATTCCCTAATGCGGGTAAGTCAACTTTATTATCGGTACTAACATCAGCAAAACCAAAAATTGCCGACTATCCTTTTACAACCTTAAAACCAAATTTAGGTATTGTAGCGTATCACGATTTTCAATCTTTTGTTATAGCTGATATTCCTGGAATTATTGAAGGTGCAGCAGAAGGTAAAGGTTTAGGGCATTATTTTTTACGTCATATTGAAAGGAATTCAACGTTGTTATTTTTAATTCCTGCCGATACTGAAGATATTAAAAAGGAATATGATATTTTAATTGACGAATTGAGAAGGTATAATCCTGAAATGTTAGATAAAGATCGATTAATAGTGATTTCAAAATGCGATATGTTAGATGACGAATTACAGACAGAATTGAAAGAACAACTGGATCAGGAATTTAATGGAATAGAATATATGATGATTTCATCCATATCTCAACAGAATTTACAACAGCTTAAAGATAAGCTATGGAAAATGTTGAATAGTTAATTTGAAAAGCACTTTTTAAGTGCTTTTTTTGTTAAAATTTCTTTTGTAAACGTTAAAAATGGATTTTCAAATGTATTTCTAACCTCGAATTTTGAAGAAATCGTATTTTTTGAATTATATTCGCAACATTAAAACAAAATTACTAGTTATATTATGAAAAAATTTATTGTATCCTTAATCGCTGCCATCACGTTGCTACCTGCAACTGTAAAAGCAGATGAAGGGATGTGGTTCTTAATGTTCATCGAAAGATTGAACCACAGAGATATGCAAAAAATGGGACTTCAGTTAACAGCTGAAGAAATTTACAGCATCAATCATCATAGTTTGAAAGATGCCATCGTTCAGTTTAATGGTGGATGTACAGCAGAATTAATTTCAAAAGATGGATTAGTTTTAACTAACCATCACTGTGGATATGACGCAATTGCTGAATTGTCAACAGCAGAAAAAAACCATTTAAAGAATGGATTTTGGGCAAAAACTAGAGCTGAGGAATTAAAACCTTCAAGTTTATTTGTTCGTTTTTTCGTTAGAATGGATGATTGTACAAAAAGAATTTTAGCGGTGGTTAATGATAAAATGACTGAAGCTGAGAGAGAAAAAGCAATCAATGCTGAAATTGCAAAAATTGAGAAGGAAAATAATGAAGGAGGAAAATACACGGTTTCAGTTCGTTCATTTTTCCAAGGTAATGAATTTTACTATTTTGTATACCAAGATTATAAAGATGTTCGTTTAGTAGGAACTCCTCCTGAAAGTTTAGGTAAATTCGGTGGTGATACTGATAACTGGGAATGGCCACGTCATACTGCCGATTTTTCAATGTTTAGAATTTATGCAGATGCAAATGGTAATCCAGCTGAGTATTCTCCAAACAATGTACCATTACAACCCAAACATCATTTACCAGTTAACTTAGGTGGAGTAAAAGAAAATGATTTCGCTATGATTTTAGGGTATCCAGGTAGAACGAATCGTTGGATGCCAGCAGGCGGGATTGAGCAAAATGTGAAATTTGCTTATCCAGCTTGGGTAGAAGGATCTAAAACTGGAATGGACCAAATGAAAAAATACATGGTTCAATCTGATGCTTTAAACTTAATTTATGCTTCAAAATTTGCAGGAGTAGCTAACTATTGGAAAAACCGTCAAGGTATGATTGATGCATTAACTAAATTCCAAACAGCAAAAGCTAAAGCAGCTCAAGAAGCAAAATTTGATAAATGGGCAAATAAAACAGAGAACAAAGAAAAATATGGTAATGTTGTAGCAACAATCAATAACTATTATAAGTTGACTAATGAAAAGTCACGTCATGATAATTATTTACAACAATTATTTAGAACTTCAGCTTTTGGAACAATTAGCCGTTCATTAGGAAGACAATTAGAAGCATATGCTAAAGCAGACGCAACGAAAAGAGCACAAATGGCTCCAGGAATCCTAGAAATGGTAGATGAAATGTATAAAGAATTACACCTGCCAGCTGAAAAAGATATCTTAGCAGCTCAATTAAAATTATACGCTTCAAAATCAATAGGGTATGCAATTGCTCCTTCAGTTGATAAATTAGCAAAAGAGAATAATGGCGATTTTACTAAATATGTTAATGCCTTATTTGATTTAAGTATTTTCACTTCAAAAGATAGAATCAAAGCATTTTTAGACTTGCCAAGTGAAACGATGTTAGCAAATGATCCATTAAATGTTTTATCTAATGATTTATTGACACACTTTAATTCAAAATCTGATGTTATTGCAAAAGCTCAGAATGATTTTGGAGCAGCATTCAGAAAATTAGTTCAAGGTTTACGTGAGTCAAAAATTGGAGAAATTAAATATCCAGATGCTAACTCTACGTTGCGTTTAACATATGGAAAAGTTAGAGCTTTACCTGCGGATAAAAGAAATGATGCTACAGTTAATAACTATACTACATTAGCAGGTCAAGTTAAGAAATATAAAAAAGGAGATTTAGAATTTGATTTGCCTGCCAAAGTTTTAGAAATGAATGCTAAAAAAGAATTTGGTCGTTATGCTGATAAAGATGGCTCTTTACACGTTTGTTTCTTAACAGATAATGATATTACAGGAGGAAATTCAGGATCTCCAGTTTTAAATGGTAAAGGAGAATTAATCGGTTTAGCATTTGATGGAAATATTGAAGCAATGGCTGGTGACGTAATTTTTGATAAAAAATTACAAAGAACAATAAACGTTGATATTCGTTATGTGTTATGGGTAATTGAAAATTTCTCAGGTGCTAAACATATTGTTGACGAAATGACAATTGTGAAATAACTTATAAGTCAAAAGAAATTCAAAACCCTCTAGGCATTTTTCCTAGAGGGTTTTTTGTTTAGTTTTTAATTCCTTACTTTTGGATTCAAATTTGAATTATGCGTTTTTTAATTTTTGCATTATTATTTTCCCTAATATCAGTAAGTCAGTCTAGTTTTGATGTAGCTGTAAGTTATTTTGATGCAAAAAAGTTGAATGAAGCAAAGTCATTGTTTGAAGTGTATCTAAAATCAAATCCAAACGATTTAAAGGCGATAGAATATCTAGGTGATATAGCTGGACAACTAAAGAAATGGGACGAAGCAGTTTTGTATTATTCAAAATTAAAGACTAAAATTCCAACTAATGCAGATTATCAATATAAGTATGGTGGTGCTCTAGGAATGAAAGCTAAAAGTGTGAATAAAATGAAAGCCTTAGGTATGATTGATGATATTGAGCAGGCTTTTTTAACAGCCGCTAAGTTGGATAAAAGGCACATTGATACGCGATGGGCTTTAGTGATGTTGTATTTAGAATTGCCTGGAATCATTGGCGGAAGTGAAACAAAAGCAAAAAAATATGCAGATGAACTCTTATTGATTTCAAGAGTAGATGGCTATTTAGCCCACGGTTATATTGAAGTGTATTTCAAAAGATATAAAAAGGCAGAAACACTTTATTTAGCAGCTCATAGAGTTGGAGAATCAAAAACGACTTTTGAGAAATTATATGATTTATATTTAAATAAGTTAAAAGATAAATCCAAAGCGGAAGAACTTAAAAATAATTTTAATAAATAGTTTACATCAAAGTAAACTTTTGGAGACAAAATGAGAACACATTTTATTGCAATTGGCGGTGCGGCTATGCACAATTTGGCCTTAGCTTTACATCATAAAGGGTATCAAGTAACGGGTAGTGATGATGCTATTTTTGAGCCTTCTAAATCTCGATTAAAAAAATATGGATTATTACCGGAAGTTGAAGGTTGGTTTCCAGAAAAAATCACTTCAGATATTGAAGCTGTAATTTTAGGTATGCATGCAAAAACGGATAATCCAGAATTGTTAAAAGCTCAAGAATTAGGATTGAAAATTTATTCTTATCCTGAATTTCTTTACGAGCAATCTAAAAATAAAACACGTGTTGTAATTGGTGGTTCTCATGGTAAAACAACCATTACCTCTATGATTTTGCATGTTATGCATTATCACAATATTGAAGTAGATTATATGGTAGGCGCTCAGTTAGAAGGTTTCGATACTATGGTGCATTTAACCGAGACAAATGATTTTATTGTGTTAGAAGGGGATGAGTATTTAACTTCTCCAATAGATTTAAGACCAAAATTCCATTTGTACCAGCCTAATATTGCTCTGATTTCAGGTATAGCTTGGGATCACATTAATGTATTTCCTACCTTCGATAATTATGTAGAACAATTCGATATTTTTGTCAATAAAATTACGAACGGAGGTATTTTAATTTACAACCAAGAAGATGTTAATGTGAAATTGGTCGCTGAAAGAAGCGAAAATCCCATTCGAAAAATTCCATATCACACACCTTCTTACGAAGTTTCTAAAGGAACAACTTTATTAGATACTCCAGACGGATTTATGCCAATTGAAGTGTTCGGTGCGCATAACCTAAGTAATTTAGCAGGTGCTAAATGGGTGTGTCAATGTATGGGCGTAGATGAAGCTGAATTTTATGAAGCAATTGCAAGTTTTAAAGGTGCTAGTAAACGTTTAGAGAAAATTGCCGAATCGACAAATAAAGTCGCTTATAAAGATTTTGCGCATTCTCCAAGTAAAGTTTCAGCTACTACAAAAGCGGTGAAAGCACAATATCCAGACAGGAAGTTAATTGCTTGTTTAGAATTGCATACCTATAGCAGTTTAAATGCCGAGTTCTTAAAAGAATATCAAGGGGCACTAGACGCAGCCGATGTAGCCGTTGTTTTTTATTCACCCGATGCAGTAAAAATTAAACGTTTGGAAGAAGTAACTTATGACCAAATTGCTCAATCGTTCCAAAGAGAAGATTTAATAATTTACACCAATCCAACCGAATTTAAAAACTTTTTATTCAACCAAAATTTAGATAATTCAGCTTTACTTTTAATGAGTTCTGGAAATTATGGTGGTTTGAATTTTGATGAAGTGAAAGAATTAATCAATTAATTTGAGAATTTGAAGATTTGAAAAATGTACTGATATTTTCAAATCTTCAAATTAAATAATTTTCAAATTATTTCTCATAACTAAAATGCCCAACAATGGTATATTTGAACAAACAATCTTCTAAAACTTGTCCATTTCCAACATTGTGAACAATCATTGGACGTTTTCCATCTTTTGATTTAATGTGCGTAATAATACCAATATGTGGTAGCTTGTCTCCAATCATCCAGGTAACTATTTCACCTGTTTTGTAATCATTTGCATTATTGGTTACTTTTGTTTTTTTTCCTTTTCTAGTAAAAAATACTTCTAAATTGGGTACGCGTCGGTGGTCAATATTCGTATCCGTAGTTTTTAATCCCCATTTTTTTAAATTCGGATATGATTCAAAATGGGTTTTCATATCTTCGTGTACTTCTTTCTGTAAATCAATGCCAAGTTTTCGATATGCACGAATAACTACATCTGTACACACGCCTGTTTTAGCAGGTACATCTCCGTTAGGATATTTTATACCAACATAATCGGGAGTATATACCACCTCTGGGTCAATTATGGAAAGTGCAGCATTGGATAATTTTTCTTGAATATTTTTCGGATTTGTAAGTTTTTCAATGCTAGGCTCTTGAAAAATATTTTGAAAAGAAGTTGTGCTTTCTTTTTGGTAAGAAAGTGTAAATAATAGTTCCGTTAAGACTAGGATTAGTATTTTGTTCATGTTTAATTAACGAAAAAAAATGTAGTATTAGTATGTGGTTTTGTAAATATTTTATATTTTTGAATTATTAAACGCCAAAAAAAAATATTTATGTACACGCCAATTAATCAGTGGGCCGAAGACGATCGCCCACGTGAAAAATTACTTCTTAAAGGCAAAGTGGCCTTGTCTGATTCAGAGTTGTTAGCTATTTTAATTGGTTCTGGTTCAAGAAACGAATCGGCAGTTCAGTTATGTCAACGCATTTTAAAATCGGTGGATAACAATTTAAATCAATTAGGAAAATTAACAGTCGCTCAGTTAACTTCATTTAAAGGAATAGGGGAGGCAAAAGCTATTTCAATTGTAGCTGCACTCGAATTGGGTAGAAGAAGAAGAGCAGAAGAGTCTACTCAATTAAAGCAAATCACCTCTAGTAAATCTGTATTCGAGATGATGCAGCCTATAATTGGTGAATTACCCCATGAAGAATTTTGGGTGTTGTATCTTAATAATTCAAACAAAGTAATACAAAAAACTCAAGTTAGTAGAGGTGGATTAACAGGAACTTTGGTCGATATAAGATTGGTTTTTAAAACAGCTATTGAACATCACGCAGTGGCGGCCATTTTATGCCATAATCATCCCTCCGGAAAATTACAAGCTAGTGAGCCAGATAAGCAAATTACTCAAAAGTTGAAAACTGCTGGAGCAACTTTAGATGTCCAAATTTTAGATCATGTTATTGTAACCGAACAAGGTTATTTTAGTTTTCAAGATGAAGGGATATTTTAAATTTCTTTTAAGAAATAATTTGTTTCGTTTTAGTATCTTGCAACACCAATGAAAAAATAGACTATGGTTAGTACTAAAAATATTATTTTCTCTTATAACAATGACCAAATATTTCATATGCCTGATATTTTTTGTCAAGCGGGAAATACCTTATTGGTTACTGGTAATTCAGGTAAAGGTAAAACTACTTATTTGCACATTTTAGCTGGTTTGTTAAAGCCTAGTTCAGGTGAAATAGTTATTGATGGTAAAGATATTGTTAGTTTTTCTGAAAGTGAAGCCGATAAATATCGTGGAAAACATATTGGTGTAGTATTTCAAAAATCATATTTTATTGCTGCATTGACTGTTTTGGAAAATTTGGAAATGGCCAGTTGGCTAGCTACGGGAAAAAAACATTCAAAACGTGCAAAAGATTTGTTAGCAAAATTAGATATAGCAGATCAGGCAAACAAACTTCCTTCACAGTTAAGTATTGGTCAGCAACAGCGTGTTTCAATTGCTCGTGCTTTAATGAATGAACCTAAAGTATTGTTGGCAGACGAACCAACGTCGAGTTTAGATGATAATAATGCAGAAAAAGTAATTCAATTATTAGAAACGCTTTCTAAAGAATACAAAGCCGCTTTGATTATTGTGACACACGATTCGAGAATAAAACAAAAATTTACTAACCAAATTACAATGATATGATTGGAAAATTAGCTTGGAGAAATGTTTGGTTTAAACCGTTGAATACAATTTTGAGTATTTTATTGCTAACAGCTAGTGTTGCTATAATTACAATTCTAATATTAGTTGAAAAACAGTTTGAGGAAAAATACCAAAGTAATTTAGACGGAGTCGATGTTGTACTGGGTGCACAAGGTAGTCCATTACAATTAGTTTTATCTTCTGTATATCAGGTAGATGACCCAACAGGAAATATTAATTATGATTCGGCTAAGGTGTGGATGCGACATCCTTATGTGAAAAAAGCAATTCCACTAGCATTTGGAGATAATTATTTGGGGTATAAAATTGTGGGTACCACGTCCGACTATATTGAGAAATATCAAGCTAAGTTTGATCAAGGTAAAGTATTTTCAAAGAATTTTGACGTTGTAGTTGGTTCAGAAATCGCTTCTAAATTAAATTTACAATTAGGAACTACATTCAAAGGAACTCATGGAAGTGCCGCAGAAGGTGAAGTACATGAGCACGGAGAATACGTGGTAGTTGGTATTCTAAAACCAACGGGAAAAGTAATTGATAATTTGATTTTATCGAATATTCCTTCAGTTTGGCAAATGCATCATCATGAGGAAGAAACGGTTGCTGAAAATCCTGCTCACGGTGAAGAAGGGCATGTACATGAAGCTGGGGAGGAACACAAACATGTTCATACAGAATCGTGTACACATGAACATGAAAAAGATATGACTATGGATGAACCTGGTATGGAAATTACCTCTGTACTTGTTGAGTTTAAAAATAAAATGGGAGTTTTTATTTGGCCAAGATTGATTGCGCAAAATACTAAAATGCAAGCCGCGTTACCTACCTATCAAATGAATCGTTTGTTTGAGCTTTTTGGTGTAGGTTTAAATGCTTTACGCTATTTGGCAATTGGAATAATGTTGATTTCTGGAATTTCTATTTTTATTGCTTTATTTAATACATTAAAAGAAAGAAAAGCCGAATTTGCTCTAATGCGAGTTAATGGCGCACATCGTTTGCAATTATTTTTAGTTGTACTTTTTGAAAGTATGCTTTTGTGTATTGTGGGTTATTTCTTTGGTACATTTTTAGGCAGGTTAGGATTAGTTTGGTTGTCGAAAACCTCTGAGTCTGATTTTAAATTAGGTTTCAACCCCATGGAAATTATTTGGGATAAAGAAGCAGTTCTTTTTGGATTAACCTTATCCGTTGGATTTATTGCGGCATTGATTCCAGCAATAAAAGCTTATACATTAAATATTTCAAAAACATTAGCAAATGCATAACACAATCAAATTTGTAATAGCCTTTTCGATAGGTCTGTTATCGTTTAGTTTTCAAAATCAATCAATAGTTAAATCTTATCCGATTGTTAAAAATACTTCAGTTGCATCGGATACATTAACTTGGAAATTATTAGGAGAAATTAAATACATAAGAAAAAAACACGCTTCTTATGGTGAAGTAGATTTTCCATTGGTAAACACTAAACTCAAGAAAATGCAAAGTAAGCAAGTAGTAATTAGTGGTTTTGTTGTGCCAATAGACAATAAAAATTATGCACTAAGTAAGAATGTATTTGCTGCTTGTTTCTTTTGTGGGAAATCAGGTCCGGAAACAATTGTAGGTCTTAAATTTAAAGGAGCCACGCCAAAACTAAAAACGGATACTTATTTAACCATAAAAGGCACTTTTAAGTACAATGAAACGGATGTTGAAAATTGGATTTATAATATGGATCAAGTGGAAATAGTAGCTGGAAGATAAATTGAAACATTTAAAACACATATTTTTTGATTTAGATCATACTTTGTGGGACTTTGAAAAAAATTCGACTTTAGCTTTTGAACGAATTTTTGAAGAAAATAAAGTTGCTGTTCAAGTTGCTGATTTTATGACGGTTTACAATCCAATAAACCAAGATTATTGGAAATTATATCAAGTCAATCAAGTTTCACATCAAGAATTAAGATATGGTCGATTAAAAGACACATTTGATGCTTTAGGTTATTCTATTAAAGATGAATTGATTAATCAATTTTCAGATGATTTTATTGCCTATTTACCTTTGAATAATCATCTTATTGAAGGCACTATTGATACATTGAATTATTTGAGAAATAAGTATACTTTACATATTATTACTAATGGATTTGCTCATGTGCAAGAGACTAAAATGACTAATTCTAATCTTATTTCTTATTTTAAAACCATAACTAATTCAGAAATGGCTGGGAATAAAAAGCCACATGCTTCTATTTTTGATTTTGCGCTTAATCTAGCTCAGGCTAATAAAAAGGAAAGTGTAATGATTGGAGATAGTTGGGAAGCAGATGTGATGGGAGCTTTAGATTATGGAATACAAGCTATCTATTTTAATCCAGAAAGGAGTATAGCAAACAAATCAGTTGTTGAGATTTCAAAATTAATCGAATTAAAATCTATTTTATAAAATGAAAAATATTGTAACCTTTATTGTATTACTTTTTGTGACTATTCTCAAAGCTCAAACTAAGCAACCTATATTAATTAGTCACAAATATGATTTTCAAAAAGAAGCTGATTCATACAATATAAATAATATGTTTAAAGGTGTTTTGATGTCTTCTTTTGAGGTGTATTTTGAAGAGGAGGAATTGCCTATAGAAATAGCCCAAAATAGATGTCATGCCATTAAAGCGGAACTAATTGATAGAAGTAATTTTTTAGTAACAAGGTTAAAGTTTGTTATTAAAGATTGTCAAAATAAAATTTTATTTGAAAGTAATGAGGTAAAGTCAACAGACAAGAGTACACAAATGGGGTACATAGAAACAATCAAGATGTTAGGACCAGAAGTAAAAAGATATATGGCTACAAAAGGACTAGCAAAAAAAACAACTGAATCTACAGATATTCAAAGTATACCAAATGAAAAGGTGGTAACAGAAGTTACAAGAAATAAGTTGTTAGAAATTCAAAATGGTTTTGCTGTTTTAGATCCATCACAAAAAGTAATTCTACAAATTTATAAGACCTCGGTTCAGGATTTTTTTATAGCCGATAAATTTGGTAAAAGAGGTATCTTTTATAAAAAAGAGAATAGATGGTATTTCGAATATTATGAGAATGATAAATTAATTAAAGAAGAGTACGTATTTTAAAATAAACTCTTCTTTAATATCCATATTTGTTTTTCCATCTGTTTTTTAGAAATTGACGTAATTCTCTTTCTCTAGCATTTTCTCCTGGTTCAAAAAATTTGGTTTCTGCTAATTCATCAGGAAGGAATTCTTGTTCAGTAAAATTGTTTGGGAAATCGTGTGAATATTTGTATTCCTCACCATATCCTAATTCTTTCATTAGTTTTGTTGGTGCATTTCTTAAATGTAGAGGGACAGATAAATCTCCCGTCTGTTTTACAATTTGTTGTGCTTTACCAATAGCCATATAACTGGCATTACTTTTGGCAGAAGTTGCTAAATAAATTGCGCATTGACTTAAAATGATTCTGCTTTCAGGATACCCAATAGTTGCTACTGCTTGGAAGGTATTGTTGGCCATGATTAAAGCCGTTGGATTAGCATTTCCGATATCTTCACTGGCTAAAATTAATAGTCGGCGGGCTATAAATTTTACATCTTCACCACCCTCAATCATTCGAGCCAACCAATATACAGCGGCATTTGGATCACTCCCGCGAATAGATTTTATAAAAGCTGAAACAATATCATAATGTTGTTCTCCAGTTTTGTCATATAACACCGTGTTTTTTTGAATCAAATGCATTACTTTTTCATTAGTAATTTCAATCTCATCTTCCGAAAGTGCATTGACAACCAATTCAAAAATATTTAACAACTTCCTGCCGTCTCCACCTGATAATCTTAATATAGCCTCAGTCTCTTTTAAAACAATTTTTTTTGTTCTTAAAATTTCATCTGTTTGAATGGCTCTGTGTAATATAGCTTCTAGATCTTCTTTTGTAAATGCGTTTAAAATGTAAACCTGACATCTTGACAACAATGCTGGGATGATTTCAAAACTGGGGTTTTCTGTGGTGGCACCAATTAAAGTAATCCATCCTTTTTCAACAGCAGCTAATAAAGAATCTTGTTGTGATTTGCTAAATCTGTGAATTTCATCTATGAACAATATAGGGTTTTTAGTAGTAAACATCCCTCCACTGTTTTTTGCTTTATCTAATACTTCTCGTATGTCTTTTACACCACTATTGATAGCACTTAATTCATAAAAAGGGCGATTGCTTTCTTGAGCCATAATTTGAGCTAAGGTGGTTTTTCCTGTACCTGGCGGCCCCCATAGAATTAAGCTAGGAATGATGCCTCGCTCTATTTGTAATGTTAACGATCCATTTTCACCTACTAAGTGTGACTGACTAATGTATTCATTCAAGTTTTTAGGTCGGATACGTTCGGCTAATGGAGTATTCATGATGTGTTATTTTTCAATTACAAAGGTATTTAATATTTTTATGTTCTCTAATACATCTGACAAAATAGCGTAAAACAAAAAATGGCTTTACTTTTGAGTAATTTGATATATGCACTTATATTCATCCATAGATAAAAACTTTTATTTTTCACCTTCGGTTGTAATTGTTCCGTTGGTTTTTGTACTTCTTATGTGGTTGGGCTTTTATGTTGATTTTAAATGGATTCCCCAATTATATGAATTCGGTATTTTGCCAAAAACAGTTAAAGGATTACGAGGTATACCTCTCCATGTTTTTATTCATGGTGACTTTAAGCATTTACTTAATAATTCTTTTCCGGTTTTTTTTGTAATAATGACGCTGCGTTATTTTTATCGAAATCAATTTTGGATGGTATTGGTTTTAGGAATCCTGTTTTCTGGATTAGGAACTTGGTTGTTAGGTAGAAATAGTTACCATATTGGTGCTAGTGGACTCATTTATTGTTTAGTAAGTTTTATGTTTTTTAAAGGAATTATGACTAAATATTTTCGTTTGGTCGCTTTATCATTAACGATAGTTATATTATATGGTGGGATTCTATGGTTTATGTTTCCAAGTGAGCATGTAGCTAAAGAGGGCATTTCATGGGAAGCGCACTTTGCAGGTTTCATAGTTGGCGTGCTGTTTAGTATTATTGTCAAAACGCCCCAATTTGAAAAACCAATATATTACGATTGGGAACACCCTGATTTTGATCCAAGTCAAGCACCATTTTTTAAACAATTTGATGCGAAAGGAAATTTCATTAATCCACCTAAAGAAATGAATGAAGAACAAAAATCTGGAGTCGAAGATTATTTCACTTCTTCAGTGAAAGTAATTTATGAATTTTTGGGTGAAAAAAAATGATTGTATTTTGAAATGTGTTATATTTTATTGGTAAATTATTTAACCAATTCGTTGTCTCACGACTTCATACAAAAAAGCACCACAAGCTACCGATACATTCAATGATTCTATGGTTCCAAACATAGGTAGTTTGGCTTTTTCGTCGACAATTTTTAATACAGACGGATTCACCCCTCGTTCTTCATTTCCCATAATTATGGCAACCGGTGCAGAAAAGTCAATGTCATAAATGTTGTTGTCTGTTTTTTCAGTGGCAGCAACCGTTTTAATACCACTTCCTTGTAAATGGAAAATAGCGTCTTTAATATGATCGACTTTGCAAATCGGGACATTAAACACTGCTCCAGCCGAAGTTTTTACGGTATCACCATTTACAGGTGCACTTCCTTGCTTTTGAATGATTATTCCGTCAACGCCAGTACATTCTGCTGTTCTAATAATAGCACCGAAATTACGTGCATCTGACAATTGATCCAAAATTAAAAACAAGGGATTTTCTTTTTTAGTTAAAGTCGATTCAATCAATTCTTCTAAGTTAATAAAACTAATCGGCGAAATAGTAGCCACCGCTCCTTGGTGATTCATAGAAGTCATTCGGTTTAATTTTTCAACCGGAACATAACTATAATTAATGTTTTTGGCTTTAATGACTTTGTTTAATTCACGCATTAAATCGCCTTGTGCTTCTTTGTGAATAAATACTTTGTCAATAACTGTTCCTGATTGAATGGCCTCAATAATGGCTCTAATTCCGAAAATTTGATTGTCGTTCTTCATGCTGCAAAGATAAAGTAAAGTTTGGATTTATGTGATAAACTTTTATTTTGAATCTAAAAGGTGGTTTTGAAACTTACTTGCACAATGGAGTTAGAAAGTTTAATGGCTTGTCCGCTTGAAGATCCATTGGCATAGACTAAATTGAAAACACCATCTTTGTTGAGTAGTCCTAGCCCAAAGCCAAAGCTATATAGATTAGAAGATGTAATATTCGCTTTGTCTTGGAAATAACCAAAATCGGTAATAGTATGTATATATAAATTAGAAGCTACTACATACCTGTATTCTGCAAAAACACCTCCAAAAATATTACCTTGCAAACTGTTTTCGTTAAAACCACGTATGGATTTTACACCTCCGAATCGGTACAATTCATTAGTGTAGTAGTCTGGACTTTGTAGGTAATACAAATCAGATTTTAAATGAATGTAATTCTTTGTGTTAAGTGGTAAAAGTCGCAAGGTTTGAATTTGTCCAAAAAACTGATTCGCTTTTTCGCTACCAGTCGTTCGATTTCCTAGGCCAAATTTAGTCAGTAGATAAAATTGTTCAGGAAACAAATCATTTTCATAATTGTTTTTTCGATGTTCGAAAGTTGCAGTGTAAAAACTTGATTTTAAATCTTTAATTGTTGAAGCGCTTACTTTCTGAATCGCCTCCGAAGTGTTGTCTTTTATTCCTAAATAAACTTTGGTGTTATATTGAATCATATAGCCTAAGTCCAAATCAAAACTACTATTTTGAAAAATAGTGTCTTGTTTAAAGATTTTTAAATTACCTTTTAGAGCTAAAGGTGATTTGAAAACATAAGCCAAATCTAAATTGACATTAAAGGTGCTTTGTTTGTTGCCATCGTTTTTCCAATATAAATTAAAACGTTCGCCTGAATTTAAATTGTTAAACAAATTCAAGTCTAAATAGCCGTTGAATTGGAGTTTTTGTTTTTCTTCATTGGTTCCAAAACCAATAAAGCCATCAAAACTATTGTTTTTTCTTTTCTCTAAATAAATGTAAACTTGGGTAGAGTCCTTTGTTAGTAATACTTCGGGGAATTTAGGTTGGATTACAAAAGACAGTGTGTTGAAATCGCGATTGATATTTTTTACTAATTCCTGATTAAAAGGCTTTTGTTTGTATTTGCGTTCATATACTTTTTTTACACCTTTCGGAAAATTATCATAACCTTTAAAAACAAGCGAATTGATTTTTCTAACACTGTTTAAATCAACAACTAAAAAAGCCTGAAGTTGATTGTTTTCTTGGGTGAAGTTTTCTAAATGTAATTTGGCTAAGGCGTAACCTTTTCGTTCTAGAATAGCTAATTGAGTAGTTAAAAAAGATTCAGTTTCCCAAACAGGAACTATTTTGTCTGTAGTTAGTCCTAAGGTGGATTTTATTTCTTCAGTAAGTAAATCTGTTTTGATTCTTAGATTTTGAGTTTTAGTTCCAAGAGAGTAATAAAATACAAAAGTAGAATCGTTCGCTTTTTTGTTTTTTAATAGCTGTGAGGCTAAAAATCCAGCTTGAGTTAATTTGTTTCCTAAAGATTTATTTTCGTCAATAATGGTTTGAACACTAGTATGTTTTTTAGTATAGCCAATGCTGTCTAAAACTTTTGTTTCATTTAGGGAAGCACCTTCCGCTTTAAAATAAAAGTTTTGACTCCAACCCATAGTTGTAAAAAAAAGAAAAATGACACATTTCCATTTCATGCAGTAAATATAACGTATTTTGTGATTTTTAAGTGTGCAATGTTGTTATACTTAGTTGCTAAGAGATTTAAGTTAAATTAAAGTTAGGCTAAAAGAGCTAAAAATTAATAAATTAACTGTCTCAAAATAAAATAATTAAATTTCATTTGGATTGTAAAAAATAATTTTTACTTTTGCATCCCCTAAAATAGGGTAATTAAAACAAGTATTAATTTATTAGTAATTATGCCAACAATTCAACAATTAGTAAGAACTGGAAGAGCCAAAATAACTAAGAAGAGCAAATCGGCTGCTTTAGATTCTTGTCCTCAAAGAAGAGGGGTTTGTACGCGTGTTTACACTACT